>JAUXQB010000278.1 GCA_030685215.1 Actinomycetota bacterium
GGGCCGTTCGACCTGCTGTTGCACCTGATCCTCAAGGAACAGGTCGACATCTACGAGGTCTCGCTGAGTCGCATCGTCGATGCGTACCTGGAGGAGATCGAGAAGCTGCAGCAGCTCGACCTCGACCTGGCCACAGAGTTCCTGCTCATCGCGTCCACGCTGGTCGAGCTGAAAGCGCGCCGGCTGCTGCCCGGGCGCGACGACATCGACATCGACGACGAGTTGGCGCTGTGGGAGGAACGCGACCTGCTGCTCGCCCGCCTGCTGGAGTGCAAGACGTTCAAGGACGTGGCCGGCGTGTTCAGCCGGCTCGCCGACGACGCCGACCGCTCGTTCCCGCGCTCGGTGGGCGCCGACGACCGCTTCGCCGAACTGATGCCCGACCTGATGGAAGGCGTCACCCCGCAGCGACTGCACCGTGCGTTCGTGAAGGCGGTCACGCCCAAGCCGGTGCTGCGCATCGACCTGTTCCATGTGGCGCCCATCCGCGCCAGCGTGGCCGACGCGCTCGCCGAGCTGATCGACGAGCTGCCTCGCGCCGGGCGGATGTCGTTCCGCCGGCTCACCAGCGGTCTCGTCGAGCGGCTGGAGGTCATCGTCCGCTTCCTCGCCCTGCTCGAGCTGTTCAAGCAGGGTCTGGTCGAGCTCGAGCAGCCCGAGCGCTTCGGCGACATCGACGTGGTGTGGACCGGCGGCGACACCACCATCGACGCCGCGTCGCTCGACGAGTTCGCCGACGAATACGAAGGATGAGCAACTGACCGTGTCCGACCATCCCAACCCTCTCGACGCCGAGACCGTCCGCGCCATCGAGGCCATCATCCTCGTGGCCGTCGAGCCGGTGCCCGCCGAACAACTGGCACAGCTGCTCGAGCAGCCGGTGGTGGTGATCGAACGGCTGTGTGCCGAGCTCGCCGACGCCTACGCCGAGGCCGGGCACGGCTTCCAGCTCGCGAAGGTGGCCGGCGGCTACCGCTATCAGACTCATCCCGAGCTGTCGCCGTACGTGGAGCGGTTCCTGCTCGACGGCCAGCGGGCCCGCATGAGCGGCGCCGCCCTGGAGACGCTCGCCATCATCGCCTACAAGCAGCCGCTCTCGCGTGCGCAGATCGCCAGCATTCGCGGCGTCGACCCCGACGGTGTCATCCGCACGCTGCAGGCTCGTGGCTACGTCACCGAGGTCGCCCGCGACACCGGTCCCGGCCAGGCCATCCTGTTCGGCACCACTCCTGCCTTCCTGGAGAAGCTGGGCGTCAACTCACTGTCCGACCTGCCGCCGATCGCCGAGTTCGTGCCCGGCGCCGACGTGGTCGAGGCGCTGGAGCACGGGTTGCGCATCGACCCACCGGCCGACGCCCGTGCCTGAGCGCGAGCTCGAACCTCCCCTCTGGGAGCAGATGGCCGCCCGCTCGGCCGAGTTGCCGCAAGGCGAGCGCCTGCAGAAGGTGCTCGCGGTTCGCGGGTGGGGCAGCCGGCGCGTGTGCGAGGACATGATCGCCGCGGGTCGAGTCACCGTGAACGGCCAGGTGGCGGTGCTCGGCCGGCGGGTCGACGTGGAGGCCGATTCGGTCGAGGTCGACGGCGTGCCGATCGGCACCAAGCCTGGGCTCGTCTACTACCTGCTCAACAAGCCCGAGGGCGTGGTCACCACCGCGCACGATCCGCAGGGTCGCCCGACGGTGGTGCAGATCGTGCCGGCGGAACCGCGTGTGTACCCGGTCGGCCGGCTCGATGTGGGCACCGAAGGGTTGCTGCTGCTGACCAACGACGGCGACCTGGCCCACCGGTTGGCACACCCCAGTCACGGGGTGGAGAAGGAGTACCTGGCGGAGGTGTCCGGGTCGCCGGGCACCGGGGCGGTGCGCCGCCTGCGCGACGGCGTCGAGCTCGACGACGGCATGACGGCACCCGCGAAGGTGTCGCAACCGAGCCCGGGAGTGCTGCGCATCACCATCCACGAAGGGCGCAACCGCCAGGTGCGGCGGATGTGCGAAGCGGTCGGTCATCCGGTGCAACGCCTGGTCCGCGTGCGCATCGGGCCGCTGCGCGACGCACAGTTGTCTCCGGGTGCATGGCGGGAGCTCACCCAGGCGGAAGTGCGCAGCTTGGTGGAGTCGGCGGCGGGCGACACCCGGCCGATACGCTAGCGAGCCGTGTCAACCAGTCGTCGGGCGAACGTCGTGGGTCTCGGACTCATCGGGGGTTCCATCGCGCGCGCACTCACCGATCGCGGCTGGCACGTCAGCGGCGACGACACGGATCCGCAGCGCTGCGTCCGCGCGCAGGAGATGGGCCTCGTCGGCGCGTTGGGTCTCGACCCGACCGCCGAGATCACGTTCGTGGCCACTCCTGTGCTCACCGTGGCCGATCAGGCCAAGCGCGCGCTCGCCGAGACCATCGGCCTGGTCACCGACGTCGGCAGCGTGAAGGCGGCGGTCGTCGCGGCGGTCGACCACCCTCGGTTCGTCGGCGGGCATCCGATGGCAGGCAGCGAGCTGGAAGGCCTCGACGGTGCCGACGGCAGCATGTTCGAGGGGGCGGTGTGGGTGCTCACCCCGTCGAGCAACACCGCCGACACC
Source organism: Actinomycetota bacterium (assembly GCA_030685215.1). Classification (GTDB taxonomy): domain Bacteria; phylum Actinomycetota; class Acidimicrobiia; order Acidimicrobiales; family Ilumatobacteraceae; genus UBA668. Next base: position 2,580 of record JAUXQB010000278.1, read on the forward strand.
ACGTTCAGCGCGGTGGCGGCTGTGGTGGCCGAGCTCGGTGCCGACGTGGTGGCGTTGCCGGCCGATCGGCACGATCAGACCGTGGCCGTCATCAGCCACGTGCCGCACCTCACCGCCGCCACCCTGATGGGCCTGGCCAGCGAGCGTTCGGAGGAACACGCGGCGTTGCTGCGCCTGGCCGCCGGTGGCTTCCGCGACATGACCCGCATCGCCAGCGGCCAACCCAACATCTGGCTCGACATCTGCGCCGAGAACCGAACGGCCATCCTGTCGGCGCTCGACGGGCTCATCGAAGGGCTGCAGGGCATGCGCCAGGTGGTGCACGCCGACGACCGCGACGAGCTCTACCGTCGCCTCGCGCACGCTCGTGACGCCCGAGCCAACCTGCCCGTGCGGGGCACGCAACCCAGCGAGCTGGCCGAGATGCGCATCCCCATCCCCGATCGTCCCGGTGCCGCCGCCGAGGTGTTCACGCTCGCCGCCGAGCTCGGCGTCAACATCGACAGCTTCGAAGTGGTGCACAGCGTGGAGGGCAACCGCGGTGTCGCGGTGGTGCTCGTCGACGCGACGATGGCCGATGTGTACCGCGGTGGGCTCATCGCCCGCGGCTACCGACCCGCCGTGCAGCGGTTGAGCTGAGCGGCCCGATGGACGTCTACCGAGTCGCTCCCTTCGGCGCACCGATCGATGCGGTGGTCGAGGTTCCTGGGTCGAAGAGCATCGCCAACCGCGCGCTCGTGTGCGCCGCGCTCGCCGAGGGCGAATCCATCCTGCGTGGTGTGCCCGACGGCGACGACACGGAGGCGATGCTCGACTGCCTGCGCGAGCTGGGCCTGGAAGCCGAACGCGACGGCGACGACGTGCGCGTGGCCGGTGGGCTGCGTTCGTTCAAGCGAGGGCCGCTCACGCTGTCGGCACGACTGGCGGGCACCACCTCGCGGTTCGTCACCGCCCTCGCCGCGCTCGGGCCAGGGCCGTACACGATCGACGGCCTTCCGCCGTTGCGGGCCCGGCCGATGGCACCCCTCCACGACGCGCTGGTCGCGATGGGCGTCGACGTGCATGCGCACGAAGGGTGGGGGCACCTGCCGGTCACCGTGCACGGGCCCGTCGACATCTCGCTCGACGAGGTGCAGCTGCGCGGCGACGTGAGCAGCCAGTACCTCACCGCACTGATGCTCATCGCGCCGTACTTCCCCAACGGCCTGCGGTTCGTGCTCACCACGCCGCTCGTGTCTCGGCCCTACATCCGCATCACCGCAGCCATCATGGAGGCGTTCGGCGTGCCCGGCGTGGGGCTCGGCGACCGCATCATCACGGTGCCGCCGGGTCGGTATGCGCCGCTCGACTTCACCATCGAGCCCGACGCCAGCTCGGCGGGCTACCCGCTGGCGGCGGCGGCCATCTGCGGCGGGCGGGTCACCGTGCCCGACCTCACCGATACCTCCATCCAGGGCGACGCGACGTTCTGTCATGTGCTCGCGCGCATGGGATGCGAGGTCAGCCAGGACAGCCGCGGCACCACGGTCAGTCGTACCGGCCGGTTGCACGGACTGAGCATCAACATGGTCGACCTGTCGGATCTGGTGCCCACACTGGCGGCAGTCGCCGCGTTCGCCGACGGGCCCACCGACATCCACGGCGTCGGGTTCATCCGCAACAAGGAGAGCGATCGCCTCACCGACCTGTGCATCGAGCTGCGCAAGGCCGGCATCGACGCCACCGACAACCCCGACGGGCTGGTCGTGCGACCGAGCACCCCGCACACCGCCACGCTGGGCACGCACCACGACCATCGGCTGGCGATGGCGTTCGCACTGGTGGGTCTCGGCGCCAGCGGCATCATCATCGAGGATCCCGATGTGGTGAGCAAGAGCTGGCCAGACTTCTGGTCCATGATCGAGGGCCTGCGATGACCGACACGGTGGCCGCGTTCGACGTCGACGGCACGCTCACGGTGCGCGACTGCGTGAAGCCGTTCCTGCTGCGCGTCGGTGGCTGGCCGGCGGTGTCGCGCGCACTGCTGCACAAGCCGGGTGCCACGCTCGGCGCCGCGGCCCGTCGAGATCGCGATCGGATGAAGGAACTGGTGGTGGGCGGCGTGCTGCGTGGCCGCAAGGTGGCGCACGTCGAGGCGTTGGGTGAGCAGTTCGCCGAGCAGGTGGAGGCCGGGTGGATGCGCGCCGACACGATGGGCCGGCTCCGCTGGCACCAACGTGCGGGCCACCGCATCGTGCTCGTCTCCGCCTCGCTCGGGCCCTACCTGCGGCCGCTCGGTCGCCGGTTGGGTGTCGACGACGTGCTCTGCGCCGAACCGCTGCGAGCGGGTGACGAGTTCGCCGACGGCCTCGACGGTGCCAACTGTCGTGCAGGGGAGAAGGTGCGGCGCCTCGATGCGTGGCTGGTGCTGCGACGCATGGAGGACGCCACCGTGTGGGCGTACGGCGACAGCGCCGGCGACCGCGAGTTGCTGGCCCGCGCGGACCACCCGCTGCTGGTCACCCGCACGTTGGTGTCGGCCGTGCCCTCGGGTTTCGAATGATCCGCGCCATCGTCCGCGAAGCGCGGCCCAAGCAGTGGGCCAAGAACGTGCTCGTCTTCGCCGCGCCCGGCGCCGCCGGTGTGCTCGACAACTGGTCGTTCCTGTGGCGCACCATCCTCGCGTTCGTCGCGTTCTGCCTGGTCAGCAGCGGCACCTACTACTGGAACGACATCCACGACGTGGAGGCCGACCGGCAGCATCCGACCAAGTCGAAGCGGCCCATCGCGAGCGGCACACTGCCCATCGGCGTGGCCAAGGTGGTCGGGTCGCTGATGCTGGGTGGCGGCATCGCACTCGCGTTCGGCCTGGGCTGGCAGATGGGCGTGGTGGCGCTCAGCTATGTCGTCCTCACCACGCTCTACAGCACGGTGCTCAAGCACGTCGCCGTCGTCGACCTGGTGGCTGTCGCCGCCGGTTTCGTGCTGCGCGCCATCGCCGGCGCCGTGGTCACCGACGTGAAGATGAGCACCTGGTTCGTGCTGTGCACGTCGTTCGGGTCGCTGTTCATCGTCACCGGCAAGCGGTTCGCCGAGCTGCGCGAGATGGGCGACAGCTCCGCCACGCGCGCGACGCTCGACGACTACACGCTCCCGTTCCTGCAGACCGTGCTGTCGGTCGCCGTCGGTGCCACGCTCGTCACCTACTGCATCTGGGCGTTCGAGGTGCGTGAGGTGTCGGGCAGTTCGTGGCCGTTCTACGAGCTGTCGATCGTGCCGATGCTGACGGCGCTGCTGCGCTACACGCTCATCCTCGAGCAGGGCCACGGTGCCGCGCCGGAGGAGATCTTCGCTGCGGACCGCACGCTGCAGATCCTCGGCGTGGTGTGGGCGATCGTTTTCGGACTGGGAGTGTACGTAGGGTGAGCAGCATGCGATCGTTCGACGAGACGTTGGCGGCAGTCGACGGTGTCGATGGGTGGATGAGTCCGGATCAGGCCGCACGGCTGTACGCCGCGGCGGCCGCCACGCACGCCGGCGACACCATCGTCGAGATCGGCAGCTTCCGTGGTCGCAGCACCATCGTGCTCGCCAGCGCCGCCCCGGCGGGGGTCGAGGTCGTCGCCATCGACCCCCACGCCGGCAACGATCGCGGTCCGCAGGAGATCGAGGGCTTCGCCGAGGCCGCGGCCACCGACCACGACGTGTTCAACGCGAACCTGGCTGCTGCCGGAGTCGCCGATCGAGTGCGCCACGTCCGCGCGTTCAGCGATGTCGCCCACGACGAGGTGCCTGGCGAGCCGGCGGTGCTGTACGTCGACGGCGCGCACCGGTACGCGCCGGCACGGGCCGACATCCGCGACTGGGGCCGCCGCGTACGGCCGGGTGGCACGTTGCTCATCCACGACTCGTTCTCGTCGCTCGGTGTCACGCTCGCGATCGCACGCGAGCTGATGTTCGGCGGTCGTTGGCGCTACGTCGGCCGTGCCCGATCCCTCACCGAGTACTGCGCCGACCTCGACGGCACCTGGCGCAGTCGCGCCGGCAATGCCGCCCGCCAGCTTGCCCAGGTGCCGTGGTTCGTGAAGAACCTGCTGTTGAAGGTGCTCATCACCGTGAGGCTCGGTGGCGTGCTGCAGCGCATCACCGGCCGCGAACCGGAATGGCCGTACTAGTGCCGTCGGCTCGTCGTCTGCTCACCGGCTGGGGTCGCACGAACGCCACCGTGGCGGAGGTGCTCGAACTGCCCAACCACGAGGTGCCCGCCGCGCTCAAGGAAGCCGGCGATCGAGGCGCGCTGGTGCGCGGACTGGGTCGCAGCTACGGCGATGCTGCGCAGAACGCCGGCGGGCTGGTGATGCGGCTGCTCGGCTCGGCACACCAGTCGGTGGTCGACTCGGCGGCGGCAACGGTCACTGTGCCAGCCGGCGTGAGCATCGACGATCTGTTGCGCGTGATCGTGCCGCGCGGGTTCTTCGTCCCGGTCACCCCCGGCACCCGGTTCGTCACCATCGGCGGCGCCATCGCCAGCGACATCCACGGCAAGAACCACCACGTCGAAGGGTCGTTCGGCAACCACGTCGCGGCGCTCACGCTGCTGCTCGCCGACGGCACGCAGGTGGTCGTCGGTCCCCACCTGCAGCCGGAGCTGTTCTGGGCCACCGTCGGCGGCATGGGCCTCACCGGGGTCATCCTCGACGCCACCGTGCGCCTGCTGCCGATCGAGACCAGCCGCATGTCGGTCGACACGCAACGTGTGCCGGATCTCGACTCGCTGTTCACCGCGATGGCGGAACACGACGACGACTACCGCTACAGCGTCGCCTGGATCGATCCGCAGGCGAAGGGTCGTTCGCTCGGTCGCAGCGTGCTCAGCCGCGGCGACCACGCACGCCTCGACCAGCTGGGGCCGCGCGAGGCCATCGATCCGCTGGCGTACGGCGCCAAGCAGCTGGTCTCGATGCCGCCGCTCATCCCGCCGATGGGCGTCATCAACCACGCCACCGTCGCCGCGTTCAACGAGATGTGGTACCGCAAGGCACCACGCCACCGTGAGGGCGAGCTGCAGACCATCGCCGGCTACTTCCACCCGCTCGACATGGTCGGCAAGTGGAACCGCATCTACGGCTCCAAGGGCATGCTGCAGTACCAGTTCGTCGTGCCGTTCGGTGAGGAGGAGACGATGCGAACGGTGATCGAGCGCCTCTCGGCGAGCGGCACCGCCAGCTTCCTCGCAGTGCTGAAGCGCTTCGGCCCCGGGAGCCAGGCGCCGCTCAGCTTCCCCGCCCCGGGCTGGACGCTGGCGCTCGACGTGCCCGCCGGTTCCAGCGGTCTCGGCGGCATGTTGCACAGCCTCGACCGCCTGGTGCTCGACGCCGGCGGTCGCCACTACTTCGCCAAGGACTCCGTCACCACTCCCGACGCCATCCGTCGTGGGTACCCGCGCCTCGCCGAGTGGAAGGCCGTGCGCGACGGCGTCGACCCCACCGGCGTGTGGCAGAGCGACCTCTCCCGCCGCCTCGGCCTCACCGACTGAAAGATCACCCACTCATGGACAACGCGCTCGGCGAACCTCAGACCATCCTGCTGCTCGGCGGCAACAGCGACATCGGCCTCGCCATCGTGCGCGAGCTGCTCAGCCCGAACGCGCGCACGGTGGTGCTCGCGTGCCGCGACACGGGCAAGGGCGAGCAGGCAGCTGCCGGGCTGCGCCACGACCGGCTGGCAGTGCACGTGGTGCAGTTCGACGGCGCGGCCTCGAACACGCACGAAGCGCTGGTTCGCTCGATCGGCGAGCAGTACGGCGACATCGACCTCGCGATCATCGCGTTCGCGTTGCTCGGCGATGGCGAGGCCACGTCGAAGGATGTCGCCGCTGCCACCGAGGTGGCCGCGGTCAACTTCACCGGCGTGATGTCGGCCACCATCGCGGTGGCGAACCGCATGCGCGTGCAGGGCCACGGTGCCATCGTGATGCTCAGCAGCGTGGCCGGCGAACGAGTGCGCGCGGCCAACGCCGTCTACGGCGCCACCAAGGCCGGCATCGACGGCTTCGCGCAGGGCCTCGGCGACGAACTCGCCGGCGAGGGGGTGCACATGCTGGTCGTGCGCCCGGGTTTCGTCCACTCGGCGATGACCGCCGGGCTGAAGGCCGCCCCGTTCGCCACCACGCCGGAGGCCGTCGCGGCTGCCACCGCGAAAGGCCTGCGTTCGAAGCGGCGCACGGTGTGGGCGCCGGGCATCCTGCGCGTCGTGTTCATGACGCTGCGTCACGTGCCCGGCCCCATCTGGCGACGCCTGCCCCTCGGCTGACCCGCAGGCTGCCACCCTCCGGCCGCCCACCATCCGAGTGCCAGCCGACCATCCGAGTGGCAGCCGACCATCCGAGTGGCAGGTGCACCCCCGTCGGGCCGCTCACACTCGGATGGCCCGCAGCGAGTCAGTCCTCTTCGGGGAGGTGGCAGACGGCCTCGACGTTGTTGCCGTCGGGGTCGCGCACGAACGCGCCGTAGTAGTTCGGGTGGTACTCGGGCCACACCCGTGGTTCGTGCAGCACCTCGGCGCCGAGACCGACCGCGGCGTCGAAGAACGCGCGAACCGTCGCCCGGTCGGCAGCCTTGAACGCGATGTGCGACTCGCGGAAACCTTCTCCCGAGTCGAACTCGCTGATCCAGAACTCGGGCTCGGGCGGCACCCCGAAGCCGATGGCGACGCCGAAGTCCATCATCCTGACGCCGCCCAGCGGCGCGAGGACGGTCTCGTAGAACGTGGCGCTGGCGGCCATGTCGGTGCACTGGATGCCGAGGTGATCGATCATCTCGCCAGTCTGCCACCCCGCTCGCAGCGCCCCCGTCCGCCCGTTCGTGTCGCGGCTCCACCGACTCACACCCAGGTGGGGCCGCGACACGTGCGTTCGTGAACGGCCGCCGGGGGGCCGGCCGGCCGACTGGGCGTCAGCCTTGGGCGGCGCGTTCGGCGAGCTCGGCGTCGAAGTCGGCGCGGCGTTGCGTGCCGATGCCGATGCCGGCCGGGCTGATGCCGTCGCCGACGTCGCACTTCTGGTAGAGCAGCACGAGCGCGTCCTCGTAGTTGCCGACCAGGCAGAACTGGTCGGCGACCACCTGGTTGGGAGCGTCGCTGCCGAACTCGCTCGACGCGTTCGGCTCGAACCAACCGGTCCAGAAGTTGGTGAGGATCAGCCAGTCGGCGCTGGCGACGTCGTCGGCGAGGCGTGAGCCTTCCTGGTCGGCGAGGCCCGGGTCCATCTCGATGAAGAACGTCGCCGGCGTGAGCTCGGGGAACATGTAGTAGAACGCGGCGTCGCTGTAGATGGTGCGGCTGAGATCGGCCGGGCCGACCAGCAATCGCTCGCCGGGCGACGACAGCCGGTCGAGATCGTCGATGGCCGCCTGGCTGGCCGACTGCAGCGCCTGGTTACCGAAGAAGAACCGCCGGTGGTCGCGGGCGACCTCGAAGCCACCCGGCTTGTTGCCCACGGCAACTCGCGTCTGCAGCAGGTAGTACCGGTACGTGAAGAACGGGTTGACCACGAACATCGTCGCCGCGATGGCCGCACCCGCCACGAACCAGGCGTGGCGGGTGAGACGAGGTGCGATGCGAGGCACGAGCTCGACGAGAAGGCATGGGAGCAGCGCGAACGACACGCACGACCCCCACGCGAGGTGCGTGCTGTCGGGTCGCTGCATCGCCTGCGGAAGCATGCCGAGACCGAACAGCGAAGCGCCCATCAGCACCGTCAGGCGCGCCGAGCCACCATCTACGCGACGCAGGAGCCGCCACGCGATGAGAGGCAGCGCGATGGCGACGATGATGACCACGAAGAACCACACGAACAGCTGCTGGCTGGCAGCGAGCGACGGGAAACCCCACCACGGTGCGTCGAGCGGACCCTCGGCCACCGCCTGCAGGGCACCGTCGATCTGGTTCCAGCCCGGCGGCCTCGGCAGTTCGCGGCCGGGGCGCAGATCGAACACCGGCTCGAGGAACATTCCGCGCACGCTGGGGCCGATGCCGGCCATGGCCAGGTGCACCAGGAACGGGATGGAGCCGACCGCCACGCCGATGGCCGCGGGCTTCCACAGCCGGCGCGTCTCGGCCCGCGGGTTGCCCTGCCACAGCAGCCAGCCGTGCACCAGGCCGAGCGCGAGCACCAGATCGGGGCGATAGCCGAGGGCGAACCCGACCAGCATTCCGGCGCCGGCGAGCGCCCGCACACGTGCACGGCCGTCGGTGTGGAGTGCACGGATGCCGAGCACCACGCTCCACAGGCCGAGCGCGATGGCACCTTCCCACGCGAGTGCCGACAGCCCGATGGGAGTGAGCACCAGCATCGTGACGGTGACGGCGCTGACCACGGCCGTGCGGCGGCCCCAGGCCCGAGCCAGGGTGTAGAGGGCGAAGATGATGCCCAGGTGCTGCAGCAACCCGAACACCCGCTGGGTCTCGAGCGTGTCGCCGAACAGCCAGTACCAGCCCGCGAGCACGTGCAGGGAGAACGGCCCGTAGAGGTGGAGGAAGTCGACGTTGGGCACGTCGCCCTCCAGCACTCGCTGCGGGAAGGTGAGCATGAACCCTTCCTCCATCGAGCTGCCGGTGGCCAGGAACAGCCCGCGCAGCGGGATGGCGATGACGACCGCGACCATGGCGAGCGCCAGCACCGACCGGAGATCGGGGCGGCGTGTGCGCCATCCGCCGAACGCTCCGCCGAGGACGAAGGGGAGATCGGTGCCGGCGGGCGACGGCGTAGCGGTGGCTGCAGGCACGGCGGCGACTCTAGTGATCGAGGCGGCGATCCAACGGTCTCCCGGTTCTCTTCGATACCCTCTCCCCGCCATGTCTGCCGTTCCGCCGACCATCGAGGAGCTGGCCGCCGAGATGATCGGGGTCGGCTGCCGCCGAGTGCACGTGCTGGCGTGGCGCGACCTCGACGATGCCGACGCCGGCGGTTCCGAGGTGCACGCCGACCACTTCATGCGCCGATGGGCCGAGGCCGGACTCGACATCACCCACCGCACCTCGTTCGCGCAGGGCCTGCCCACGCACGCCGAGCGCCACGGCTATCACGTGGTGCGCAAGGGCAGCCGGTACAGCGTGTTCCCCCGTGGCGTGGCCCGTGAGCTGCGCGAACGCCGGAACTACGACGCGCTCGTCGAGATCTGGAACGGCGTGCCGTGGCTGAGCCCGGTGTGGTGTCACAAGCCGCGCATCACGTTCCTGCACCACGTGCACGGTCCGATGTGGGACCAGCTGCTGCCCCGGCCGTTCGCGTTCATGGGCCGTGCGGTGGAGGCCCGGCTGGCGCCGCCCTTCTACCGGCGCACGCTCACGCTCACCCCGAGCGACGCCACCCGTGACGAGTTGTTGCACCTCGGCTTCCGGCACGACCGCGTGGTGGCCGTGAACAACGGCGTCGACGAGGCGTTCCACCCCGGAGGCGAGCGGGCAGCGGTGCCGACGGTGGTATCGGTGGGGCGGCTCGCGCCGGTGAAGCGCCAGGACCACCTCATCGACGAAGCGGTGGTGGCCAAGCGGCGCGTGCCCGACCTGCAGCTGTACATCGTGGGGGAGGGCCCGTTGAAGCCGGTGCTCGAGCAACGCATCGAGCAGCACGGCGCGCACGACTGGATCCATCTCGCCGGCCGGCTCAGCGACGACGACCTGATCGCGCTGTACCAGCGGGCGTGGCTCGTCAGCAGTGCATCGCTGGCCGAAGGGTGGGGGCTCACGATGACCGAGGCGGCGGCGTGCGGCATTCCCGCAGTGGCCACCGACGTCAACGGCCACCGCAGCAGCGTGGTCGACGGTGTCACCGGCGTGCTGGTGCCGCTCGAATGTTTGGGCGACGCGATGGCCGACGTGCTGCTCGACGCACCCCGCCGTCAGGCGATGGCCGACGCCGCGCTGGCCCGCGCCCGCACGCTCACCTGGGAAGCGTCGGCACGCGGCGTGCTGCTCGGCCTGCACGGCCAGGTGATGGCCAAGGCCCGCGCCCGCTCGCGCGGCAGCCGACGTTCGCCCCGCCCCTGACGCTCAAGGCAGTTGGCGAAGCGATTCATCGCGGGTGCCGCGATGAAACGCTTCCCGAAGGTGTCGAGATGCCCGAGCGACGCCGTGCTCACGCACCGGCGACGATGACGAGCTCGTTGCCTTCGGGGTCAGCGACGCGCCAGGAATGCTCTGACTCGTCGAGCTGGCGGCCGCCCGCGGCGAGGGCGGCGGCCACCCGCTCCTGCGACTGGTCCGAGGCGACGGCGAGCTCGAAGTGGATGCGGTTGCGCTGCCGGCGTCGGTCTGTCTCCGACACGTCGAGCGGCTGGAACACCAGCACGGCACTCAACCTTCGCGGATCGTGGATGTCGGTGACACCGGCCCTGCGGTCGGGGGCGTATCCGAGTGCGGCGACCCAGAACGCGCGGACGGCGGCGACGTCGGCAGCGTCGAGGAAGAGTTGAGCGAAGCGCGACAGCGCGGGGTCGGCAGTGGCCCCGAGTTCGCGGGCCGCGGTCTGGAGGTTGCCGGCGAGGTCGGTGAAGTCGGCCGCGAGGCCGTGGGCGTCGGCCTCCCACTGGTCCTTGCCGCTGTCGAGGATGACGAGTCCGGGGCGTACGTCGATCAGCAGTGGGAAGCCCGCGTCGGCGGCCAGTGCTGCTGCGGCGGCAGCCAGGTCACGCTGCTGAGCAGGCGAGGTGGTGCGGTAGCACGCCATCGCGCTGAACACCGCCTGCCAGTCGGCCGTCGCGACGCTCTCGCCGAGCGGGTCGCCCGGCACCAGGTCGACCTCGTTGCCGTCGGGGTCGCTGTGGCGTACCCCGTACGGTCCCGATGCCTCACCGAGACCCATCTGCTCGACCACCGCGGCCGGCCGCACCACGTCGAGGTGGATGCGGTTCCGCAGCGGTCGCGGTTCGGTCGACTGCCCGATTCGCATCGCTGGGTCGCGCTGCAACGGATCCGTCAACTCACCCTCGCCTCCACGCGCGAAGTCGAGCACGCGCTGCCAGAACTCTGCCACCTCGGTCGGGTTCGCGGACTCGACCACGACGCTCAGCTGCTGCGGCACGGCGGTGTCGGCGGCCAGCCCGAGATCACGCGCGGCCGCCGACACAGCGGCTGCGTGGTCGTCGGAGTCGAGGCGCACCCGCACGCCGGTGGCTCGCAGGTCGACCACGATCTCGTTCGACAGCTCCACGATGCGCGCGGCGAGCGCAGCTCCCTGGGCGAGCGAGCGCGCATCGAACCATGCCGTCGTCACGCCATCGACCACACGCCAATCCGTTCCGATCTCCGTCATGCTCGGCACCGTAGTGCCCAGTCCGACGGCCGGAACCCGCGCCCGCTCGTCAGCCGGGCAGCAGGCGGGTGGCGGTCTTCAGCACTCGCAGCGCGCCTTGCTTGGCGATGGTGCGATGGTGGCTGCGGCCTTCGTCGGCGGTGCTCGCACGGTTCGCCAAGAACCAGTCGTAGCTGTCGGCCAGCATCTCCGCGTTGGAGTACTTCGGCGACCACCCGAGTGCATCGTGCACGTGCTGCGTGTCGAACCACAACGACTTGCTGTACATCAGCCAGTGGTACGGGGCGAACGGCGCGAGGTGCAGGCCGGCGGCCGCCTTCATGCCCAGCGCGGCCGGACCGGCGGGCAGCGAGCGCACCTTCGAGCCCGTGCCGGCATGCGCACACAGCGCTTCCAGCGACTCGCGCATGGTTCCGAAGCGGTCGGTGCCGGCGTTGAACACCGCGGGTCCGGGCGACGCGCCTGCGAGCACGCACACGTCGGCGAGATCGTCGGCGTGCACGAACTGGTAGCGGTTGCTGCCGTCGCCGAGCACGAAGATGTCGGCACCGTCGGCCACCCATTCGAACAGGATGCCGAAGATGCCGAGCCGGCCGTGGCCGAGAATGGTGCGTGGCCGCACGATCGTGACATCGAGTCCGTTGCGCACCGCGTCGAGGCACGCCCATTCGGCGGCGAGCTTGGCGTGGCCGTAGGCCTCGACGGGGGAGGGGACGGTGGTGGGCAGCACCGGATTGCTGCGCGGCACCCCGAACACCGCGCTGCTCGAGGTGTGCACCACCTTGCGCACGCCGGCGCGCAGGCACTCGGCCAGCAGCAGCGTGGTGCCGTCGACGTTGACGGTGCGCAGCAGCTCCTCGTCCTTGGCCAGCGGCACCTGCGCGACGTTGTTGAACACCACGTCGACGCCCTGCACCGCGCGGGCCACGACCGCGGCGTCGCGGATGTCGCCCTGCACCAGTTCCACCCCGGCGGGGCGGTCGTCGACGTCGTTGAGGTCGAGCACGCGCACGGTGTGGCCGGCCGCGACCAGCCGGTGGACGAGCAGCGAACCGAAGTAGCCGCTGCCGCCGGTGACGAGCGCGATCACAGTTCCAGCCCCTGGTCGAGGCACCAGCGGATGCTGCGACGCATGCCCTCGTACAGCGCGACCTGCGGCACGTAGCCGATCTCGGCGGTGGAGCGGCTGATGTCGACCGCGATGGTGTGGCCCATCTCGCCGAGCACGTGCAGTTGCTGCTGGTACAGCCCCACGGCCTGCAGCACGCGATCGCCGGCCTCGGCCACGCGTGCGGCCAGTGTGGGCAGTCGGGTGGTGGGCGGCGTCACCGAGAGGCCTTCGTCGGTGAGAGCACGACCGACGGTCTCGACGATCTCGTCGACGGTGTAGGCCCGCTCGTCGGCGATCCAGTAGCCCTTGCCGCGAGCAGCAGGCACCAGTTCGGCGCAGAAGACGCCGTCGACCAGGTTGTCGACGTAGACCATCGAGCGTCGCTGATCGCCCTTGCCGATGACGGGGAACTTGCCGGTGCGCACCATGCGGAAGAAGGTGGTCTGCCGCGGTGGCTGGAACGGGCCGTAGAACCACGGCGGCCGCACGATGGTGGCGTCGAGCCCCGCGGCCACCGCTTCGTCGACGGCCATCTCGGCCTGCATCTTCGATGCGCCGTAGCCGAGGTACGGGTGGAACGGCTCGTCGTGCCGGAACGTGTCGGCAGGGTCGGGGTTGGTGCCGAACGGGCTGTTCGACGAGACGTGCACGAACCTGCGCACGCCTGCGTCGCCGGCCGCCTGCGCGAGGTGGCGGGTGCCGTTGGTGTTGACCTCGTAGAACTGGCGCACGCGCGACGGATGGATGACGCCCGCGGTGTGGAGCACGTCGGTGTCGGTGGTGAGCCCGTACAACAGGCGCGCCGCGGTGTCGGCCTTGGCCACGTCGCCGATGACGATCTCCACGGCAGTGACGGCAGTGGCCCCTGCGGCGCGTTCGGCGGCGATGAACGCGCGCAGGTCTGCGGCCTCGGCGGTGCTGTGCGCGAGCAGTCGCAGCGCGCGTCGGTGGGGGTCGGCGAGCAGGCGGTGCACCAGCGCGCGACCGAGCCAGCCGGCGGCACCGGTGATCACGGTGGTGCCCGGTGGCGACCAGCGTTCGATGACCACCGGCGGCGGCGACGGCGATGTGGATGGTTCAGGCACGACGACCTCCAGTGGCGGCGAAACGTCGGGCATTGCGGATGGCGAACGCCATGACCGATGCCTGCGGGTTGACGCCGGGTGCCGTGGGCAGCAGCGAGGCGTCGTTGACGAAGATGTTGGTGCAACCGTGCACGCGACCGAACGAGTCGGCGCCGGTGCGGCCCTCGAGTTCGCCCATCGGCACGGTGCTGCACAGGTGCACGGTCATCACGCTCGCCTTGGTGGCCGAGAACGCCTGCTGCATGGTGGCCACGTCGCGACGGTTGCGCACCGACGGCGCGCCCTTGAACGACGGGTACACCTCGAGCGCGCCGGCCTCGAGCATCAAGAGAGCCAGCCGGGCGAGCCCGCTGCGCAGCAACGCGCGATCGCGCCAGGTGAGGCCATAGGTGACGATGGGGTCCTTCATGTGCGGGACGGATCGCACCTTGCCCAGACCCTCGCTGGTGATGGCCGCGTAGTAGACGCTCATCTGCTCCCACTGGGTGATGGCGTTGCGGAACGTGGGCCACTGGTCGAGCAGCGTGAGCGCCACCAGCCCCGGGTTGCTGGCCGAGCCGCCGAACGACAGGTGTGGGGCGAACTCCTTCACCTGGTGCACGGGCACGTCGTCGGGCACGTTGAGCGAATCCGCGAACCGTGCGGCCAGTTTCACCGTCGGGTGCACGGCCAGCGAGCGGCCGATGTGGCCGTGGATGCCCGAGCGCTGCAGGAGCGCCGGTGACTGGATGGCGCCACCGCACACGAACACGTGACGGAAGGTGATGGTGCCCTTGCTGCCGTCGGCGAGGGTGGTGAGCGCCGACGCGGCGGTGCCGTGCCGGGTGACCAGCCGGTCGACGCGGCAGCCGACGGCGAGCCGGGCGCCGGCGCGCATGGCCCGCGGCAGGTAGGTGCGTGTCATCGACTGGCGCTGCCCGCCGGCCGCGTCGTCGGCGGACGGATAGCTCATCCACCGCGGGATCTCACCGTTGCGCCAACCGAGCTTGTCGGCACCACGCCGAAGCACTTCACTGGGCTCGGAGTACGCGCCGGGCGCCGTGCACACGCTGATGTCGCGCTCCACCTCGTCGGCGATGGCCAACAGGTCGGCCGGGTCGAAGTCGACGATCTGGAACTGGTCGCGCCAGCGTTCGAGCACGTCGCCCGGGGGACGCCAGTAGAGCCCGCTGTTCACTTCCGTGCCGCCGCCGGCACAACGGCCTTCCGTGTACGCGATGGACGGCAGGCCGAGTGCGACGGTGACGCCACCGGCTCGGTACTGGCGGTCCATCTGCTCGAGCGAGAACGGGACGACGGAGCCCTGCTCGACCCATTCGCCCTCCTCGACCACCAGCACGTCGAAGCCGGCCTCGGCGAGCACCGACGCGGTGGTGGCGCCACCGGCTCCGCTGCCGATGACGAGCACCTCGGCATCCATCGCGACGGTGGCGCGCTGCACGGGCACGTCGGGTGGCATGCTCACGTCGATGCTCCGGTGGGAGTGGTGGAGGGCCAGTGCTCCCACACGTACGCGAAGCTCAGCGAGCGGATCAGCCGCGGGTATTCCGCCACCAGTGGGAGCGGCAGCTTCATCAGCACCGAGACCGCGGTCCAGCCGCCCGGCACGGCGAGCAGCGTGCGGAACACCGACCCCAGCACGAGCACACCGAAGCGGGTGAAGCTGGGGAGCGTGTCGATGCGATGCGCGACGAAGCCGACCGTCTCGTTGCGCTTCGCCGTCGGCAGGTCGGGAAGATCGGTGGCCAGCAGCCGCTGAGCGAACGAACCGACGACGGGAAGAGCGGGCACCTGGGGCATGAGCGCCTGAATCGTACCCGTGGAGGTGCGCTGAGCGGGGCTTGGTGCACGCGAGTCGGACGGGTGGTTGCCAGGGGCCGCGACGTCCCGCGAGATAGCATCGCCGCCCGTGCGTGCTGTCGTCGTCATTCCCACCTACAACGAGCGTGAGAACGTCGTGGCGATGCTGCAGGCACTCCGCAGCCAGGTGCCCGCCGCGCACGTGATGATCGTCGACGACCTCAGTCCCGACGGCACCGGCGGGCTCGCCGACGAGGCGGCCGCCGAGCTGGGACAGGTGACGGTGGTGCACCGCAGCGGCAAGCCGGGGTTGGGTGCGGCCTATCGCCACGGCTTCCAACTCGCCTTCGACGAGGGCTTCGACGCCATCGTGTCGATGGACAGCGACTTCTCGCACGATCCCGCGGTCGTGCCGACGATGTTGCGCCTCCTCGAGGAGGGCGCCGACGTGGTCATCGGCAGCCGCTACGTGGCGGGCGGTGGCACGCAGGACTGGCCGTTGCGCCGGCGGCTGCTCTCCAAGTGGGGCAACCGCTACGCCAGCGCGTTGCTGGGCGCCAAGGTGCGCGACTGCACGGCCGGCTTCCGTGCCTACCGGGCCGAGACGCTGCGGGCCATCGAGCCCGGCAGCACCGCCGCCGAGGGCTACGCGTTCCTCACCGAGCTCACCCGCCGACTGGCTCGCAGCGGCGCCACCATCGTCGAGACGCCCATCATGTTCAAGGACCGCGAGAAGGGCACGAGCAAGATGTCGGGGCGCATCATCGTCGAGTCGATGCTGCTCGTCACCGGGTGGGGCGTGCTCGACCGAGCGCGCAGCCTGCGCCGGCGACTCACTCGCCGATGAGCACACGCCGGCTCGTCTGGGCACTGCGCGCCGCGATCGCGGTGCCGTACGTGATCGCGCTCGTCGCACTGAGCACCACCGACTGGTACCCGGTGCTCGACCTGGCGATGACCGAGTTGCGGGTGCGCGACGTGTTCGGCTCGCACACGCCGCTCATCGGCCTGCCGGGTCGCATCGGCACGTTCCCCGACCAGGGAAGTCACCCCGGCCCGCTGAGCTTCTACCTGGTGGCACCGATCTACCGGCTGTTCGGCAGCTCGGCCCACGGGATGCTGGTCGCCGCGGCGGTCATCAACGTGGGTGCCGCCTCGGCGGCGTTGTGGGCGGCCGGTCGCCGCGGCGGCCCGCGCCTGCTGGTGGGCATCACGGCGGTGCTGATGGCGCTGATGGCCTGGCTCGGCGCCAGCGTCCTGACACAGCCGTGGAACCCATATCTGCCGCTGGTGAGCTTCGTGGTCGTGCTGCTCTGCACGTGGGGTGTGCTCGACGGCGATCACGTGCTGCTGGTGCCGCTGGTGGCGTTCTCCACGCTCTGCGCGCAGACCCACGTGCCGTACCTGGCGCTGTGCGTGGTGCTGTGCGTGCTGGCGTTCGGCGCAGTGCTGGCTCGCTGGTGGACCGCGCGGGCCGTTGCGGCCGCCGAACGCCGTTCGGTGCTGATCGCGGTCGGTGTCGGCGCGCTGCTGTGGCTGCCGGTGCTGGTCGACGAGGTGCGCCGCACGCCGGGCAACGTCACGATGTTGCGTCGCCACTTCCTCTCCCCGCCGGAGGAGCCGGTGGGCTTCGCGGTGGGCCTGAAGACCGTGCTGGCCCACTTCGATCTCACGCACGTGGTCGGCAGCCTGGCCACGCGTTCTGGTGACGAGATCGAGCACCTCGACGCGCTCGCCGGCGGTCGATGGGTGATCGGCCTGCTCGTGCTGCTGGTGTGGGCGGCCGCCGCGCTGTCCTCGCGGCGCCTCGCCGACCGTCGCATCGTGCGTCTGCACCTGGTGGTCGCGGTGGGCACGGTCGTCGCGTTCGTCTCGACCGGCCGCATCTTCGGCAAGGTCTGGTACTACCTCACGCTGTGGTCCTGGTCGCTGGCCCTGCTCGCCGTGGCCGCCACGCTGTGGACCGCGTTGGCGTGGTGGGAGCGGCCGGAGCGGTCGGACCGGCGCGCCTTGCCGGTGGTGCGGGTGGCGGCGGGCATCGTCGCGGTGGCCGCCGTCGTGTTCGTCGTCGACGCTGCCACCGTGGATCCACCGGAGGACCGGCTCTCGCGTGTGCTCGGCGAGGTGGTCGGCCCCACGGCCGACGCGCTGCGCGAGGGCGTCGGCGCGGCCGACGGCGACGACGGCGTGTACGCGGTCTACTGGGAAGATGCGTACTACTTCGGTTCGCAGGGCTTCGGGTTGATCAACGAGCTCGAGCGGCGCGGCTTCGATGCTCGGGCGTACGACACGTATCGCGTGCCGATCACCCATCACCGCATCGCGCAGCCGTCGGAGGTGACGGCCGAAGTGGTGCTGGCCACCGGGGTGAACGTGGAGGTCTGGCGTGCGAAGCCCGGTGTGGTGGAGGTGGCCGTGTTCGAGCCGCGCTCGGCCGAGGAGATGGCCGAGTTCGACCAGCTGTACGCCGAGGCCGTCGAGGCGTTGCGTGCCGACGGGCTCGACGATCTGGTGCCGTTGCTCGACACCAACATGTTCCTGGCGCGGCTGGACCCGCGACTGTCCGACGATGTGGAGGCCACGCTCACCACCCTGCTGATGCTCGGCCAGGAGACGGCAGTCTTCGTCGCTCCTCCCGGATCGTTCTAGTGATGACGCGCAGGTGGCGGCCGGGCTTCGAGTGGCTGGCTGTCGTGCCGCTCGTGATCGCTGCCGTACGTGCGCTGGTGACGAGATGGATCCCCGTGGGGGAGAACGCGCTCATGTCGCTGCGGGCCCGCGACGTGCTCACCGAACACCATCCGTGGTTGGGCACTGCGTCGTCGGGGTCGCTCACGTCGGGCACCACCGTCAGCCATCCGGGGCCGCTGCTGTTCGATCTGTTCGCACTGCCGGTGCGACTGCTGGGGCCCGGTGCCGGGCTGGTGATCGGCGCACTGCTGCTGCACTCGGCGGCCGTGCTGGTGGCCGGTGCGGCGGCGCGCCGTGCGGGCGGCGAGCGGCTCGTCGTGATCGTCACGCTCGCGTTCATCGCGCTGCAGTGGACGTTGGGTCCACAGTTGATGCTCGACCCGTGGAACCCGCACATCGTGCTGATGCCGTTCCTCGCGTTCCTCGTCTGCCTCGTCGCGGTGGCGGTGGGACACTCGCGCCTGCTCTGGCCGGCGGTGTGCTTCGGTTCACTGGTGCTGCAGACGCATGTCAGCTACGTGCTGCTGGTGCCGCTGCTCGCGCTCGGCGCCACGGGCGCCTGCTGGTGGCACGCCCGAACCGGTGGCATCGTGCGCCGTGACTGGGCGACGGCAGGGGGAGTGTTCGCGCTGCTGTGGGCGCAGCCGGTGTGGCAGCAGTTGTTCGGGCCCGGCCCGGGCAACCTGGGGTTGTTGCTGCGCAGTGGCGACAGCGAGGGTCGCGTCGGGGTGCGGCTCGGGTCGCGGTTGGTGGCCGAGGTCGTGGCTGCGCCCCCGTGGTGGGCTCGACCGTCGTTCGACCGGTCGGTGAGCGACATGCCCGTGCTCGACGCCGATGGCGGCCGGCTGCCCACTGCCGAGTGGCTCATCGGCGGCGCGATGGCGGCGCTGCTGCTGGTCGCCCTCGCTGCACTGCTGGTCGCGCTCGCCGTCACGGCGCATCGCCGCGGCGAACGGGTCGCGGTCGCGATGCTGGCCATCGCGCTGGGCGGCGTGTGCCTGGCGGTGGTCACCACGGCCATCATCCCGGCGGCCGGCTACGGCATCGCGCCGCACCAGTTGCGGTGGCTGTGGCCGCTGTCGATCTGGTGGATGGTGGCGGTGGCCTACACGGCCGTGCAACTGCTGCCGTCGGTGGCCGATGGCATCGTGCGCGCTCGTTGGCTCGCGCCCGGCATGGCAGTGGCCGGCGTTGCGTTGTGCATCCCGTCGTACGTGGTGCCGGTGGGCGTGGCGCGCGCACCGGGGTCGATGGACTCGGTGCGCTCCATTGTCGAGCAGATGGACGGAGTCGAGATCCCGCCGGCGGTGTTCGAGCCGTCGGGCATGTGGATCGGCGAGCCGTACAGCGTGCCGATGATCGCGGCGCTGCTGGCCGACGACCAGCCGGTGCTCGTGGCGCCCGATGCCGCCGCGCAGTACGGACGCGGCCGGGTGGCAGGACCGGATGTGGCGTGGCGGCTGTCGTTGCGCCAGGGAGCGGAGGCGCTGGTCTGTGCCGATGCCGACCGTCTGGCGCTCGACACGCCGCTCGCCGACGAGCAGGTCGCCGACTACCGAGCACTGCAGCAGCAGGTGCTCGATCTGGTGGTCGGCCTCGCCGCCACCGACGCGACGCTGCAGGCGGAGATCGATGGGCTCGGCCGACCGCTGGTCGAGTCGCTCGCCGACGGCTCGCTGACCGCAGCCGTGCTCGAATCGACCGCGGCGCTGAGCGACGACGACCTCGCCCTGCTCGCCGCGTTCGACGTGCAACGCACGGCGCTGGGCATCGACACTGTTGCCGCGTTCGTGCGGCCGCTCGACGGCCTCTACGGGCAGGGCTGCGACTGATCGCTGAACAGCGCGTACGCGGTGTTCAGGAAGGTGTCGACCACCGGGAAGACGCTCGTCAGATCGTCGGGTGACTGCACCTCGCCGCCCGCGTACCAGCGACTGAGGTAGCCCTCGTAGACGATGGTGCGAGCGGCGTCGAGGTCGCCCTGCTGGGCGAGCCTGAGCACCGGCTCGATGGCGGCGTCGGCATCGCGCAGCACGCTGTCGGCGACGACGATCTCGCCGCCTGCGACCTGCTCGGAGAGCTGCTCGGCGCGCTCGCGTGCAACTCCTTCCTCGCTCTCGCTGAGCTCGCTGGCGAGCGCCACCAGGCATGCAGGCCCGTCGTACAGCACGGCCGGCGCGCCCTGCAGCTGGAAGATGGTGGCCGGCTCGGTGCCGTCGGCTCGGCGCGACGGACCGAGCTGGCGGATCATGATCTCGTCGGTGACGCGGAACTCGATACCGAGCTCCTGCAGCTGCATCATCACCGTCGAGCTGTACGGCTCGAACGGCCGCACGTTGCTCACGTCGTACAGCACCGGTTGCACGGCGGCGAGTTGGTCGAGGTGTGGCAGCACCCGGCGCAGCGTGCTCATCGACGAGTAGAAGGCCACCGGGCCCTGTGGTTGTGCGTGGTACGGCACCGCCGCGATGGCGAGCACTGCGGCCACACCGACGGGCGCCCACTGCAGCGCAGCGAGCGCGCGCCCGGCGAGGCGAACGGCCACGTGGTGCACGAGCGTGGCGACGAGCGCGACGTGCACGAACACGGCCAGCGGCCACAGGAACCGCACGTGGTGCGCGGCCAGGCCGACAGGACCGACGGTGAGCCTGCTGATCGCGAGCACGCTGCCGACGACGCCCGCGGTGGCCATCAGGCACGCGTTGCCGAGCAGGTGCGTGTCGCGCCGGCGGTGATGGGTGGCGAGCGCGACGAGCAGCCCGACGAGCACCAGCAACGACAGCGCGGCGAGCGCGGTGTTGGGAAGCCCCGGGATGACGAGCGCCGGCTCGCCGCTCGGACCGACGGTGAGCGGTGTGTTGGGCACCGAGGTGGAGAACCCGCTGCGGAACCACCACGGTGGCAGCGTGAACACGTTGGCGCTGATGCCGGTGGCCGAGCGCATGCCCACCTGCAACGAGCCCCCGCCGGCGTTGCCGAGCAGGCGGCTGAGGTTGCCCTTGCCGGGACCGAACAACTGCTCGTAGAAGGTCTGGCTCCAGATGAGCGCGAGCGCGACGAACGACACGATGGCCGGGCGCGAGCGGATGGCGTCTCGCCACGGGAGGTGTGGCCGCCGACGCCGCTCCAGCCAGTAGCTGACCGCTGCCACCGGGCACAGCACGGCGAGGATGTACGCGTAGCTGATGTGGGTGTGCACGAGCAGCGACACCATCGCCAGCGACCACGGGATGCACCACGTCTGGCCGTCGGTGACACCCACCAGCAGCACCAGCAGCAGCAGGAACGGCAGCAGCAGCGAATGCGCCTGCCAGATGTCGAACAGCATCTCGCTGCCCATCGACCAGCTCAGCCCGGCAGCGGCCAGCAGCGCCCACCGCTCTGCAGCCCAGCCGCCCAGGCGTCGGGCGACCGCGACGATGCCGATGATGGCGAGCACGTTGAGCACGCCGACGCCGACTGCTGCACCGGGTCCGGGCCCGAACACCTTCGCGAACGGTGCCACCAGGTCGGCGTAGATGGGGCCGGGGTTGTTCATGTTCTCGCCGACGCTGAGCGACGCCGAGGTCCACGACCCCAGCCACGGGTGGTGCGCCGTGGCCACGTCGGCCACGCGGATGTAGAGCAGCGCGTTGTCGCCGATGGGGAACCAGTCGTGGTGCAGCGCCCGGATCACGGCCACCACGATGGGCAGCACGGTGAGCGCGACGAGCGAACGCCGCAGCCACTTCGGGGCGTCGGAGGTCACGACGCGCCGGAGCCCTTCACCGTGCTGGCGGAGGTGTGCGAGAAGCCGGAGAACAGCACCAGGAATCCGATGAAGGTGGTGACGAACGCGACGCCGCTGCCGATGAGGAGCGCGAGGCCGACCGTCCCGGCGTGTGATGCGATGGTGGCGGTGGCGACGAGCGTGAGCACCGTGGCGAACGCGACGAAGGTGGCAGCGGCAGCGACGAGCATGCGTGCCGCGATGCGCTCGGAGAACGGCAACAGCATGCGGATGCCGTGTGCGATGAGCGACGAGGTGTTCATCCGGCTGCGCCCGGCGAACCGGTGGCCGCGAGCGCACGGCACTGTGGTGGTGGCGCGACGCAGCGCGAGCAGCGTGCTCGAGTAGCAGAGGTCGAAGCTGGGGTGGTGCACGGTGGCCTTCAACGAGTCGGCCCGCTGGGCGGCGAAGTTGCCCGACAACACGGTGATGCCGGCGATGAGCCGGAAGAAGATGCGGAACATCACGTACAGCACACGGAACAGCAACGGTTCCGACCGTTTCGTGCGCTCGGCGAGCACGAGGGCGCTGCCGGTGTCGCGCAGCGCGGCCAGCAACCGTGGCACGTCGGCCGGCTGGTCCTCGCCGTCGGAGTCCATGGTGATGACCACGTCGGTGTCGGCCAACGATGGCGCGAGGTGCCGCAGGCCGTGGACGATGGCGCGCTGGTGGCCCATGTTGAACGGGGGAGTGAGCACCGTCACGTCGGGCAGGGCATGGAGCTGCACGACCTCCGGGTCGGTGCCCGCGGAGTCGTCGACCACCAGGAACTGCAGCGGCCCGTGCTCGGCGGCGAGCGCCTCGCGCACTTCGGTGTGCAGTCGCAGGAACGACACCGTGTCGTGCAGCATCGGGCTCACGATCCAGATCACGAGCGCACCTCGCCGGCCGGCCCCGCCTGCACGAGCATCACCACCGAGGTGCCGCCCGGCCACGCACGTCGCAGCGCGGTGGTGCCGCGACTGAACAGCTCTGCCGAGCGATCCACGAGGCGCGGCAGCGACGGGAAGTCGGCGTGCTCGCGCTGGCTGCGACGCAGCTTGCGCACGGCCACCAGCGGCAGCAGCTCGGGGAACAGGTAGCCGGCCGAGACGACGCGGAAGCCCGCGGTTTCGGCGACCTCGCGGAGCCGGCGACGCGAGTACCGGCGGTGGTGGCCGAGTGCCGTGTCCCACGACGTGAACGCCCACTGGAACGCCGGAACGGTGAGCAGCAGCTGCGCGCCGGGAGCCATTCGTGCTCGGATGCGCTCCAGGGCGGCCCGGTCGTGCTCGATGTGTTCGAGCACGTCGAGCATCGTGACCAGCGTGGTGGACGCGATGGGCGCGCCGTCGACGCCTCGATGGTCGCTGCCGAAGCGTTCGGCGAGCGCGGCGTCGAGCACGGCCGACGACTCCTCGAACAGGTACTGCAGCGGGCGCGGCTGGGCGAGCAGCCAGTCGCCGAGCTGGCCCGACCCGGCACCGATGTCGAGCACGGTGGTGGCGCCGCTGGCAGCAGCCGCCTGCTGCACGAGGCGGAAGCGAACGCGGTGCCAGAAGGTGAGCCCCTCGGCAGCGGCGACGCGCATCTGCTGCTGTTCGAGATGTGTGACGGGCTGGTTCACCGGAGACGACCTTAACGCCGAGCCTGGAGGCTCTGGCAGATGGGTGTGCCCCGGTCGTCGGCAACGATCGGGGAGAAGTTGTCGCTGATCGCCGCGTCGGCGAGGCCGGGCGCATCGAACGCGAACAGGGCAGACCGGCCGTCGATGAGCACCTGCAACCGACCGGTCACGGGGTCGGACAGGATGTCGAGTGTGATCGGGCCGCGCGGCATCGTCAGGGTGTCGCCCTGCACGACCTCGCCCTGATCTGGCGTGTACGACGCGCTGGCTCGCCCCGGACTGCTGAGCACCTCGATGGTGCCGCCGACCGCGCGGACGACGACTGGTTCCGCGGTGTCGAGCGGACCGCGAAGCCGCCGCACGCCATCGGCCAGTTCGAGTGCCACCCAGGCGCGCTGTTCGGCGATGTACAGGCCGTCGCAGTCGCCGTCGATGGCCACGACGCCGTCGCGCGGCGCGGGTTGGCCGGGCACGAGGTCGATCACCGAGGGAGGGGGTCCGCCGAAGATGGCGTCGTCGATGTCGTAGCGCAGTTCGGTGAAGCCCGGCTCCTTCAGGTTCTGCGTCCAGGTGGCCAGCGCGACGTTCACCCACAGACCCCACAGCGCGAGCACGGCGACCATCACGTGCGCGGCGCGCAGGCTGATCCGCTGCGGGCGCACGATCACCGCGAGTGCGGCCGCGGCGGGGATGACGAGCGCGGGCAGCATGTCGGTGAGGTAGCGGTTGGCGACGAACCCGATGAGGAAGCTGGGCACCGCCGCCACCAGCGCACCGACGAACAGCGCGGCGAGTGGCCACGAGCGGCGCCGGACGATGACCCACACACCGGCCACCGCCACTAGGAACAACAACGTGGCCGACGCGGTGAGCGACGACGACGGGGTGTTGGTCTCCAGCGGGTACGAGCCGTACTCGTGAGCGAGCGGACCGAAGCGGACGAACGGCAGCAGCCGTTCGAACTCGACCGTGTCGGGCCGCAGGTACTGCACGACCGTGGTGGGCAGGAAGCGCACGCTGAGGAAGCTGCCACCGTTGCCGGCGAACCATGCCGCTCGCTCGGGGTCCTGCAGGCTGAGCAGCTGCCGGTCGGCGGGCAGGTCGAGCAGCGTGCCGAACTTGGCCAGGTTCACCGCCATGTTCAGCAACAGCCCTGCGAACGCACCGGCGCCGGCGACCATCGCGATCTGGCGTCGGCGGTTCCACAGCAGAAGGCCCACGAGGCCCACCGCGAGCAGCGCGCCGATGCCGACGCTGGAGCGAGTGAGGATGGTGCACGTGCCCAGCCCGACGGCCACCAGCGCCGCTGGCCTGCTCGGCTGCTGCCACATCCCGATGGCGGCGAGGGCGGTGCCGAGGAAGAGGGCGAACGCCCACATCTCGGTCTCGTCGTACACGCTGTTCCAACCGGCCAGGCTGAGCGCCGGCGACACCGCCACTGCGGTGACGAGCACCGTGGCTCGGCGGGCGCTCGTGCCACCGAGCACCGACCCGACTCGCCAGGCGACGTGCCAGGTGAGGGTGCACGCGACGAAGAACGCGAGCAGCAGCGACGGGGCCGACAGCCGTCCGTCGAACCAGTGGCCGAACAGCGCGAACGGCATGCGTGCGAGCGCCAGCAGCGGGCCGTAGTAGAGGTACGTCCGCCCGTCGATCAGGAAGCCCTCCGGCCCCGCGATGTCGGCCGGCACGTCGAGCCGGCCGCGGACGAAGGCGTGGGCCTGCGCGTCGTAGAAGTCGGTGCTGAACCCGCCGCGGGTGAACAGGGTCCACGGTTGCCAACGGGTGAGCACGAGCAGGAAGACGATGGTGGCGGCGAGCGTGATGCGGCGGGCCCACCGCGACTCGGGGGTGCGGTGTGCGGCCCACAGCCGACGTAGCAGGGTCACAGCAGCACCAGGCTCGTCACGGTGAGGACTGCGCCCGCGAGCAACCCGGCCGCGATGGTGGGTGTCGGCGCGGTGGTCATCCGCCTGACGGGTCGTTCGACGAGCACGTGCAGGCCCCACGCGACCAGCACGGCCGCACCCAGGATCACTGCCGCGAGCCCCACGCCGTCGAAGCCCATGCGGTCGGCGGTGAGCACCGAGTAGACCGGCCAGTGCACGAGGTACAGCGAGTAGCTGACGGTGCCCAGCCAGTGCAACGGCTGGCCGCCGAGCGCGCGCGCGACCGCGCCGCGTTGCAGCAGCCCGACGATGGTGACCGCGCTGACGACGGCCACCGCGGTGTACCCGCCACGCAGCAGCCACGGCGGCGAGTAGTCGACGAGGAGGAACAGAGCGACGAGCACTGCCAGCCCGCCGCCGGCGAGGAGGTCGCCGGTGCGTGCGGTGAGATCGGCGTGCTGGATGCGGTGGTGACCGAGTGCGAGCAGCACTCCCATGAACAGTTCGGGCATGCGCAGCACGGTGCTGAACTCGAGCGTCGGGTGCCAGTCGCTGACCACGTTGGTGAGCACGGCGGGTACCAGCACGCCCGCGGTGGCCACCACCGCCAGCACGGTGCGTGCGTGGCGCAGGCGGCTGACCATCACGAACAGCAGCGCGAGCACGATGTAGAACTGCTCCTCGACGGCGAGCGACCAGGTGGGGCCGAGCGGCCCGACGATGGTCTGCAGCAGTTGCGCCTCGCCGCCACGGATGACGTGCCAGTTGGTGACGCTCCACGTGGTGGCGATGGTGTCGGCGGAACGCGCCGAGAGGGGACCCCACGCGCTGAGCAGCACCACCGCGAGCACCACCGCGAACGTCGCCGGCCACAGACGGCGGATGCGGCGCGACCAGAAGCTGCGCAGGCTCACACCGCCGGTGGCGGACTGCTCGCGCAACAGCAGAGAGGTGATCAGGAACCCGCTGAGCGTGAAGAACACCGAGACGCCGATGAAGCCGCCGCGCATCCAGCCGCTCAGGCCGGACACAGCGCACGCGTGGTAGACGACGACGGCGACGATGCACACGCCGCGCATGCCGTCGAGCGACGGCTCGTAGGCGGCGAGCGCGCTGGTGCCCGAGGTGGTTGCGGTGGCGGCGCTCATCGCGCCGGGTGTGGCACGGACCCGGCGTCGTTGCGCAGCGCACCGCCGCGCCACGGGGTGAACTCGTAGACGAACTGGTACGCGAACATCGTCGGCCACAGCTTCACCAGCAGCCGGTCGGCGCGGCCGACCGTGCCCGCGACGAGCGGACGATCGCCCATGCCGAGTGCATCGAGCGGCAGACCGGTGTGGCGATGCCCGAGGTGCTCGAGGCCTGCCTCGTCGGCCACCCGCAGGAACCGGCGACGGGTGAAGAACCGGAGGTGGGTGGCGTCGAGCACGCCGCGCTGGTCGTAGTCGAAGCGGCCGAATGCGATGCGCCCACGCGGGTACCAGTGGCTGATGTTGGGCACGCTCGCGATGAGCGTGCCCTGCGGGTGCACACGTGCGGCCATGTCGGCGAGCAGGCGCGCGGGATCGACGAGGTGTTCGATGACGTCGGCCGCGAGCACAAGGTCGAAGTCGCCGCCCACGGAATCCGGGATGCCGTGCCCGAGGTCGGCGGCGACGAAGCGGCTCATCCGCTGCTCGACGCCGTCGGCGGGTTCGATGTCGACGCCGACCACGGTGTGGCCGGCATCGGTGAGCGCCTTGGCGAGCCAGCCCGGCCCGCACCCGACGTCGAGGATGCGCATCGACGGGCGACCCTGCACCATCTGCAGGATGCGGCCGTGCGAACTGTACGGCGACGGCTTGAACGCGTACGGCTCTGGCACCTTGCCGAGCCGCCCGCTGCCGAAGCCACTGCGACCGAGGCGGTAGCGCACCGTGTCGACCACGACGTCCTTCGCGTACTTGATGCCGTTGACGTGGCAGATCTCGTCGCCGTAGTACGTGGGGATGGCCACTTCGACGATCTTCATCTTCGCTGCGGCGAGCTGCAGGATGATCTCGGTGTCGAAGTCGAAGTCGTCGGAGTTGCCCACGAACGGCAGCTGAGCGAGCGCGCTCACCCGGTAGGCGCGGTAGCCGCTGTGCCACTCGCTGAGGCCGAGCCCGGTGAGCGCGTTCTGCGTGGTGCTGAGGATGCGGTTGCCGACGTACTTGTACAGCGGCATGCCGCCCTTGCGTGCCTCGCCGGCGTGCATCATGCGCGACCCGAACACGGCGTCGGCGTCGCCGTCGACGATGGGGGCGATGAGGTCGCCCATGATCTCCGGGGCGTACTGGCCGTCGCCGTGCAGCAGTACCACGACGTCCCAGCCGTGGTTGATGGCGTAGGTGTAGCCCGCCTTCTGGTTGCCGCCGTAACCGAGGTTCTGCGGGTGGCGCACCACGGTGAGGTGGAACCGCGGGTCGGGGTGCTGCTCACCCTGGTACTGCTGGGCCACGCCGTGCGTGTCGTCGGTGGAGTGGTCGTCCTGCACCAGCACCTCGGCCAACTGCAGTTGCGTGACGTCGGGGATGCGGTCGAGCACGCGGGCCAACGTCGATTCCGCGTTGTATGCCACCACCAGCACGCCGACCTTCACGATGCACCCCTTTCGGCACGCCAGGCTAGTGGCGCCACCCCTGCCCGCCCCCGCATCTTCGCCGTCGGTACGGGCGCGCCGGCGTTCCTCGGGTTCCGAGAGCTCGGGTAGTACGGTGCCGCTCCATGACGGAGCAGCCTGACGCACTGGTGTCGCGCAGCAAGAACATGGGCTACCTGGCGGGCGTCGACCATCTGCGGGGCTACGCGGCGGTGCTGATGGTGGTGTACCACGGCGTGCAGCAGGTGTCGAACCGCGTGTTCCCACGTGTCCACGACCCGCTGTCGGCGCTGGTGGTGGAAGGCCACACCGCGGTGGCGTTGTTCATGGTGCTCAGCGGGTTCATCCTCACCTACGGAGTCGGCGAACGGCCGATCCGTTACGGCGGGTTCATGAAGAACCGTGTGCTGCGCGTGGTGCCGATGTACGTGGTGGTCGTGGTCGTCGGCATGTACACGTTCTCCGGGGCGTACTCGCTGTCGGGCGTGTTCCAGTACTTCACGCTGCAGGCCACACCGCCGCTGCCGATGGCGTCGTTCGGGCCGTGGTCGGCCGTGCTCTGGACCATCAGCGTCGAGTTCTCGCTGTACCTGCTGTTCCCGTTCCTCGTGCGGTTCCTGCAGCGCGAGGGCGTGCGGTACCTGGTCGGGCTGCTGCTGCTCACCAACGTGCTGCGGCTGCTGTCGGCCGCCACCAACCGTGCCGCCATCCGAGACCTCAGCTACTGGACCATCGTCGGTCGCATCGACCAGTTCGTGCTCGGCATGATCGCGGCGTGGCTCATCAAGCGGGGCATGCTGCGCCTGGCCGGCACGCAGGCCGTGCTGCTGGCGCTGGCGGCGTTCGCCGGAGTGTGCTGTGCACTGTGGTGGTTCAACGCGAACGGCAGCTTCTACGGCAACGCGGTGTGGAAGGCGCAGTGGCCACTGGTGGAGGGAGCGCTGTGGGCGTTGTTCGTCGCCGGCTACGTGCTCGCCAGTCGCGGCTGGACCGGACGCGTGAAGCACTGGCTCACCCTGCCCGGCATCGTCAGCTACTCGGCCTACCTGCTGCACTTCGTGCTGGTGTCGGTGGTGGCGGATCGGATGTGGAACGTGCTCGACGGCAGCGTCGCCAACGCCGCGCTGCTCACGGTGGTGGTCATCCTGCCGGCCACGTTCGCGCTGTCGACGCTCTGCTATCTGGTGGTCGAGCGCCCGTTCATGCAGATGCGAGTTCGCTACGTGGCCACGCCGGAACCCGCCGCGGCTACGTGATCGACGCGGTCGCCGACACGTCGTCGCGTTGCGGCGTGGGGGTGCGGCGCTGGCTCACGAACACGGTGAACAGGAACAGCACGACGCCGATGATCTCCAGCACCGAGACGATGCGCACGCCACCGATGTCGCGCCGGTAGAGCAACGTGTCGACGTGGTGCAGCGACACGAGGCGGATGGCGGCGAAGCAGACCAGGCCGGAGAGCACCACTGCGGCGGGAAGGTAACGTCGCCGGCGTTCCGGCACACGCCAGATGGCCACGATCACGGCGATGCCCCAGACGGCGGCGACGGTGCCGACCACCGCCGCCTGCAGCCCGCGACGCGTCTGGTACCAGCCTTCTTCGCGGGCGGTGCGACGGCCGAGATCCGACAGCAGGTCGCCGAGCCCGACGCGGCCGACGGCCAGAACGAGCAGCAGCGCGGCGGACAGCAGCCAGAACAGCGGCCACAGATCGCGCCGTTCCTCACGGCGCTGCACACGCTCGCGCCACCAGACCGGGAGGCACACGATGCACGCGAACAGGTACGCCAGGACGCGAACAGCATTCGAGTCGAGGATCTCCGCCATCGGGAAAGCGTACTGGCGTGCACCTCGACGGCGCATTCGCGGGTCAGTGACGAGTGCGGATGCGGGTGCCGAGCGGGCTGTACTTGACGATGCACACGACGGCGTGCACGCCGTCGTGCCAGCCGATCTTCTTGCCCTCGGCGTACGTGCGCCCGGAGTAGGACACACCCACCTCGTAGATGCGGCACTCGCGCGCGGCCACCTTGGCGGTGATCTCGGGCTCGAAGCCGAATCGATCCTCCTCGATGTCGATCGACTGGATGATCTCGCGCCGGAAGACCTTGTAGCAGGTCTCCATGTCGGTGAGGTTGAGGTCGGTCATCATGTTGGAGAACAGCGTGAGCAGCTTGTTGCCCACCGTGTGCCAGAAGAGCAGCACACGATGAGGTGCGCCGGATTGGAACCGCGAGCCGTACACCACGTCGGCGCGGCCGTGCTCGAGCGGTTCCAGCAGCAGCCCGTAGTCGGCCGGGTCGTACTCGAGGTCGGCGTCCTGCACCACCACGTAGTCGGCGGTGGCGAGGGAGAAGCCCTGCCGCAGCGCGGCGCCCTTGCCCTGGTTGCGCGGTTGGTGGAACACGCGCACCAGCGGATGGTCGTACTCCGCGAGCAGCGCTCGACTGCCGTCGGTGCTGCCGTCGTCGACCACGACCACCTCGGCCACCCACGGCGACTGCAGCACCTTGTCGAGCAACTGGACGATGGTGGCTTCCTCGTTGAAGCAGGGCACGACCACGGAGAGACACTGGCGGGGGGCTGTGGTCACGGGCGGGGACAATACAGTGCAGGCATCACAAGCGCTACCGTGGCGCTGCCATGACGGTCGCGGCCCCTTCCTCCAGCCACCGCCGTGCGCTTGCCGGTGTCGTGCTGCTCGGTGCCGTCATCCGAGTCGTGTACTGGCTGACGAAGTGGAACCAGCAGCTGCTGCTCAACGACTCCGTCTACTACAGCGGGCAGGCGTACCAGCTGACGCACGGCCGGCTGTTCCGAGAGCTGTTCGTCGACCAGCCCGGTGCCGAGCACGGCCCGCTCACCTCGGCGCTGATGGCTCCCCTCAGCTGGGGCGACGACTACGTGCGCTGGCAGCGGCTGGTCACCGTGGCCTGCGGCATCTGCCTGGTGTGGGTGCTGGGCCGGCTCGCGATGCGCCTCGCCGGGCCGCGAGCGGGGTTGCTGGCCGCCGGCATCGCCGCCGTGGCACCCAACCTGTGGATGAACGACGGCCTGGTGATGTCGGAGAGCGTCAGCATGCTGCTGGTCGCTCTCACGCTGTGGTGCGCACTCGACGCCGCCGAGCGCGACGACCGTCGCTCGCGAGTGCTGCTCGGCCTGGCGCTCGGCCTCGGCGCGCTCGCGCGCAGCGAGCTGGCACTGCTGGTGGTGCTGGCGCTCGTCTGGCTCGCCATCGTGCACCGCCGTCGGGCGCAGCCTGCCTGGCGGCCGGTGCTGCTGGTGGCCGCTGTGGTCGCCGGCACGCTGGCGCCGTGGGCGACGTTCAACATGGCTCGTTTCGAGCGGCCGGTGGTGCTCACCACCAACGACGGCACCACCTGGCTGGGGGCCAACTGCGACGACACCTATCGTGGCAGCGACGCCGGCGGGTGGACCGTGCTCTGCGTGTTGTCGGACCCCGACTACCGCGCCGACGAGGAGCCGAGCGTGCGCTCCGCCCGGCAGCGATCGCTGGCCGTGCAGTACGTGCGCGAGCACCTCACCGACGCGCCCGGCGTCGTGGTCGCCCGCGTCGCCCGCACGCTCGATCTGTACGGCCTGCACGACCTGGTGCACCAGGACGTGGGGGAGGAGCGCCCACGGTGGGCCGCGTGGGCCGGCATCGTGTCGTTCTGGTGCATGGCCGTCGCCTCCGTGTTCGGCGCCCGCACGCTCGCCCGCCGTGAGCGGTGGCTGCTCCTGCTGCCGGTGCTGGTGGTGGCGTTCACCACCGTGGTGTTCTACGGCGGTCACCGCATCCGGTCCACGGCCGAGCCCACACTGGTGGTGCTCACTGCGCTCGCGGTCGATGCTGCGCTGAGCGCGTGGGGCTACGGTGTCGCCGCACGCCGTCCCGAAAGGCCTGGTACATGACGACCCCCTCCCGCCGATCAGTGGTCCTCCGCTTGATCACCGCGTTCGTGATCGGCTTCGTCAGCCTCACCCTCGAGATCGCCTACACCCGCGTCATCTCGTTCAAGCTGTTCTACTACTACACGTACTTCGTCATCGGGCTTGCGCTGCTCGGCCTCGGCGCGGCGAGTGCGTTCACCTCGTTGTCGGGCCGCCTGCGATCCGTCGACACCGTGCGGCTGGTGCAGCGGGTGGCACCGATCGCGGGTCTGGTGGGTGTCGTCGGGTATGCGGTGGTGGCCAGGCTGCCCACCGACGTCAACCTCATCTGGACCGGCTCGGCGGGCCAGGCCATCTGGCAGTTGATGCTGCTGGTGGTGCTGTCGGTCTCGATCACCGGTGTCTTCTTCGCCGTCGGCATGCTGTTCGCGTCGCTGGTCGTCAGTCAGGCCGACGAGGTGCGCCGGCTGTACTTCTGGGACCTCGTCGGCGCCGCACTGGGCTGCCTGGCGGCGGTGCCGCTCGAGTCGACGATGGGGCCGCCGGCGATGATCCTGGTCTCGCTCGTGCTGCTCGCGTTGCTCGGGCTCGGGATGGTGCTGGCCGAAGGTCGCCGCTGGCTGTTCACGGCCGGCGCGGTCGCGGTGGTGGCGTTGCTCGCGCTCGCGGCCGGCCAGTTGCGCGTGCGAGCCGATGCCACCAAGACGCTGAAGGACACCGACACCATCGTGGCCGGCGACTGGGGCCCGGTCTTCCGGGTCGACGCGGTGGATCTCGGCGATCTGCAGGTGCTGCATCACGACGGGCTGTGGGGTTCGTCCATCTGGCGCTACGACGGCACCAGGGCCACCACCGCCCGCTTCGACAACGACGTCCGGCAGGTGCCCTTCGCTGCACTCGGCCCCGATGCCGCCCCGACCGTGCTCATCATCGGCGCCGCAGGTGGCAACGAGATCATGGCCTCGCTCACCTATGGCGCCGGCCACGTCGATGCAGTCGAGCTGAACCCGGTCACGGTCGACCTGCTGCGCGACGAGTTCGCCGAGTACTCCGGACACGTGGTCGACGACCCACGGGTGAACTACGTGCAGGGCGACGGGCGCACCTTCCTGGCGCGCAGCAACACCGCGTACGACCTCATCTGGTTCGTCGCCCCTGACAGTTACGCAGCGTCGAACGCGGCCACCGCCGGCGCCTTCGTGCTCTCCGAGAGCTACCTGTACACGCGTCAGATGATCGAGACCGCGTTCGACCACCTCACCCCGGAAGGTGCCATCGTCGCCCAGTTCGGCGACTTCGCGTTCGACCGCCGGCCCACCCGCACCGCGCGCTACCTCGTCACGGCCCGCGACGCGTTGCGCCCCCGCATCGACGAGTTCGCCGACCACGCCGCGCTCATCGTCGACTTCGGCGAGGACGACCTCGACAAGGTGAGCACCATCATGCTGTTCGCCTCGCCGGTCACACCCGATGCGGTCGACCGGGTGCAGACCTCGCTCGACACACTGCCGCAGTCCACCGCCAAGTACCTGCCCGACGCGGTGCGGGCCGATGGCGTCACCTCCGACCTCATCACCGGAACCGATCGTGAGGTCACCACCATCGTCGACGACTACCCGTTCGACATCAGTGCCATCGACGACGACCGGCCGTTCTTCTGGCACTTCACCGGGTTCGGCACCGTGCTCACCGACTGGTCGCGCAGCTTCGAGGACAACGAGATCGCCATCGGCGAACGGCTGCTGGTGGTGCTGGTCGGCGTCGGCACGCTGGTGGCCGCAGTGTTCCTGTGGCTGCCGTTCGGGCTCACCCGCCGGCGGGGAGCGGGAGTGAAGGTGAGCGGCCGTGCCCGATTGTTCGGATACTTCGCCGCCCTCGGACTCGGCTTCATGCTCATCGAGATCTCGATGATCCAACGGTTCGCGCTGCTGCTCGGCTTCCCGACGCTGTCGCTGTCGGTCTCGCTGTTCACGCTGCTCATCGCCACCGGCGTCGGGGCGCGGTTCTCCGCCGTGATCAAGCGCTGGCCGGTGGGCGGTCTGCCGGTGGTCACCGGCACGCTCGTGGTGCTCAGCATCGTCTACATGTCGGTGGCCGAGTCGATCACCGACGCAGCGCTCGCCTGGGAGCAGTGGGCCCGCATCGCCGTCGTGATCGCCCTGCTGTTCCCGATCGGTCTGCTGCTGGGCGTGTTCCTGCCCACGGGCATCGACGACGCCGTTGCGGTCGCGGGCGCCGACCCGGCGGTCCGTGGCCGGTTGGTGGCGTGGTGTTGGGCCGTCAACGGGTTCTTCTCCGTCATCGGTGCATCGGTCACCACCATCTTGTCGATGGCGGTCGGGTTCAACCAGGCTTTGCTCGTCGGCCTCGGCATGTACGTGGCGGCGCTGGTGCTGCAACTGCTGGCACAGAGCGCCGAAGAGGACGACGAGGAAGCGGCGCTCGAACCGGCGTGACCGCTCAGCGCTCGCTGTCGCGAGCGAGCAGTGCGGCGGTGAGGAGCAGCGTGACCACCAGAAGGCCGGGACCGTGCAGCTTCTCCCAGATGCCCGGCCACGCGGCGTTGGCGGGGTAGCGGCCGGCGAGCTGCCGTTGCACCATCCGGGCTCCGATCGCAGCCACGACGAGCAGTGCGGCCGCGCCCGCCACCGCGAGGCGGCGAGTGGCGACGATCGCTGCGGCCGGCACCACGGCGACCAGCGCCATGTCGGGCGACACGACCAGCGCGGTGAGCGCCACCAGCACTGCAGCGCTCACCACCGCCGTTCGCCACGATGTGGGTTGCAGCATCGCTCGGTCGAACGAGGGTGGCGCCGCGGACCACTCCTGGGTCGACCCCCCTGCGTCTGTGCACTCTCGCTCGCTCGGCGAGCGGAAGTGCTCAGACGCCGAGGTGGAGGTGGGGGCGGGCCGAGGGGAGACGGGGAGCGGGCGCCGGCGGCGACCCACCGCGAGGATCACGCACGCGATCACGGCGACGGCCGACAGCACGAGGCCGATGGTCACCGGCAGCTGTGCCTGCCACTCGATCTGCACCACCGTCGGTTGGGTGCTCGGTGGCAGCCACCATCCGTTGAAGCCGCCACTGATCTGGGTAGGTGCTGCGAGCACGGTGCCGTCGATGGAGGCTTCCCACCCGTCGTTGAGACCCTCGCCCATGATGAGCCAGCAGCCCTGCGGGCACGCGGCCACGGTGGCCGTGCGGCTGAGCCGGGTGCGGGTGACGTCGACGGTGGGCGCGGCGGTGTAACCCATCATGTCGGTGCCCGCGGTGTGGTCGAAGCCGGCGGCGCCGTCGTCGAGCACCACCTGGTTCACGTCGATGCCGCCGACCAGTCCGTTGGCAGTCGCGAGCCGGTGCGACCCTGCCGTGAGCGCGAGTGGCTCGCAGGTGGCGACGTTGATCGTCTCGCCCGCCGCGATGGCCGCACGATCCGCGGCGGAGATCTGCAGACCGACGGGTCGTCCGTCGAGGGTGAGCAGATCGGTCGCGCAGTCACCTGCCGCCGGAGGCTCGAGCGTCGCGACTGCGGCGATGGCGGGTGCCGTGATCTCGTGGATGGCCACTGGCAACGTGGTGACCTCGCCGAAGCGACGGTCGATCGTGGTGCGGGCTTCGATGCCGGTGACGGTGAGCGTGAACGAGTCGCCGACGAGCGCTGCCGGCAACCGGACGGTGCTGCGACCTTCCGAGTCGGGTGGCGGCACGGGGAGGTCGACGGCCGTGGTGCCGGCCGACCCGACCGAGACCGTGGTGATGATCGAGTGCTGAGCATCGACGCTCTGCTGCAGCACGAGCTCGGTGAACGGAGCCTCGGCCGCTGCGGTCTGGTCGAGCGGGATGGTGAGCTGCGAGCCGATCGCGTCGACGAACGGAGAGGTCCACGTCGTCGATGCATCGCCGTCGGCCGCGAACCTGCCCCGCGCCGACGGCACACCGGCGAGCCGCCGATTCGCCGTCGCGCCGGCCACGCCGTCGAGCGCGTCGAGCACCGCGTCGCCGGCTCGGTCGTTGTGCTGCAGCGTGACCGTGGCGACGAACTCGCCGTCGGCGGGTGTCGTGAACTCGCGCTGCAGCGTCGGCTCCGGGTCGCTGCGCCAGCGGTTGCGCGGATCCACGCGTAGCCGGGTGAGCACCACGGCGAACGGAGCGTCGTCGGCGACGGGCAGGGCGGTGACCGGCAGGCGCACGATCTCGGTGTGCGTGCCGACTCCCAGTTCGGCGAACCCGACCGCCGACGGACCGGGGTCGGTGCCGCCGACGCGTGGCGCCACCCCGGTGATGGTGATGGTGACCGCCGCGTCGTCGGGCAGTTCGACCTCCTGGCCGGGTGAGGCCAGCGACCGTTCGTCGAGCACGAGGTCGATGGGCACCGACGACGTGGCGGTGGTGATGCGCACGGACGAGATCATCCGATTCGCGTTGGTGCCCTGTGGCTGCAGCAGGCGCAGCGAACCCTCGGTGGCCGACAGGGTGACGAAGTGTCCGATCGGGTTGTCGCGGTCGGCGACCACCCACGCTGTGCTGGTGTCGCCGTCGACGGCCATCGCGGGACGCTGCTCGGGACGGTAGGCGTACGGTTCGCCGTAGCCGCTGGCACGCACCACCAGCCCACTGTCGAGCGTGGCCACGGTCTGGTCGTCGGAGCGCACGTCGGCCGGGTCGGCGGCGAACACCGGCAGGCGTTGGTCGCCCTCGTCGAGGCGCAGCACGTCGCTGCCCGCGCCGCCGACCTCCGTGAATCCGTTGACGTCCTGCGAGCTGCGCCAGTGGTGCGCGCGGTCGCGGTTCGAGTCGGTGAGGATGACGACGGCCCCGCGCAGCTGCTCGCCGGCCACGTCGCCCTCGACGAGGTCGGCCGCGTAGAGCACCGCCTCGTTGCCGTGGAGGAGGCCCGCACCGGCCGCGTCGATGATGCCGTCGCCGCTGCCCACCAGGATGACGACCTGCTCGCTCGCGCGCACGATGGCCACCGGGTCGTCGACGTCGACCAGTTCCACCGGGGCCAGCGGGGTGCCGATGCCGTCGCCGCTGAGCGCGGTCTCGTCGACCATCGGGATGTCGGCCACGTTGACGGTTGGCTCCCCGTACGCCACCGGCGCGTCGAGCCCATCGGGCCGATCGGCGAAGGTGGCCGACACCTCCTCCGGGCGCGGTGTGCGGAAGCGGTCGAAGGCGAGGTCGTTGGCCAGCCAGATGGTGTCGACGCCGAGCGCCCGCGCCACGGCCGCGATGGCGTCGGGGTCGAGCGTGTGGTCCTGCACGCGGTCGTCGAGCGCGTAGAGCAGGTCCATCACTCCCGGCGAGCCCAGTGGCAGCAGGTCGCGGGTGACGAGCGGCTTGGTGGTGAGACCGGGCAGGGGAGGGTCGACCGTGTAGCCCCAGCGGAACGCGCCGAACTCGGAACCCGGCAGCTGCAGCACACGGAACTCGGAGCTGGTGGAGGAGAGCGCGTCGGCCGCGTCGAGCCAGGCAGCGGGCGGCGACTGGTCGCGCTCGAGGGCAGGGTCGACGATGTTGCCGTCGAACAGGGCCGGCAGGTTCACCAACGCCAACAGCACCACCAGCACCGGTGCCAGCATCCGCAGGCGCCAGCGAGTGGCGCCGACCGCGGCGACCAGCGCGCCGGCACCCAGCGCGAGCCCGAAGTTCGACATCGGCAGTGCCCGCGTGCTGCTGCGGATGGCGAGCGCGAGTGAACTGCGAGAGTTCTCGGCCAGCGGCGACATCAGCGGGGACGCATCGAGGATGGGGTGCACTCCGACCGCGAGCACGATGCCGACCAGCACCAGCAGTGCCGCGTACCGCCGCTGCGACCAGCGCGTGACGGCGAGCCCGCCCACGCACACCAGGAGCAAGGCGAAGCTGACGGCAATGGCGCGGCCGGACTCCATGTAGGTCTGTGACGCCGTGGTGGTGAACGCGTACGGATCGCGCACGTAGAACAGCCAGTACCCCATGCCGCGCAGCGTCTCGGTCGATGCAGAGGTGAGCGAGGTGGCCTGCAGGCTCTCGCTGAACGCGAGCACGTCGGCGCCGTGGATGCCCTGCGCGCGGAGCATGAACACCCACCACAGCGAGACGGCCACGGCGAGCCCGCCGATGCGCAGCGCAGCGCCGGTGGCGCGCTGCCACGTGACCGTGCGCTGGGCGATTGCGTGCAGCAGCCAGAGCACCGGCGCGGGCGCGATCATCATCACCGCGGTGGCGTTGACCGCGCTGCACGACAGCAGCACCAACGCCATCAGCGCGGGATGTCGCCAGCGGTGGTCGCTGGTGGCGGCACGGATGGTGAGCCCGACCAGCCAGCCGACTGCCGCCCACGGCAGCAGCATCGCACTGGTGCGGGAAGCGTAGGGGAGGATGTACGGCGACAGCTGATAGACGACGGCAGCGACCAGCGCTGCCGACTTCGGCAACCCCAGCAGCCGTGAGGCCCAGTACACGCCGAGTGCGGCCAGGAACAGCAGCGTGCCCAACCACAGCCGGTGCGCGAGCCAGTCGGGCAGACCGATGGTCTCGCACACCCAGTACCACGGGCCCTGCGGCCACAGGTACGCAATGGTCTGGTGCGGCACCCAGCCGCCGAACTGGCGGGTGTCCCAGGTGTAGGGCGCATCGCCGATCAGGCGGCCGGGGTCGAGGTACAGGTACAGCTTGGTGTCGGCGGTCATCCGGCCGGGCTTGGTGAGCAGCAGCGGGACGTAGGCGATGAGCGCCAGCAGGGCGACGGTCCGTCGTGAGAGACGGGCCGTGAGGCGCCCGTTGCTCACGGAATGGCCCCGAAGACCCCGTAGAGCGCGGTGAGGCCGACCAGTCCTGCCGAGCAGGCGCCGACGACGTACGGCCACCACTCACGCTCGTGTTCCTCGTTGTGGTCGAACCAGAGTGCCGCGGCGATGAGCAGTGGGAACGCGGTGTACAGGAACCGCGGGCGGGCGGTGACCGTGCTGGGCAGCAGCATCAGCAGCAGCACGACGGCGATGTACGCGTTGATCATTGCCGGCAGGCGGTGCTTCCATAGGAAGTAGAGCAGCAGCACCAGAGTGACCACACTGACGGCGGTGATGGTGTCGCTGGGCGAGGTGAACGGGTGGGTGAAGGCCTTCAGCGTGCGGCGGATGGCGGTGAGCCCGAAGCTGGTGCCTTCGCCCCACGCCTCGGTCTGCACGCGGAACCAGACACCGCGTTCGCCGGTGTGCCCGTCGAGCCACAGCATGAAGCCGAGGAAGCCGAGCGGCGCCAGCAGGGGAGCGATGAGCGAGCGCCATTCGCGTCGCTCGCGTATCGCCAGGAACGACGCCACCGCGCACGCGGCGACGAGCGCGACACCGTTCGGGCGCGTGGCGGTGCCGATGGCCGCCAGGATGCCGGCCAGCAGCCACTGACGGCGCAGCAACAGCAGCATGCACCCAGCTGCCAGCGTGAGCAGCAGTGCTTCCGTGTAGGCGAACGACAGCACGAAGCTGCCGGGGAACAACGCCATCAGGATCATCGTGCGCTCGCCGATGCGCACGCCGAACAGCTCCCGCGCCAGCAGGCCCGCCAGGAACACCGCGGCAGCACCGAGCAGCAGGTTGGTGAACACGGCGGCGATGCTGTCGCCGCCGGGCAGCACCCAGTCGACCGCGCGCACGAGCATCGGATAGGTGGGGAAGAACGCCGCCCTCGCGTCGCTCACCTCGTAGGTGACGTTCGGCTGCACCGTCGTCGGGTAGCCGGAGCGGGCGATGCGCAGGTACCACACGCCGTCCCACGAGGTGAGCACGTCGAGCATGGGGCGCAGCGCGCTCTTCGGGATGGGCTTGTTGGCGTAGTGCGGGTCCGCGAACGGAGCGTTGGGGAACTCCGCGATGCGCAGGTTCTCGTCGGCCCTCAGCTCGGCGGCCACGATGGCTGCTCCGATGGCGACGCAGAGGCGGGAGAACAGGTAGACCAGCCCCGCCTTGCGCAGCGCTCGGCGCCAGGCCAGACGTGCTGCGGTGTGATCGGGTGCGGGGCTGCTGGGGCTGGTGATGGGCGTGGTGGTGGTGGTCATCGGCGAAGGGCTGGCGTCAGAAACGAGGGGACGCTAACACCAAGGGTGCGTCACCAACGCCTCATGGGCAGGATGCGTTGCCGTGGCCCGAAGGCCGGCGCCCTGTGCCCGGCGGCGAGCAGCAGCTTGACCACCCGGCCGCGCTGGCCGGTGTAGGGGGCGAGCAGCGCCAGCATCTCGTCGTCGGTGCCACGCGGGCGCCCGGTGAGCGCGTGCGTGACGATGTTCTTGAGGTGGAAGTCGCCCACCGCCACCGCGTCGGGGTCGCCGAGGGCGGTGCCGAGCACGGAGCCCGTGGTCCACTGGCCGATGCCGGTGAGCAGGTGCAGCTTCGCTGCCGCCTCGCTGGGCGGCAGTTGCGCCCACTCGAACAGTCGCGCCGCGTGGCGCGCCACCTGGTGCAGCGGTGTGACGCGCTTGCCCTCGATGCCGAGCGGATGGAACCACCATCGCGGCTGATCGAGCAGCGCCTGCGGCGACGGTGGCAGCCGCAGCTGCGGGTGGGGCCCGGGGGCGGGTTCACCCAGCCGGCGCACGAGCCGGTGCCACTGTGCGATGGCCTCGCCGGCGGTGATCCGTTGCGCCAGGATGGTGGGCAGCAGCTCGTGGTACAGCGTGCCGCTGGCGCCGAAGCGCAGGTGCGGGTGGTCGCGCTGCGCGGCGACGATGTGCGGGTGCGCGTCGGTGAACATGTGCCCTTCGTCGAACGCGCCGGTGAGGGCCGGTACGCCGGCGAGCAACCAGTCGCCGCCCGGCCCCCAGGCTGCTGCCCGCAGCTCGCCCGTGCTCCAGTCGAGGTGCAGCGTGCCGGGTCCGTCGGGTGTGAACGTGGCCCGCCAGAAGTCGCCGGGGCCGAGCGTCGTGGTGAGGTCGCCGGCGCCGAACCGGTAGCCGGCGAGCACTCCTCTCACCGCCGCCGTGGCGACTGGCGGCGACGCGGCGGGCATCGCGTGAGCGTAACTCGTCGTCGCGGTCGCGGATCGGACAGCATGGGGCATGGCTGTCATCGACCGCACCGCGCCCGCCGAGGGCATCGTGCAACTCACGCTCAATCGTCCCTCCGCGCTCAACGCGATGACTGCGGAACTGGTCGAGTCGTTGCACCAGCACCTCCGCGAGATCGCAGTCGATCCGGCGGCGCGCGTGGTCATCCTCACCGGCTCCGGTCGTGGGTTCTGCGCCGGTCTCGACCTGCGCGGGTACGGCACTGCGCCGCACACCGAGCACCTCGGCCGCACGCAGGCAGGGTTCGCGGTGCAGCAGCACATCGCGTCGCTCATCCCAGCGCTGCGGTCGCTGCCGCAGCCGGTGATCGCCGCGGTGAACGGCCCGGCGGCCGGCGGCGGGTTCGCGCTGGTGCTCAGCTCCGACGTGCGCCTGGCTGCGCGCTCGGCGAAGTTCAACGCGGCGTTCATCCGTATCGGTCTCTCCGCCTGCGACATCGGCACCAGCTGGCTGTTGCCGCGCCTGGTCGGGGTGGCGCGTGCACAGGAACTGATGCTCACCGGCCGCGTGTTCGACGCCGAG
The DNA here is from genome assembly GCA_030685215.1 of Actinomycetota bacterium. Taxonomy (GTDB): domain Bacteria; phylum Actinomycetota; class Acidimicrobiia; order Acidimicrobiales; family Ilumatobacteraceae; genus UBA668. Next base: position 43,901 of record JAUXQB010000278.1, read on the forward strand.
GAGGCCTACCGCATCGGGCTGGTGGTGGAGCTGCTCGACGACGACGCGCTGCTCGAAGCCGCGATGGAGAAGGCGCACGAGATCATGAAGAACACGCCGTTCGGCGTGGCGCTCACCAAGCAGGGCATGTGGGGTGCGCTGGAGATCCCGGCGTTGCAGAACGCGATCGACCTGGAGAACCGTCAGCAGATCATGGCCAGCGCCACCGCCGACCATCGCGAGGCGATGGCCGCGTTCCTCGAGAAGCGCCCGCCGAACTACACCAACAGCTGAGTCCGGCTGCCCGCTCCGCGTCGGGCCGAACGAACCCTGGCTCTCCTCACGTTTGTGTGGGTGACCGGCGGTTGCCGTCGGGTGCGGCGCACCATTGGCTGCATGGTTCTCTCAGCTCAGCGACAACTTCTCCTGCACTTGGTGCAGGGAACGTTGTCGCTGACCGAAACGATGTGCCATGAGCTGGACTGCCCGACCCGACGCCGGGGCCGAGGCAAGCCACAGCGGTGACCGGCGCGGTTCGGGCGCCGCACGCGAGGTGCCATCTCCTTCCGAGTGCCAGCCGCCCATCCGAGTGCCAGCCGACCATGCGAGTGGCAGACGCACCCCCGTCGGGACGCTCCCACTCGGATGGACCGCCACCGACGCCGCACGCGCTCCACGAGTACGCGGCGAGGTCGGACGGCTGAGCGTCGCATGCCCACGGACATGCGTTGGCGGCAACGGGGCGAACGTCGAGGTCGGCGTCAGGCGCGCACGGCGACGGGGGCGTCGCCACCGACGAGCGGGTGGTGACAGGCAACGAAGTGGCTGGTGGCGATCTCGCGCAGCTGCGGCTCCTCGCTGCGGCAGCGATCGTCGGCGGCAGGGCAGCGCGGGTTGAACCGGCAGCCGGGCGGCGGCAGCACCGGTGACGGCGGTTCGCCTTCGATGGCCACCTGATGCACGGCGATCTCGGGGTCGGGCACCGGGATGGAGTCGAGCAGCACCTTCGTGTAGTGGTGTGCCGGCGATGCGTAGAGATCGTCTGACGAGGCCACTTCGCAGATCTTGCCGAGGTACATCACCTGGATGCGGTCGCTGATGTTCTTCACCACGGCCAGGTCGTGCGCGATGAAGACCAGGGTGAGGCCGAACTTGGCCTTCAGGTCTTCCAGCAGGTTGAGCACCTGCGCCTGCACGCTCACGTCGAGTGCGCTGACCGGCTCGTCGCAGATGATGAGCGTGGGGTCGAGCACCAGCGAACGCGCGATGGAGATGCGCTGGCACTGGCCGCCGGAGAACTGGTGAGCTTGGCTCTCGGCCGCGCGCTGCGGGTCGATGCCCACTTCTTCGAGCAACGCGTCGACCTTGGCGAGCTGCTCCTCCTTGCCACCGCGCTTCCAGATGGCGAGCGGCTCGCGGACGATGTCGCGCACCTTGCGCCGCGGGTTGAGCGACGAGATCGGGTCCTGGAAGATCATCTGCATGCGGGTGCGAGCCGCGCGCATCTGATCGGGGGGCAGCGCGGTGAGCTCGGTGCCTTCGAACATCACCGAACCGCTGGTGGGCCGCGGCAGCATCATCAGCGCCTTGCCGGTGGTGCTCTTGCCGCAACCGCTCTCGCCGACGACGCCGAGGGTCTCGCCGCGCAGCACGTCGAAGCTGATGCCACTGACTGCGTGCACCACCAGACCGGTGCGGCCGACGGGGAACTCCATGACCAGGTCTTCCACTCGCAGCAACACATCGGGCGAGTCGCGCAGGTGCGCCTTGCCGGTACCCGCCATCAGCGTGCTCCTACCTTCTGCTCGGCCAACTGGGCGCTGCGCTCGCGGTGCACCGGCGAACCCACCGGGTACCAGCAGGCGTACATGTGCTCGGGGTGCTCGGCAGTCATCAGCGGTGGTTCCTCTTCGATGCAGCGAGACTGGGCGAACGAGCAGCGCGGTGCGAACCGGCAGCCCTTCGGCGGGTTGACCAGGTCGGGTGGGCGACCGGGGATGACGTTGAGTCGAGTGTGGCTGGGGTCTTCGATCTTGGGGATGCTGTTCAGCAGTGCCTCGGTGTACGGCATCTTCATGTTCGCGAACAGCACGCGGGTGGGTGCCTTCTCGACCAGCTTGCCGCCGTACATGACCGCGATCTCGTCGGTGTGGCCGGCGACCACGCCCAGGTCGTGGGTGACCAGGATGACCGACATGTTGCGGTCGCGGCGCTGTTCGTTGATGACCTCGAGGATCTGCGCCTGCACCGTCACGTCGAGCGCGGTGGTGGGCTCGTCGGCGAACAGCAGCGTGGGGCCGCACGACATGGCCAGCGCGATCATCACGCGTTGGCGCATACCGCCGCTGAGCTCGAACGCGTACTGATCGAGCCGCTTCTCCGGCTCGGGGATGCGCACGTCCTGCAGCAGCTTCAGCGCGGTGGCGCGAGCGTCGTCGTTGCTCATCCCGAGGTGGATCTTCAGGCCCTCTCCGAGTTGCTTGCCGACCCGCATGACCGGGTTGAGCGAGGTCATCGGGTCCTGGAAGATCATCGACATCTCCCGGCCCCAGATCTTGCGCCGCTCGCTGAGCGACAGGTCGATGATCTCCTGGCCCTCGAACAGCACGGAACCGGAACGCTCGGTGTTGCGCTTCGGCAGCAACCCCATGATGGAGCGCGAGAGCACGGTCTTGCCCGAGCCCGACTCGCCGACCACGCCCAGCGAACGCCCACGAGTGAGCGAGAAGCTGACGCCGTCGACGGCCTTGACCAAGCCTCGATCGGTGCGGAACGCGGTGCGCAGGTCAGTGACCTGCAGCAGCGGTCCGTCGACCTGGCGGGATGCAGCCTGTGTCTGTGGGCTCATCCGATGGCCTCCCGGGAGTTGAAGCGCTGTGCGAGCACGTCGCCGAGCAGGTTGATGGAGAGCACGGTGAGGAACATCACGAACGCCGGCATCAGCGAGATCCACCACGCGCCGTTGCGCAGCGGCTCGGAGCCGGCGGCGATCATCGCGCCCCACGTGGGCACCGGTGCCTCGACCGACAGACCGAGGAAGGCGAGGCCGCCCTCGGCGACGATGAGGATGGCGAGACCGGTGAGCGCGAACGACAGCAAGGTGGGCACGATGTTGGGCAGGATCTCGCGGAACAGGATGCGGCTGCCCTTCGCCCCCAGGCTGCGCGCGGCGACCACGAAGTCGCGCTGCGCGTAGGCGATGGTGTTCGCGCGCACGAGCCGCGTGAGCGGTGGGATAGAGAGCACGACCAACGCGAGGATGATGGGCCAGAGTGGTCGTGAGTTGGCCGCCCCGGTGGTGTTGGGGTCGTTGAAGAACGTGACCAGGAAGATCGCGAGCAGCAGCGCCGGGAACGCCAACATGACGTTCGATATGTTCTCGATCACCGTGTCGACCTTTCCGCGGAAGTACCCCGCGATCATGCCGAGGAACGTGCCGATGGCTAGACCGAAGGTGATGGCGAGACCGGCGATGATGAGCGAGTTGCGAGCGCCGAGCATCGAGCGGGAGAAGATGTCGAAGCCGTTCTTGTCGGTGCCCATCAGGCCCATGCGCTCGGGGGCGCCGTTCACCGGCTTGGGGGCCTCGGAGAAGAACGCCCACTTGGGTGGCAGCTGACCGAGCAGCAGGCTGCCCTTGACGGCCGTGCTGCACATGCTGTCGCCCGGCTCGCACGAGTGCGGGATGTACGGCAGCGAGTTGGCGCCGATGGCGCTGATGGTGATGAACGCGAGCCACCCGATGGCGAGCCACTTGGTGATGCGTCCGCGGCGCTTGACCTTCACCTTCTTGACCGGAGCGTCGGCGAGGACGGGGACCTCGGGAGCGTGTTCGTCGGTGACGACGTCGATGTCGGTCATGGCATTACCCCAGCGCCCTGGCGGCGCGCACTCTCGGGTCGATCCAGGCGTAGGCGAGGTCGACGAAGAAGTTGGCGAAGATGTAGATGAGCGCAAGGATCACCACGGCGTACTGCACCGTCGGGTACTCGCGACGGAAGATGCTCTCGACGGTGAGGCGGCCCATGCCGTTGAGCAGGAAGAACTGCTCGACGATGACCACGCCACCCATCAGTGCGCCGATGTTGACCGCGGCCGAGGTGACGATGGAGAACAGCGAAGGCCGCAGCGCGTGCTTGAACAGCAGCGGACCGGTGCCCACGCCCTTGGCGCGTGCGGTGGTGATGAAGTCGTTCTGCAACGTGCCGATCACGTCGGCTCTGAGCACCCGCATGTAGCCCGCGTAGAGCGGGATGGCGATAGTGAGCGACGGCAGCACGAACGCTTTGAAGTGCGCGACGGGGTCGTCGAAGATGCTGGTGTAGATGGACGGGTAGGGGATGAACTTGGTGTTGACGCTGAACAGCAGGATGAGCACCGGTGCCACGATGAAGTTGGGCATGCTGAGCATCGCGAACGCCGACGTGCTGGCGGCACGGTCGAAACGCGAGTTCTGCTTGTAGGCCGACCAGACCGCGGTGGGAACTGCCAGCGAGAGGGCGACGAACTGGCCGTAGATCATCAGGTAGAGGCTGACGGGCAGTGCCCGCTTCACCTCGGTGGCGATGGACTGGTTCGTCTGGAACGTGTTGCCCCAGTTGCCGGTGACGAAGTCCGTCATCCACGAGAAGTACTGCGTGTACCACGGCTTGTCGAGGCCGAGCTCCTTGATGACGGCCTGGGCTTGTTCAGGGGTGGCGCCCGGCCCCGTCTTGAGGGCAACGATGACATCGGTGCCGCCCGGGAGGAACCGGAGCGCAATGGAGGTGAGGAAGGTGACCACCACCACGACGAATATGGTTTGCGCGAGCTTGCGAAGCACATATCGCATACGTGGTGGTGGCCCCTTCTCTTCTGTGAGTTACGTGTTGGTGGTGATCAGTGAACCGCGAGGGTCACTGCTGGACCCAGAGGGTCATCGGGAAGAAGGTGCCGGCGATGCCTGCACCGAACTCGACGGCCGTGCCATCGGGAAGGTTGAAGCCGACCACGCCCTGGACCTCGGGCTTGTGGATGACCGACCAGGTGGTGTAGCTGCCCCACAGGTTGTAGCACTGGGTGCCGAACAGCTTGTTGACCTCGATCGCAATCTCTTCCTTGCGGGCCGGGTCGCTGCTGGCACGGTTCTCCTCGAGCAGCGCGTCGAGCTGCGGGTCGCGGATGCGGCCGAAGTTCAACGCCAGCGAGCCCACTTCGGGAGCGGCGATGGAGTGCCACCAGTGGAACTGCTGGTCGAGGTCGACGCCACCGTGGTTACGCCACTGGAACACCTGGAAGTTGCCCAGGAGGGCGGTGACGATGTAGTTGCCCTGGTCGATCTGGTCGATGGTGACCTCGTCGAAACCAGCCTCGACCCACCACTGCTGCTGCTGCTGGGCGATGGTGAGGTTGGTCTGGTCCTGGGTGGTGGCCAGCGACAGCGTGAGCGGACCCGGGTTCTCGGCACGGTACTCGGCGATCAGCTCCTGAGCCTTGGCCATGTCCTGCGCCTCGGGGAAGCCGGTGCCGTTCTCCATGTAGCCCGTCTGCGTGGGCGAGAAGGGACCGAACGCGATCTGGTTCACGCCTTCACCGATGGTGTCGATGAGGAGCTGCTGATCAGAGGCGTAGGCCAGTGCGCAACGAACGCGCACGTCGGTGAGCGGCGAGCCTTCCTGCGTGACGTGCAGGAGGGTGTAGGCGGTCTCGCCGTTGTTGTTGATCTCGACGTACGGGAACTCGTCGGTGGAGCGCACCTCGTTGATGGTGGCCGCGTTGGTCGTGTGGATGATGTCGACCGTGCCGCTCTTCAGCGCATCGCGGCGGTTGAGGCCGTCGGCGATGGGCCGGAACTCGATGGAGTCGAGGTACGGGTACGGCTGGTTCCAGTAATCCGGGTTCTTGGTCATCGAGAACACTTCGTTCGGGCGGTAGTCGCCGTACACGAACGGGCCGGTGCCGACCGGCTTCGAGCGCAGGGTCTCGTCGGTGTCGCTGGCGAGCAGCCACGTGGGCGAGGCCTGGTAGCCACCCTGACCGATGATGGAGAACGGGAACGCCGCCCACGAGGTGTTGGTGGCGACGACCGCGGTCATCGGGTCGGCCGGGTCGAGCGTGATCGAGTCGACCGCGCGGAACACGTTGCCGGTGAGCACGCCCTGCTTGGCGCGAGTGAGGTTCTCGACGATGGCGGCGCCGTCGAACGGCGTGCCGTCGTGGAAGGTGACACCTTCACGAGCGGTGATGCGCCACTCGGTGAAGTCCTCGTTGGGCGTGATCGACTCGGCCAGGTACGGGCTCCAGGAGCCTTCGGCGTTGGGAAGTGCCAGTGGGTCGTAGATGTTGCGGATGACCTGGTGGCAGGCGATTGCGCAGACCATCTCGCTCGGGCGCCACGGGCTCGACGTGTCGGCCTCGATGGCGAACACGACGTTGCCGCCGGGCACGGGCTCGATGCCGGCCTCGGTGGTGGGCGGCGGAACGGTGGTGACTTCTGCGGTGGTATCCGATCCGCCGTCGGTTGTGGTGTCGGACCCGCCGGCCGTGGTCTCGGTTGCTTCGCCGCCGTCGTCGTCGCCGCCGCACGCGGCGCCGATGAGACCTGCAGCAATGGCCAAGGCGGCCAGCATCCGACCCGGCCTGCGCCGTGACGATGCGTTCAAGTGACCCATCCTGTTCCCCCAGTTCGTTGATGTGAAGTACTCATGTCCGAGGCGTGCGAAACGGTCGGTGTGACCCCCATCACACCTCGGTGACCGCACCTTAGCCACAACGGTGCAGGCTCGGGCAACACGGAGGTACCGTCATCGTGTGACAGCCCGACGCGTCGACGGACTCACCGTGCCACTGCCTCGCCGGTACTCGTCACGGCACCGCGGATACGACCGCGGCATGGCCGCGCACGCCGCCGCGGTGGCCGCCGGCATGCCCACCTACCGTGACCCGATCACCGGCAACACGGTGTTCACCGCAGTGTTCCTGGCGGATCGCGGCTACTGCTGCGAGAGCGGCTGCCGGCACTGCCCGTACTCGCCGGGCGGCAGGTGAACAGGCTCGCCCGCTAGCGTCGCCCGCATGGCCAACGACACTCTCGCCTCGCTCCGCGTCGCCCCCGCCAAGCCGTTCTCGCTCCGGCAGCACGACCCCGGCGACACGTTGGGCTGGAACAAGGAGGCCGCGGAGACCGAACTGGAAGCGGTGAAGCTGCGCCTCGACGCGCTGCAGGTGCGGCTGTTCGCCGAGGAGCGCCGCAGCGTGCTGCTGGTGCTGCAGGCGATGGACGCGGCCGGCAAGGACGGCACCATCCGCAACATCCTGTCGGGGCTCAACCCGGCCGGCTTCCACGTCACCGGCTTCGGCGTTCCCGGCGGTCCCGAGACGCAGCACGACTACCTGTGGCGGGTCCACGAGATGGTGCCGCGGAAGGGCGTCATCGGCATCTTCAACCGCAGTCACTACGAAGACGTGCTCGTGGTGCGCGTGAAGAACTTCGTGCCCCGCTCGGTGTGGTCGAAGCGGTTCGATCACATCCGCGACTTCGAGCGCATGCTCGGCGACGAAGGCACCACCGTCGTCAAGTGCTTCCTCTACGTCTCGAAGGACGAGCAACGCGAACGGCTGCAGGAGCGCGTCGACGACCCCGAGAAGCGGTGGAAGTTCCGCCTCGGCGACCTCGACGACCGCACGCTGTGGCCGAAGTACCAGAAGGCCTACGAGGATGCGATCGGGCGCACCAGCACAGCGGCGGCGCCGTGGTACGTGGTACCGGCCGACCGCAACTGGGTGCGCAACCTGGCGGTGGCCAAGATCCTGCTGCACCACCTCGAGCGCCTGGACCCGCAGCTGCCCGAGCCGGAGGAAGGCATCGAGGGCGTCGTCGTCCGCTGACGATGCTCGCTCCCGGCGTCAGATGTGACACGGCGTTCACGCGGAAAGCGGGTCGCACCCATTGACGAAATGTAAAGTCCTCACACCATGTCGGTGATCGTCCCTCTCACGCTGCACGACGCGCTGCAGGCGCTCGCCGAGGCGCCCGATGCCACGCTGCTCGCCGGCGGCACCGACCTCATGGTCGAGCTCAACGCCGGCCACCGTCAGGTCACCGACGTCGTCTCGCTGAGCCGCGTGGCCGACCTGTGCACGTGGCAGCACGACCCGGTGCGACAGGTGCTCACGTTGGGGGCCGGCATCACCTATGCCGAGATCGCCACCGAGCCCATCGCCCAGTGGGTTCCCGCACTGGCGCAGGCGGCGCGCACGGTCGGTTCGCCGCAGATCCGCAACGCCGCCACCATCGGCGGCAACCTCGGTACGTGCTCGCCCGCCGGCGACGGGCTGCCGGTGCTCTCGGCGCTCGAGGCGGTGGTGCACCTGCGTTCGGCCACCGGCAGTCGCGATCTGCCGTTCGACGAGTTCATGGTCGGCCCGAAGCGCACCGCCCGACTGCCGGGCGAGCTCATCACCGGTGTGTCGGTGCCGGTGCTCGACGGTTGGCAGGGGTACAGCAAGGTCGGTGTGCGCAACGCGATGGTCATCGCCACCGCCAGCGTGGCGCTCGTCACCGATCCTGCCGCACGACGCGTGCGCCTCGCGCTCGGCTCCGTCGGACCGGTCATCCTCCGTTGCCCCGAGGCCGAGGCGGCGGCTGCCACAGCCGTCGACTTCCACGCGGCCAGCGTCTCCGACAGCGCCGTCGAGCACTTCGCCGAGCTGGCCCGCGCTGCGGCCCGTCCCATCGACGATCACCGTTCCACCGCCGCCTATCGCCGCCACGCCGTCGGCGTGCTGGCCGGTCGACTGCTGCGAAAGGCGTTCCCCAATGGCTGACCCGATGGGCCACCACGAGCAGTACGCGTTGCACGTGAACGGGCACACGCTCGAGGTGCGCGATGCGTGGCTGGGCGAGAGCCTGCTCTACGTGCTGCGCGAACGGCTCGGGCTGATGGGCAGCAAGGGCGCGTGCGAGCAGGGTGAGTGCGGCTCGTGCAGCGTCACGGTCGACGGCCGCTTGGTGTGCAGTTGTCTCGTGCTCGCGGCCACCGCGGTGGGGCAACAGATCGTCACCATCGAGGGCGTCGCTCCGGTCGGCTCGCCGAGCGACGTGCAACAGGCGTTCGTCGACGCGGGTGCCGTGCAGTGCGGGTTCTGCACCCCTGGGCTCATCATGGCTGCGCACTCGCTGCTCGAGCGTTCGCCCGAGCCCACCGAGATGGAGATCCGCGAAGAGCTCTCCGGCAACATCTGTCGCTGCACCGGCTACGGCCGCATCATCGACGCGGTGCAACGAGTCGCCGTGTCGCGGCGCGACGGCGGTGCACGATGACCGAGGCACCGGTTCGCGACCAGCTGCGCGGTCGGCTCGGCGACAGCATCGGCCGTCCCGACGGCGTCGCCAAGGTGCAGGGTTCGTTCGAGTTCTCCGGCGACCTCACCGCCGACGGCTTCCTGTGGGGCGCCACGCTGCGCTCGCCGCACCCGCACGCGCGCATCGTCCGCATCGACCTCTCCGGCGCGTGGCGCATCAGCGGCGTCGAGGCGGTGGTCACGGCCGACGATGTCCCCGGCAAGGCCACCTACGGGCTGATCAGCGACGACCAGCCGGTGTTCGCCCGCGACGTCGTGCGCTACGTCGGCGAGCCCGTCGCAGCCGTCGCTGCCGACCACCCCGACACGTGCCGGCGCGCACTCGCCGCCATCGTGGTGGAGTACGAGCTGCTCGCGCCGCTCACCGACCCAGAGCGCGCCATCGACGGCTCGCACGAGCCCATCCACCCGTTGGGCAACGTGGTTCGTCATCAGCGCATCGTGCGTGGCGATCAGACCATCGAAGGCCCGGTCGTGGTGGAAGGCACGTACCACCTCGGCATGCAGGACCAGGCGTTCCTCGGACTGGAAGCCGCGCTGGCGGTGCCCGATCCCGGTAGCGACGGTGTCGAGCTGTTCGTCGCCACCCAGTGGTTGCACGAGGACCGCAAGCAGATCGCCGCCTGCCTGGGCTTCGCCGAGGAGAAGGTTCGCCTCACGCTCGGCGGCGTGGGCGGGGCGTTCGGTGCGCGCGAAGACATCAGCCTGCAGGTGCATGCGTGCCTGCTCGCGCTGCGCACCAGCCGTCCGGTGCGCATGGCCTACGGCCGCGAGGAGAGCTTCCTCGGTCACGTGCATCGGCACCCGTGCACCGTCTTCATGCGCCACCACGCGCACCCTGACGGCCGCATCCGTCGCATCGAGGCTCGCTTCGTGTTCGACGGTGGCGCCTACGCGTCCACGTCGTCGGCGGTGCTCATCAACGGCATCACGCACGCGCAGGGGCCGTACAAGTGCGAGCACGCCACGGTCGACGGGTGGGCGGTGCGCACCAACAACCTGCCGTGCGGCGCGATGCGAGGGTTCGGTGTGGTGCAGGCCTGCTTCGCGCACGAGGGCCAGATGGACAAGCTCGCTGCCGCGGTCGGGCTCGACCCGGTGGAGATCCGACTGCTCAACGCGATGGAGACCGGCGACACGCTCATCACCGGTCAGGTCATCGAGAACGTCGCGCCAGTGGCGCGCTGCATCACCGAGACCGCCGCGCTGCCGTTGCCCTCCGAGCCGGTGGGTGGCCACGACGGCGACCCGCTGCGGCTACCCGGCGGGTCGGGCCTCACCGCCGATCGCAGCCACATCCGGCGCGGCATCGGGTGGGGTGTTGCCATCAAGAACCTGATGTACAGCGAGGCGTTCGACGACTACTCCACCGCGCGAGTGCGCCTCATCGACGGTGTCGCCTCGGTGAAGTTCGCCACCTCCGAGGTCGGGCAGGGCTTCGTCACCATCGCCGGGCAGATCGCTCGCTCCGTGCTCGGCGTCGACGAGGTGATCATCGAGCCCATCGACACCAGCGTCGGTTCCGCCGGGTCCACCTCGGCGTCGCGGCAGACGTGGATGAGCGGCGGCGCCGTCGACGGTGCGTGCCGCCTCGTGCGCGAGCGACTGTTCGAACGCGTGGGTGCGGCGAACGACATCGACCCGCTGCGCCTGGCCATCGACGGCACCGACGTGGTCGACACCGAGGGCACGCTGCGAGTGCCGGTGGTGGAGGCGTCGGCCGGCGACCCGATCGACGAGACCTTCGAGCACCACCATCGGCCCACGGAGGATCTCGACGAGAACGGCCAGGGCAACTGCCACACCGCGTTCGCGTTCGTGGCGCACCGTGCGGTGGTCGATGTCGACCCGGAGTTGGGCCTGGTGAAGGTGGTGCAGATCGCCACCGCGCAGGACGTCGGTCGCGCCCTCAACCCGCTCAGCGTGGTCGGGCAGATCGAAGGCGGCATCGCCCAGGGCCTCGGCCTGGCCGTGATGGAGGAGATCATCCTCGTCGACGGGCACGTGCGCAACGCCAGCTTCACCGACTACCTGTTGCCCACGTTCCTCGACATGCCCGATGTGGTGATCTCGCTGATCGAGGAGCCGGATCCGATGGCGCCGCTGGGCGCGAAGGGCGTGGGCGAGCCGCCCACCATCTCGTCCACCCCCGCGGTGGTGGCGGCCATTCGCGACGCGCTCGGCAAAGACCTCGCGCGGGTACCCGTGCGCCCCAGCGACATCTGCCTCTGACCCGCTGACCGCCTTGCGGGCGGTGCGGCGGTGCTCTTCGTGACCGTGGTGGCGATCGGTTAGGTTTCCTTGCGTGTCGAACGAACGCGAAATCATGTCCTGGGAGATCTTCGGTGAGGCGTCGCGTGCGCTCGCGCAGATGGTGGCCGACGACTACGAACCGGACATGATCCTGTCGATCGCACGTGGTGGGCTGCTCATCGGTGGCGCCCTCGGCTACGCCCTCAGCGTGAAGAACGTGTACACGATGAACGTCGAGTTCTACACGGGTGTCGACGAGCGGTTGGAGGTGCCTCGCATCCTGCCGCCGGCACCCGACTTCGTCGACGTCAGCGATGCTCGCATCCTCATCGCCGACGACGTGGCCGACACCGGCCACACGCTGCGCAGCGTGATGGAGTTCTGCGCCGGCAAGGTCGCCGAAGTGCGCACCGCCTGCCTGTACGAGAAGAGCCACTCGGTCGTGAAGTGCGAGTACGTGTGGAAGTACACCGACCAGTGGATCAACTTCCCGTGGAGCGACAAGGACCCGGTCGCCAAGCGCTCCTGGTCCGTCAAGGACGCCTGACCGCCATTGGTCAGCGGGTGGCGAGGATCTTCATCGCCGCGTTGCGGCCGCTGGCACCCCACACGCCGGCACCGGGGAAGGTGGCGGCACCGGTGATGTAGAGACCCTTCACCGGGGTCTCGTAGCGGGTGAGCTCTGGGTTCCTGTTGCGAAGTGCCGCGAGCGGACCGCCGGCGAAGCTGGTGGCGTGCCCGTGAGGAAGGTGGAACTCGCGCTCGTAGCGGTCTGGCGTCATCGCCCGCCACTCGACCACGCTCTCCTTGAACCCGGGTTCGGCGAGGCCCGCGAACAGGTCGAGCCAGCGTGCGGGCTCGGTGGACGAGGCCCAGCCGCCGGGCAGCGCGTAGGGCGTGTAGAGCGTCTCCAGGCTGAGGACGTGGCGGCCGCTGGGCGCGATGGTGGTGTCGCCGACGGACGGCACGTTGGCGAGGAGCCCTGGTCGTTCGAGCATGCCGCCCGACGCCATCAGTTCGTAGCCGCGGTGCATGTCGGCGATGCTGGGAGCGATGGCATACGTGGCGGTGAGGTCGCCGTCGAGGCCGGCCAGCTGCGCGGCGCGCAGGTGGGGCACAGCCGTCGTCACCGCGTCGAGCTTGGATTCGTAGCCGTCGTCGTGGGGGATCGCCTTCCAACGCTGCACCATCGCGCTCGCCTGCGGCGGTGGGTTGCGCAGCCAGGTGAGGAACGTGTCGTGCGGGTTGCACGCGGACACGACGAGGCCGGCGGTGATCTCGGTGCCGTCTGCCAGCGTGACCCCGCGCACACCGTCGCCCTCGCAGGTGATGGCGTCGACGCGTGTGCTCACCCGCACCGTGCCGCCGGCACCTTCGAACGCGGCCCGCAGCGTGCGCGGCACCTCACCGCTGCCACCCACGGGGCGACCCACCGTGCCGACGTGCCGCAGCGCGTAGGTGAGCGCGCCGAGTCCGCTGCCCTTGAACTCGGGGGAGATGCCCCACACCATCGGACCGACGAGCAGCCCCGGTGACTGCAGCGCGTCGGTGGTGAAGAACTCGCGCATCACGTCGGCCGCGCTGCGCCGGCTCCATCGCAACATCGTGCTCACGCCGCGGCCGCGCTTGGCGAGCACCTTCTTGGTGAGGCCACCGAACGACGGCGGGTCGTTGGCCGCGTCGAACACCAGCCTCACGGCCGGCATCGCGGCCGCGACGTAACGGCGGTAGCCGTCGACCTCCTGCGGGTAGTTGCGTCCGATGGAATCGAGCGTCTGCTCGAGCGAGTGGTAGCTGGCCCACGCCGCGCCGCCGCTCCATGCCATGTTCACCTGCGCGGGCTCGACGTCGAGGTAGCGCAGGCCGTGGCGGGCGAGACCGAGCTCTTCGATGACAGGGGTGGTGCGGAACGTGATGTGGTCGCAGTTGCAGATGTTCACCATCGCGCCGGCGAACGGCTCGCTGGCGGCCGTGCCGCCGACGTCGTGGCGGGCTTCCAGCAGCAGCGTGCGCAGCCCGCCGCGGGCGAGGTACGCCGCGCACACGAGGCCGTTGTGACCCCCGCCCACCACGATGGCGTCGTAGTCGTGGGTGGTGGTCGTCGGCGAAGTCATCGCAGCCATTCTGCCTGCCCGCGCGGCGACCGACCGATAACGTGCACACGTGAATCGCGTTCGTTACTTCCCCGACCTCACCGGCCCACAGGTTGCCGAGCGGCTCACCGAACGCAGCATCCTCGTACAGCCGCTGGGGGCCATCGAACAGCACGGGCCGCACCTGCCGTTGAGCACCGATTCGGTCATCGCCGCCGCCGTCGCGGAGGCCACGGTGGCCGAAGTCGGCGACGAGCTCGACGTGTGGCTGCTGCCCACGCTCGAGTACACGAAGAGCAACGAGCACGCCTGGAGCGCGGGCACGGTGTGGCTCAGCGCCACCACCTTGCTGGCCGTGCTCGACGACCTCGGGCGCTGCCTGGCCACCACGCCGGCCAAGCGGCTGGTGTTCCTCAACGGCCACGGCGGCAACAGCGCGCTGCTCAACGTGGCCAACCGCGAACTTCGGCTCGCGCACGGTCTGATGACGTTCCTCACCCACCCGGGTGTGCCGCCCGACCAAGGTGGCACGTCGCCCGCCGACGAGTTGGGGATGGGCGTGCACGGCGGCACCGACGAGACGTCGATCATGTTGCACCTGGCCCCGCACCTGGTGAACATGAGCCTGGCCGAACGTCGCGTGCCCGACGCCATCGCGCTGAACCAGTACGTGCGCTTCGGCGGGCGGGTGAGCTTCGGATGGATGTCGAACGACTTCTTCCCCGACGGCTACATCGGCGACCCCACCGCAGCCACTCCCGAGTTGGGCAAGGAGCTGTTCGAGGGCGCGGTGCGCGGCTTCGGTGAGGCGCTGCGCGAGATCGCCGCGTTCAACTTCGGTCGCCCGGCACACCAGCCATGAACACCGCCGACCTGCGCGTCGACGGAGCACGGCTGTGGGCCCGCATCGAGGCGCTCGGCGAGGTGGGTGCGGTGCATGGTCCCAACGGCGAGCGCGGGTGTGCGCGCCTCGCACTCACCGACGAGGACCGTGAGGGCCGCGACCTCGTGGTCGGGTGGATGCACGATCTCGGGCTGGCGGTCACCATCGACGCCATCGGCAACGTGGTCGGGGTGCGGGCGGGCACCGACCCCGATGCGGCACCGGTGCTCATCGGTTCCCACATCGACACCGTGCGCACCGGGGGCCGGTTCGACGGCAACCTCGGTGTGCTGGCCGGCCTCGAGGTGGTCGAGACGCTCGCACAACACGGCGTCGACACCGTGCACCCGGTGGCCGTGGCGTTCTTCACCGACGAGGAAGGCGCTCGCTTCCAGCCCGACATGCTCGGCAGCCTGGTCTACGTGGGTGGCATGGCGGTGGAAGACGCGCTCGACGTGCGCGCGGCCGACGACGGCGCCCGGCTGGGCGACGAACTTGCCCGCATCGGCTACGCCGGCCCCACCCCGTGCCCGGCTGCGGCCGCCCCACACGCGTACGTGGAGCTGCACATCGAGCAGGGCCCGGTCCTCGAGGACGAAGGCGTGGTCATCGGTGCGGTCACCGGGGTGCAGGGCATCTCGTGGACCGAGCTCACCATCACCGGCCAGTCCGCTCACGCGGGCACCACGCCGATGCGCCTGCGCCGCGACCCTGGCTTTGTGGCCGCCGCCATCAACACTGGCATCCGCGCACTGGCCACCGAGATGGGCTCGCTCGGCGACGGCTCGCAGGTGGCCACCGTCGGTCGCTGTGAGTTCTCGCCGAACCTGGTCAACGTGGTGCCCGCGTCGGTCACGATGACGGTCGACCTGCGCAACACCGACGAGGCGCTGCTGCAACAGGCCGAGGCCGTGTTCGCCGCGCTGTGCGACCAACTCGCGCGCGAGGAGCAGGTCACCATCGAACGACGCACGCTCGCCCGTTTCGAACCCGTCGAGTTCGATCCGCGGATGATCCAGCTCGTCGAGTCGACGGCCCGACGACTCGGTCACTCCGTGCGGCGCATGCCAAGCGGCGCCGGTCACGACGCGCAGATGCTCGCCCGGGTGTGCCCCACCAGCATGGTGTTCGTGCCGAGCGCGAACGGGCTCTCGCACAACATCGCCGAGTACACCGAGCCCGCGCACATCTCTGCCGGCGCCGATGTGCTGCTGCAGGTGGTGTTGCAGGTGGCGCAGGGCGGCGCGTGAGGCCGCGGCTCGACCTCGTCACGCTCGATTCGCCCGATCCCGATGCTGCCGCTCGCTTCTGGTGCGCGGCGCTCGAACTGGTGGTGTCCGAGCGCGAGGACGACGGCCGGTGGGTGGTGCTGAGCGACGCGGCCGGGGTGCGCCGGATCGGCCTGCAGCGGGGCGCGACGAGATCGGGATCCGTCCATCTCGACCTCGTCTGCGGTGTCGACGAGTTCGACGCATCGGTGGAACACCTCGTTGCGGAGGGAGCCGTTGCACTCGCCGCGCCCCGCACGGAACCGTACGGGCGCATCGTGAACCTCGCCGACCCCGACGGCAACCCGTTCGACCTCTGCGCGTACTGAGGAGGAAGGTCCCTCACGCCGAGGTCTCCTGAGCGATAGAACGAGCAGGTGGACGTTCTGATCGACAACCCGCTGCTGCTGCTGTTCCTGGTGATGGGTGTCGGCGCCGCACTCGGCAGCGTTCGCATCGGTGGCGTCGCCCTCGGCCCGGCCGCGGCGCTGTTCGCCGGGCTGGCGGTGTCGGCCATCGACGAGGATCTGGCCAACACGCCACTCATCCTCACCCAGGTGGGGCTCGCGCTGTTCATCTACACCGTCGGTCTCGCGTCGGGTCCGTCGTTCCTGGCCGAGCTGCGACGTGGGGGAGCGCGTGTGCTGGTGGGCGCCGCGGTGCTGCTCTCGTTCGTCGCGCTGGTGGTGGTGGGCGTGGCGAGCCTGCTCGACCTCGACACCGGTGCCCGTGCCGGTCTGTTCGCCGGTTCGCTCACCAACACGCCGGCGCTGTCGGCCGCGATCGACGGGCTCGGCGACGGCATTGCCGACGGGTCGCTCACCGACCCGGTCGTCGGCTACTCGCTCGCGTACCCGATGGGTGTGGTGACGATGCTGCTCGCCGCGCACTGGTCGCTGCGCCGAGGTCATCACCGGGCGGCCGGCCGCACGGAACTGCCCGTTGCGGCCAGCACCAACGCCACCAACGCCACGCTCCTCGTCACTCGTGTCGACCTGCCGACGCTCGGCGAGCTGGAGCGCTGGAGCGGCACCAAGCTGGCCTTCGGCCGTGTCGAGCACGACGGCCAGGTCAGCATCGCCACCGCCGACGTGCAACTCGTGCCCGGCGACCTGTGCACTGTGATCGGCACGCCCGACGACGTCGAACGCTTCGTCGCCTGGGCCGGTGGCCCCAGCTCGCGGCACCTCGCGCTCGACCGCGCGCTGCTCGACTTCCGTCGTATCTCGGTGTCGAACCGCAAGCTCGCCGGCACCCGCTTGCGCGATCTGCAGCTCGAGCGCCGCTTCGGTGCCACCGTCACCCGGGTGCGCAGAGGCGACGCCGACCTGGTGGCCGACGGCGACTTCGTGGTGCGCCTCGGCGATCGACTGCGCGTGGTGGGGCCAGCGAGCCGGCTGGGTGAGGTGGCCACGCTGCTGGGCGACAGCGACCGCAGCCTCGGCGAGGTCGACGCGATGGGCTTCGCGCTCGGGCTGTCGATCGGCCTGCTCATCGGCCTGGTGGAAGTGCCGCTGCCCGGTGGCGGCAGCATCGAGCTCGGTGTCGGTGGTGGCCCGCTCATCGCGGGCCTGGTGCTCGGCACGCTGTCCCGTACGGGGCCGATCACGTGGCAGGTGCCACACGCGGCGAACCTCACGTTGCGCCAGTTCGGCATCCTGATGTTCCTGGGCGCGGTCGGCATCCGCTCCGGCGCCACGTTCGCCACCGCGGTGGGCACGGCGGTGGGCGGCAGGCTGGCGCTGGCGGCACTGATGGTCACCGTCGTGCTCGCTGTCGCCTCGGTGCTGCTCACCCGACTGCTGCGCAGCGACCCGGTCACCGCCGCCGGCCAGATCGCGGGCATCGAGACCCAGCCGGCCGTGCATGCCTATGCGGCCGAAGCCACCAAGGGCGACCAGCGCGTCGACGCCGGCTACGCGCTCGTGCTGCCGCTGGCCATGATCGTCAAGCTCGTGCTGGTGCAGTTGCTGCTCTGACCCGGAACGCGCACGAGGGCGTCGGCCGCAGCCGACGCCCTCGCGGGTACTTCAGTGGTTCAGTGGTCGAGTTCGATCAGAGCTTGATCGAGGGATCGATGAACTGGTTGGTGACGACGTCCTCGGGCGTGAGGCCTTCCTTGGGGGTTGCGCCCTGCGCCTCGTACACGGGGACGGCGATCTCGATGAGACCGGCCACGCGCTCGAGGTCGAAGCTGCCCATGGTGCCATCGGTTCCGTTGGCCTGGAGGCCGTCGGCCTTGATGGTGGCCACACCGAACTCGGCGGCGCCGGCGGTGTAGGTCCAGCCGAAATCGCCACCGAACTCGGCGACGGCGGCGAGGATGACCTCGTTACCGTGTGCCGGATCGGTGAGGTAGTCGACTGCCGACTGCTGGATCATCGGGATCAGCTCGGTGAAGCAATCGGCTTCGGCCTCGACGTTGCCGGGCTTGGTGGCGATGCTCTGGGCGTAGTTCTCCCAGCCGATGTCGTTGATGTACTCGTACTCGACCGGCTTGCCCCAATCGGTGAGCTCGTTCTCGTACAGGTACGGCTCGGCCGAGCCGAAGCCCTGCTGTGCAGCCTTGCCCTCGTCGGCGATGAACAGCGCCGGGTCGCCGGTGTAGGAACCGTCGACCTGGTCCTTGCTCAGCACGCCCGTCCCGGTGAGGAAGTCCATGTAGGCCGCGCCACCGAAGTAGCGGACCGTGACACCCTCGGTGCCGAGGTCGGCGATGCCGGTGACGTCGGGGTAGGTCTCGGGATCCCACATGATCATCTGCGGGTTCTTCTCGAAGCCCGACATGAGGGCGATGGTCGGGAACTCGCTACCGGAGAACTGGATGCCCTCGTCGGTGTAGACGAAGCCCAGCAGGACGTCGTCGTTGTTGTACATGATCTCGGTGACCGGGCTGAACTGCTGGGGCAGGCCGCCCGAGCGGATCTCGATGTCGACACCGGTGTCGACACCGCCGGCCACGAGCGGGCCGGTGACGTAGGCCTTGCCGGCGTCCATCGTGTAGCCGTCGCCGACGAGGTTGTAGAGGAAACCGTGCTCGGCTTCCGGCATCCAGTCGGTCTGGATGACGACCTTCTCCGGGCAGAGCCCCGCGAGGCTGCCGCCGGCCTCCCCGCCGGTGGTCTCGGTGGCGCCGGTGGTCTCCGGTGCGCTGGTGGTTTCGGACGTCTCGTCGTCGCCACACGCTGAAAGTGTGACGGCGGCGGTGAGCGAGATGGCCAGCAGTGTGCGGCTGCGTCGCTGTTGCATTGAGTGCTCCTTGGGTGTTGGTGGGTTCACGCTGCTCGGGAGATCGTGGAGGATCTCGTTGGGTAGGACATGGTGGATCAGCTGCCTCGACGGGTGGGCTCGTGCCAGTGACCGACGACGAGCTTGCCGATGAAGCCGAAGACGAGGAACACCGCGATGCCGAGCGCGGCGGCGATGAGCAGACCGCCGTACATCGGCGGGTAGAGCAGGTCGGTGCGGAACTGCTCCATGACGATGCCGATGCCGGGCTTCTGCCCCTGCCGGAAGAACTGCTCGCCGACGATGGCGCCGATGACGGCGAGGCCGGCCGAGATGCGGAAGCCGGTGAAGATGGCCGGCATGGCCGCGGGGAACTGCAGCTTCACCAGACGGGTGAACCGGCCGGCGCTGCGCAGCGTGAACAGGTCGTGCTGCGACGCCTCGACCGAGGTGAGGCCGAACAGCGTGTTGGTGACGATGGGGAACAGCGAGATCATCACGCACACGTAGATGCGCGACGACATGCCGCCACCGAACACCGAGTAGATGATGGGCACGATGGCCAGCACCGGCGTGGCCTGCAACGCGACCAGGTAGGGGTAGATGGAGCGCTCGGCCCACACCGCCTGCGCCATGAACACGGCGAGCCCGGTACCGATGACGATGGTGATGGCGAGCCCGATGAAGGCCGCGTAGCTGGTCCAGCCGAGGCCGGCGATGAGCTGGTTGCGGAAGAACGGGTCGAGGAACGCCTGGTCGATGACGGTGACCGGGGACGGCAGCAGGCTCGGCCGTTTGTCGAGCCAACGGCGCATGCCGTCGCGGTGCATGTACTCCCAGAAGCTGATGAACAGCACGAACACGATGAACGGGCCGATGTAGGTGCTGAGCTGACGCGTGTGCACCTTGCCCGACGGGACGAGCTCGTCGGCGATGGTGGGGGAGACGCCGCTGATGACCGCGGCGTCGGCAGCCATCTGCTGGCGCTCGTCGTGGTCGGGGTTGTCGTGGCGTTCGTGGTGGATGGACGTGCTCATGCGTGCGCACCTCGCAGCTCGTGGGAGATGGCGCCGCACAGCCGGGCGAACTCGGGCTCGAAGCGCAGGTCGGGCACCCGCGGGTAGGGGAACGCGATGGGGTACTCGGCCACGATGCGGCCGGGGCGGGCGCTCATCACCAGCACTCTCGTGGACAGGAACACCGCCTCGCTGATGGAGTGCGTGATGAACAGCCCGGCGAAGCCTTGGCGAGCGAACAGGCTGATGACTTCGTCGTTCAGGCGCTCGCGGGTGATCTCGTCGACCGCGCCGAACGGCTCGTCGAACAGGAACACGCTGGGGTCGAGCACCAAGCTGCGGGCGAGCGAGGCCCGCATCTTCATGCCGCCGGAGAGCTGCTTCGGGTACTTCTTCTCGAAGCCGGTGAGGCCGACCAGTTCGATGGCGGCGGCCGCTCGCGACCTGCGCTCGGCCTTCGGCACGCCTTCCAGCTCGGCGAGCAGTTCCACGTTGCGCTGCACGTTGCGCCACTGCAGCAGGGTGGCGTCCTGGAACACGTAGCCGACGTGGCGGCGGTCGACCTCGACGGAGCCGGTGGTGGGCGGGTTGAGGCCGGAGG
This sequence comes from Actinomycetota bacterium, assembly GCA_030685215.1. Lineage (GTDB taxonomy): Bacteria > Actinomycetota > Acidimicrobiia > Acidimicrobiales > Ilumatobacteraceae > UBA668. Next base: position 64,564 of record JAUXQB010000278.1, read on the forward strand.
CGATCTTCAGCAGGGTGCTCTTGCCGCAGCCGGACGGCCCGACGACGGTGACGAACTCGCCGGGGCGGACGTCGAAGCTGGTTTCCCCGAGCGCGTGGGTTCCGTCGGGGTAGACCATCGACACCCCGTTGAACCTCAGCGCCGGGGCGGGCACGGAGTCGTTCATCGAGGTCACCATAGTGGGTGCGACTGTTTCGCTCACTGCCGCCGATTTCATCAGTGCATCACCATCCCGCCACTCACGTTCATCGCTTGCCCGGTGCAGTACTTGGCCTGGTCAGAGGCCAGGAACAGCGCCATGTCGGCCACTTCCTCGGGCTCTGCGCAGCGGCCGAGCGGCGACATCGCCGACCACTTCGCCACCATCTCGGGCGTGCGTGTGGCAGCCCCCATCTCGGTGAGCACGTAGCCGGGACAGATGCAGTTCACGCGGATGCCGTGTTCGCCCAGCTCCATCGCCGACACGCGGGTGAGGCTGATGACGGCTGCCTTCGACGCCGCGTAGTGCGCCTGGTTGGGCGAGCCGACCTTGCCGCCCATGCTGGCCATGTTGACGATGGCGCCGCCATCGCCGGCAGCGATCATCGCTCGGGCCGCCACCTGTGTGGTGAGCAGCATCGCGCGCACGTTGATGTCGAAGGTGCGGTCCCAGTCGTCGACGGTGATGTCGAGCAGCGGCGCCATCTGCAGCACGCCGGCGTTGTTGACGAGCACGTCGACGCCGCCCAGCGCGTCGATGGCCGACTGCGTGACCTTGCGGGTGTTCACCGGATCCGCGAGGTCGACCGGGAACGCCACCGCACCGAGTCGCGCGGCCGTGCCTGCGCACTGCTCGGCTTCGCGGTCGAGCAGCGCGAGCCGCGCACCCTCGCCGGCGAAGGATCGCGCGATGGCCGCGCCGATGCCTCGAGCGGCTCCGGTGATGATCACTCGCTGTCCGGCGAGGCGGCCTGCTGCGGGGGCATCGCGTTCGGTCACCATGGTGTCGCCATCGTACGACAGCCACTGTTGCCGCCGGCGCGACGCGATGTGAACAGCTTGTTTCGGCCGCCACGAGTGCGCGTGCGTCGCCGCAGGTGGTGGCTGATCAGGCGCCGTGCGTGACCACGCGGCCGGCGCGGACGACGGTGCGGCCCGGGGCGCCGAACGCGATGGCGTCGCGCACCGTGCGAGCGGGCGCGATGACGAGGTCGGCGACCTGGCCGACCTCGGGACCCGCGACGGGCAGCCCCATCAGCTGGCGCACTCGGTCGCTCACCATTCGATATGCGTCGTGGGGGAGCACGTGGCCCGCCATCACCATCAGGCCGGCGGTCTCCAGGCAGTCGCCGCGGCCGACGGGGTTGAACGGGTCCTGCAGGTTGTCGGCCCCGGCGGCCACGTTGACGCCGGCGGCGCGCAGCGCCTGGATGGCGGTGAGCGCACGCGGCATCGCCACCTGCTGGGCGCGCCCCTGCAGGAACAGGTTGCTGCTGGGCAGGGCGATCACGCTGATGCCGGCCGCGGCGAGCTGCTCGGCCACCTGCGCCTGCACCGTCGCTGGTTGCACGCCCAGGCTGACGCAGTGGCTGGCGCTCACCCGGTGCGGGAAGCCGCTGGCGAGCACTCGCGCGGCCAGGTCTGGGAGCGCGAACCGGCTCGGGTCGAGCGTCTCGTCGGTGTGCAGGTCGACCGGCAGGCCCGCCTCGGCCGCGATGGTGAGGAACTCGTCGTTGGCCGCGTGCGGGTCCGACTCCAGGTGCGGGCAGCCGCCGATGCCGTCGATGCCCATCGCGATGGCCTCACGCAGGAGGGCGCGCTGCTCGGTGCCCTCCGGCCCGATGCTGGGCCACCCGCACAGTGCGAACACCTCGAGGTGCACGACGTCGTGCAGGCGTCGCCGCACCTCCAGCAAGGCCCGCACCGACATCAGTCCGTTGTCGGTGGTGAGGTCGGCGTGCGTGCGGATGGCGGTGGCGCCGTTGGCGGCGATCAGGCGGGCAGCACGTTCGGCGCGTACCACCGTGTCGGCTTCGGTGAGCAGGTGACGGTGGCTCTCCATCGCCATGATCGCGCCCATCAGGTCGCCGGTGGGGTTGGGCACGGTCTCGGCCAGGAACGCCTTGTCGAGGTGTGCGTGCGCCTCTGCCATCGCAGGCAGTACGAGACGACCGCCGGCGTCGACCACCTCGTCGCCGGCCAGTGCAGGGGCACCATGGGCGACCACGACACCGTCGACGATGCGGATGGACGTGATGGAGCCGTCGGCGAGCAGGGCGTCGGTGATGGTGAGCGACGCGGCCTCAGGCACCGGCGACCGAACCCACACGTGCACGCGGATCCGACGCACCTGCCCAGAACCCGTTGTCGTCGCGCATGATGATCTGCGCGTGGCCGAACGCGCTGTCGTACGCGCCGAGCACCGACGTGACGTGCCCGCGTGCGGCGAGATCCGCTGCCCAGTGGGCGGGCGCGTTGCCCTCGATCTGGACGATCGGGCCGGTGGGTGCGGTCCAGGTGTCGAAGCCGGTGACCGGGCCGCTGAGCGACCAGCGACCGGCGTGCATCGCGACCGCGGGTGACTGGTGCTGGTGGAACAACCGCGCCGCGAGCTGCAGCAGGATCTGCGGCTGCGCGTCGCCACCCATCGTGCCGAACACCGCGGCGAGCTCGCCATTGCGAGTGGCGAGAGCGGGCGACAGCGTGTGCGGGGGCCGGGCACCCGCGGCCAGCTCTGCCGGGTGGCCCTCGATGAGGCTGAACCCCAGCCCGCGGTTGTGCAGGTTGATCTGCGTGTTCGGTTCGACGATCCACGATCCGAGGCCGGACGCGTTCGACTGGATGAGCGACACGCCCATGCCCTGCTCGTCGGTGGTGCACAGGTAGGTGGTGTCGCCGGCGCTGCCGGCCATCGGCCAGTCGGCGGCACGATCCACGTCGAGCAAGTGCGCGCGGTCCGCGATGGATCGGAGCAGCGCGACGCCGTCGGCGCCCTCGTGCAGCACCTGCGGACGATCGAACCCGGCGACCTTCGCGGCCTCGATGAGCAGGTGGGCCCACCACTCGTCGCCGGTGTCGGCGGGCAGGTCGAGGTGGCTCGCCAACGCGGCGGCGCCGAGTGTGAGGTAGCCCTGCGAGTTGGGTGGGACCGTCCACAGCTCCACGCCCCACGCGGTGGCGCGCAGAGGGTGGACCCACTCGGCCTGCGATCGCGCGAGGTCGGCGGCGGTGTACCAGCCGTCGCCCAGCTGCAGCAGCCCCTCGCCGAAACTGCCCTGGTAGAACGCCTCGCGACCGCCCTCGGCGATGGCTCGCAGCGCGCGTGCGACGCCTGGGCGGCGCACTCGTTCGTTGGGCAGGTGGGCCTGGCTGCTCAGCTCGTGCAGCGTGGCTCGACCGAGCGAGTCGAGCCGTGCGGCCGACGCGACGAGCAGCGGGCTCGCGGGGAAGCCGCCGTCGGCCAGTTCGATGGCGGGCGCCAGCAACGTGGCGAGGGGGAGGGTGCCGAAGCGGGCGTGCAGCGCCACCCACCCATCGACGCACCCTGGGACGGTGACCGTGCGGATGTCGTGCCGGAAGGGCATCTCGGTGTGGCCGTCGGCGCGGATCGCTGCGGCCGACGCGCCGCTGCCCGCGCGGCCGCTGGCGTTCAGGCATTCGACCTTGCCCTCGTGGTGCACCAGCGCGAAGAGATCGCCGCCCATGCCGCACAGGTGCGGGCCGGTGACGGCGATGGCGGCGTTGGTGGCGATGGCGGCATCGACCGCGTTGCCGCCCTGCGCCAGCACGGAGAGCCCGGCCTGGGTGGCGAGCCCGTCGGCGCTCGACACCATGTGGCGCGGCGAGCGAGTGGTGTGGAACGGCGGTGTCACTTCCACACCCCGCGGGTCTCGAACACGTCGCGCAGCACGATCGGCCGGTCGGTCATCAGACCGTCGACGCCGATGTCGAGCAGCCGGTGCATCTCGATGGGGTCGTCGATGGTCCACACGTGCACCTTGATGTCGAGTGCGTGCGCCTTCTCGACGAAACGTTCGTCGACCACGGTGAGGCGACCTCTGCGCACGGGCACCTGCGCAGCGCTGCCGGCAGCGCGTCGCGGTCGACCGAAGCGCAGCGTGGCCACCGCACCAGGCGCGAGCGCAGTGCAGAGGTCGGGACCGAGCGCCTTCTTCAGGCGGCGCATGCGTCGATCGCTGAAGGCGCCGACGCACACGCGGTCGAGTGCGTTGCACCGCTTGATCGTGGCGACCAGCGCGTCGACCGCGGCGTCGGACTTGCAGTCGATGTTGACGCGCAGTGCCGGCCAGGTGCCGAGCATGTCTTCGAGCAGCGGGATGGGAGCCGCTCCGTCGACCATCGCGGTGCGGACCTCGCTCCAGGGGAGTTCGGTGATGCGACCCTTGCGGCCGCAGGTGCGCTGCAGATCGTCGTCGTGGAAGGCCACGAGTGCTCCGTCGGCGGTGACCTGCACGTCGGTCTCGACGTAGTGGTAGCCGGTGTCGATCGCGTACTGGAACGCCGGCATAGTGTTCTCCGGCGTGTCGCTGGCGCCGCCGCGGTGGGCGAACGGGATCGGTCCGTCCCAGTCCAGGTAGGGGTGGAGACGGGTGCTCATGGCGCCCAGTATCGTCGGTCTCATGTCCGACGTGATCATTGTCCGTTCGCCCTACGACGATTCCGTCATCGGTGAGATCCCCGCGCAGACCGCCGCCGACGTCGATCGCGCGGTCGCCGTCGCCAAGGCGGCGCTGCACTCCAACCCGCTCCCACTGTGGAAACGGGCCGAGATCCTCGACCGTGCGGCCGCTCGCCTCACCGCTCGTCGCGAGGAGTTCGCGCAGATCATCGCCAAGGAAGCCGCCAAGCCCATCAAGACCGCACGGGTCGAGGCCGAGCGCGCTGCCGGCACGTTCCAGTTCGCCGCTGCCGAGGCACGCAAGCTCAGCGGCGAGATGATCCCGCTCGACGCCATCCCCGCAGGCGAGGGCAAGATCGGCTTCACGCTGCGTGTGCCCATCGGCGTGGTCGGCGCCATCGCGCCGTTCAACTTCCCGCTCAACCTGGTGGTGCACAAGGTGGGCCCTGCCATCGCCGCCGGGTGCCCGGTGGTGCTCAAGCCGGCCAGCCAGACGCCGTTCAGCAGCCTCGCCCTCGCGGCGATGCTGGTCGACGAGTGCGGCCTCCCGCCCGAGTACCTGCAGGTGGTCACCGGTGGTGGCAGCACGGTCGGCAACGCCATCGTCGATCATCCCGACATCGCGCTCATCACGTTCACCGGTTCGCCCGAGGTCGGCTGGGGCATCCGGGCTCGTGCGCCGCGCAAGCGGGTCGGGCTCGAGCTGGGCAACAACGCCCCGTGCATCATCGAGGCCGACGGCGACTGGGTCACCGCCGCCGCCAAGATCAAGATGGCCGGATTCAGCCATGCCGGTCAGAGCTGCATCTCCACGCAGCGGGTGCTCGTGCACCGGTCCATCGCCGACCAGTTCACCGCCGCGCTGGTCGAGCACGTCGACGCACTGGTGGTGGGCGATCCGCTCGACGAGGCCACCGACGTCTCGGCGCTCATCTCAAAGGGCGAGCGCGATCGGGTGGCGTCGTGGATCGAGGAGGCGCGCGAGTCCGGCGCCACGGTGGCCACCGGTGGCTCGCTCACCGACGACGGGGTGCTGCGCCCGACGGTCATCGCCAACGCGTCACCGGACCTGAAGGTGTGCTCGCAGGAGGTGTTCGGTCCGGTGGTGGCGGTCACCGCGTACGACACGCTCGACGAGGCCATCGCGCTGGCCAACGACACCAAGTTCGGGTTGCAGGCGGCCATCTTCACGTGCGACATCAGCAAGGCGCTGAAGGCTGTGCAGTCGCTCGACTTCGGTGGTGTGCTGGTCAACGAGGTGCCCACGTGGCGCGCCGACCAGCAGCCGTACGGCGGGCTGCGCGACAGCGGCAACACCCGTGAGGGCCCGGCCTTCAGCGTCAAGGAGATGACCGAGATCCGCATGGTGGTGTTGTCGTCATGAGTGCCGCACCGTTGCGCTGGGGTGTGCTCGGCGGCTCCAGCAACATCTATCGCAAGAGCCTGCTGCCCGCCTTCACGGCTGCCGGTCAGGTGGTGGTGGCCGAGCCCAGCCGGGCCGGTGAGTCGTTGGCGCCGTACGACGAGATGCTGGCGCGCGACGACGTCGACGCGGTGTACAACCCGTTGCCCAACCACCTGCATGCGGAGTGGACGCACCGCGCGCTCGATGCGGGCAAGCACGTGCTGTGCGAGAAGCCGCTCACGTTGTCGCCCGCCGACAGCGCCGAGTTGTTCGATCATGCCGAGGCCGCGGGTCGCACGCTGCTGGAGGCTTACATGTGGCCGCACCACCCACGGGCGCAGCGTCTGCTCGCACTCGCACGCGGTAACGAGCTCGGGTGGTTGCAGCACGGCACCGGCTCGTTCAGCTGGCCGATGGACATGAACAGCGGCGACCATCGCCTCGACCTGCGCGGCGCCGGCGCACTGTTCGACGTGGGCATCTACTGCATCGCGCCGTTCCTGCTGATGGCTCGACGCGACGCCATTGCCGTCGGTGCCAACGCGGTGCGCAACCGGGCCGGTGTCGACATCTCGATGACCGGGTGGGTTGACTGGGGTGCCGGCTTCGGTTCGTCGTTCAACGTCTCGTTCGACGCGCCGCCGCATCGCTCGATGAGCCTCGTCGCCAGCGAGGCCGTGGTCACCGTGCCCGGCTGGCACGCGCCCGGTCCGCTCGAGCCGAGCGAGCTGATCGTCGAGCGCCGCAACGGCGACGTCGAGCACGTCGCCTGCGACGGTGCCGACGCGTACACCAACCTCGCTCGCCACTTCGCCGACGTGGTGGCCGGCACCGCCGAGCCCGTGTTCGGCCGAGTGGAGAGCCTCCGCATGGCCGACGTCCTGCAACGCCTCCACATCGCCAGCGCCCACTGAGGCCCGCGGCATACCGCTCGTTGCGTCTGCAACTACATGGGCATTCGTCCCGGCTTCCGGGACGATCCAGCCCCGGAACTCGATGTGCGGCCACTCCCCGTGAGTGACCCGAGTTCGACAGGCCATAGGCTGCGCAGCGTGGAGATGGGACCACTCAGGGCGCAAGAAGGTGAGGGTTCGCGGCCACTCGCCGCGGAGCAGGTGCTGCACCACCTGCGACCGCTCGTCGCTGTCATCGATCAGCACGGCGTGTTCGCCGACGCGTGGGGTGCCCACGGCGCGTTCCTGGGCTATCGCCCGGCCGACCTCATCGGTCGTCCGTCGCTCGACATCGTCGCACCCGACGAGCAGGAGATGGTGGCCACGGTGTTCCGGCAGGCCCGCGAGCGGGCCGACTTCAGCATCGACATGCCCGTGCCGTTCCCACTCACGCTCGTCACCGCCACGGGTGGCACGGCGGGAGTCGACGTGAGCGCGGTCGCGGTGCGGAACCACGACTCGTTCCAAGGCTGGGTGCTCAGCTTCGTGCCGCACTCCACCCGCTCCACGCCCACCGATGCGCTCGAAGCACTGATGCGCGGCGGCTCCATCGACGAGGTGCTCGCCCGCTGCGCCGACGCGCTGGTGGGCGATCGCACCGACAGCCGGCACCTCGTCGGCTGCGTGCTCAGCGAACCGGCGCACGGTCGCTTCACGCGCCTCCACGGCCGCACCATCAGCACCTCGCTGCGCGCGGCGGTGCGCGCCCTGATGGACGTCGGCGACTCACCGTGGCCCGACGTGCCCTCGCAGGGTGTGTCGCTGTTCGGCCTCGACGAGATGCCGCCGGCGTTGGCCGACGCCGCCCGCGCCGATCGCTTCGAAGGGATGATCGTGGTGCCGATCGGTGTCGACGGGCATCTGGTCGCCGCGCTCGTCGCGTTCGTGGCGCCGCTGCGCCGGCCACTGCCCGGGTTCGTGCGCCAGTTGCTCGACCACCTCGCGGGAGTGACCGCACTGGCGCTCGCGCATCAGCGGTCGAACGACGAGCTGCGTCGAGCGGCCCGCCGCGACGGACTCACCGGTGTGGCCAACCGGCGCGCCTTCGACGAGGTGGTGTCGAACGGCGATCCCGCCCAGATCAGCGTGCTCTACATCGACCTCGACGAGTTCAAGGCAATCAACGACGAGCACGGCCACGGCTGCGGCGACCGCGTGCTCATCGAGGTGGCGCGCCGCATCGGCACCGTCTGCGGTCCCTCCGGCGTGGTGGCGCGGCTCGGCGGCGACGAGTTCGCGCTGGTGCTGTTCGGCGTCGATGCCGACGCCGCGCGGGCCATCGGTGAGCGAGTGGTGTCGTCGGTGAGCGAGCCGCTGCCGGAAGGGTGCGGTGCCCCGGCCGTCACCGCCAGCGTCGGCCTCGCGGCAGGGGGCGAGCACGTGCGCGTGCGCGACGTGTTGGGTGCAGCCGATCGCGCGCTGCTGAGCGCGAAGCGCGCCGGTCGCAACCGGATGGCCGTGGCGGAATGACCGCAGCGCTCAGATGCTGCGGCCTGCGGCCTTCCAGTACTCGTCCTTGAGCAGGCGCTTGTAGAGCTTGCCGGTGGGGTGGCGCGGCAGTTCCTCGCGGAAGTCGATGCTGCGCGGGCACTTCACGTCGGCCAGCTGCGAGCGGCAGAACGCGATGAGCTCGCGGGCGAGCGCTGCGGCCTCCTCGTCGGACTCGGGCATCGTGACCGGTTGCACGACGGCCTTGACCTCTTCGCCGAAGTCGTCGTTCGGCACGCCGAACACCGCCACGTCGACCACCTTCGCATGGGTGACGAGCACGTTCTCGGACTCCTGCGGGTAGATGTTGACCCCGCCGGAGATGATCATGTACGCCTTGCGGTCGGTGAGGTAGAGGAAGTTGTCGGCGTCGAGATAGCCGACGTCGCCGAGCGTGCTCCACGGCTGCGTGGGGTGACGCGACGTCTTCGTCTTCTCCGCGTCGTTGTGGTACTCGAACTGCGCGCCACCTTCGAAGTAGATGGTGCCGCTCTCGCCCTGCGGGAGCTCCTCGCCCTCGTCGCCGCAGATGTGCAGCACGCAGCCGATGGGTGTGCCCACCGTGCCCGGGTGCGCCAGCCACTGCGTGCTGTTGCAGTACACGAACCCGTTGCCCTCGGTGCCCGCGTAGTACTCGTGGATGATCGGCCCGAACCACTCGATCATCTGCTGCTTCACCGGCACCGGGCAGGGCGCGGCCGCGTGGATGACGCACTGCAGCGACGACACGTCGTACTTCGTGCGGGTCTCCTCCGGGAGCTTCAACATGCGCACGAACATCGTCGGCACGACCTGGCTCACCGTGGCCCGGTGGCGCTCGACGAGCTGCAGGTACTGCTCGGGATCGAAGTGCTCCATCGCAACGACGGTGCAGCCGACCTGCTGAGCCGCCATGCAGAAGCGCAACGGGGCGGCATGGTAGAAGGGCGCGGGGGAGAGGTAGACGCTGTCGTTGTTCACGCCGAACAGCAGCGTGAGCAGCGGCGACACACCGTTCGCGGTGGTCTCGAGCGGGTTGGCGACGAACTCGCGCGACACGCCCTTCGGCTGGCCGGTGGTGCCTGACGAGTAGAGCATGTCGGTGCCGGCGATGCGCTCGCCGGGCAGCGGGTTCGTGGGCTGGTCGGCGACCACCGACTCGTACGCGTCGTAGCCGTCGATGGTGCCGTCGAGCATCAGCCGCAGACCGACGCCGGGGGTGCCGGCCACGATCTCCGCGGCCTGGTCGGCCTTGTAGTGCGAGGTGATGAACACCTTCGCGTTGCAGTCGTTGAGGATGTAGGTGAGCTCGCCACTGGTGAGGCGGCTGGAGGCACACGTGTAGACCGCGCCGGCGTAGTGGCAGCCCCACACGATCTCGAGGTAGCGGTCGTGGTTCTCCATGCAGATGGCCACGTGGTCGCCGGGGTTCACACCTGCAGCACGCAGCAGGTGGCTCAGCTGGTTCGCCGCCGCGTCGAGCTGGGCGAAGGTCTGCGTGAACCCACTGCCACCCATGATGACAGCGGGTTTGTCGGGGTGGGTCTCGAGGAAGGCGCCGGGATACATAGGAGCCGAAGGTAGTCGACGGTACGTTCACGGCATGGATCCGACGGACCGCTTCATCGAGCTGGTGAATCGCCCCGCGTCGGAGGCCCATCTCGACATGATGGCGGCGCTCATCGGGTGCGCGTTCGACCCGGCTGGCGACGTCGGTCAGGTGATCGTCGGCCTCGACCGCTTGGCCGACGAGTGCGCACCGTCGTTCGACTCGATCATGATGGCGCTGTTCGGTTCCGGTCGCCTGCGTGGCAATCGCGGCGACTACGGCGACCCGGCCAACTCGTACCTGCACCACGTGCTGGCCACTGGCCTCGGCATCCCCATCACGCTGGGCATCTGTGCCATGGAGGTCGGTCGCAGGTTGGAGGTGCCGATCGTCGGCATCGGACTGCCCGGTCACTTCCTGGTGCGCTGCGACGACGAGTACGCCGACCCGTTCCACGGTGGGCGCCGCTATGCCGCCGACGAGCTGGAGCCCGCATGGCAGCGCATCACCGGGCTCACCGCACCGCTGGATCGCCGCCTGCTGCAGCCCACGCACACGCGCAGCATCCTGCTGCGCATGCTGAACAACCTGAAGAACACTCTCGTCGCGATGGACGAGCCGCAGCCGTTGCAGGTGCTCGCCCGCCTGCGCGGCGCGTTCCCGGAACTGGCGCAGGAGCGAGCAGAACATGCTCGTTGGCTGCGACACTGGAACTGATGATCGACGCCACCGTCAAGCGCTCGCTCGGGCAGATGATGCACGGGGTGCAGGTGGTCGGCGCGCACCACGAGGGCGTCAGCCGCGCATACTGCAGCCACTGGGTCCTGCAGGTCAGCTTCGAGGAGCCGATCATCATGGCCAGCGTCTCGCCGAAGCACGACACGTACCCGTTGCTGGCCGCCAGCGGCGAGTTCGCGGTCAGCGTGCTCGCGGGCGACCAGGTGGCGGCCGGGCAGTACTTCTCGTATCCCGGCCGCAAGTTCCTGCACCTCGCCGACGAGTTCCTCACCGAGTTCCCCGACACGGAGCTGCCGGTGGTTCGCGACGCCATCGCCTGGTTGCGCTGCCAGGTCTTCGACACGAAGACGATGCTCGACCACGAGTTGTTCTTCGCCCGCGTGGTGGCGGTGCAACCGGGTCGGCTGAAGGCGCCGCCGCTGCTGTACTCCAGCCGCCTCGGGTGGCGCATCGCGGGCGACAAGGCTCGCGAGCCGGGCACCTCCATCCGCGACGGCCTGCTCGCTCGGCTCGCCGCGCTGGGCATCGAACCGCCCGCCGACGAAGGCGACGACGAGTCATGACCGCGCTCACCGCCGGCCGCCCGCTGGAACCGCCGCACCACCCGGTCGGCCATCGCAGCATCACGTTGGTCGACCACGACCGCGCCGGCCGTTCGCTCGGCGTGGAGATCTGGTACCCGGCGATGGCCAGCGATGCGCCGAAGACGGTCTACGAGTTGTTCCCCGGTGTCGCGTTCAGCGCGGCCACGGCGCAGCAGGCGGCGCCGGGGCATCCGGGGCAGTACCCGCTCATCCTGTTCTCGCATGGTCGTACCGGCATGCGCATCTCGTACTCGATGGTGTGCGAGGCACTCGCCGCTCGCGGCGCCATCGTCGTGTCGCCGGATCATCCCGGTGACGCGCTGTTCGACTGGATGCTCGGCCAGCACGCCGACGATCGCACCAACGAGGTGAACCGCGTGGCCGACGCCCACTTCGTGCTGCGTGCGATGTTGCACGGCGCCGACGAGGTGCCCGTCGAGCTGCTCAACGCGGTGCATCACGAGCAGGTCGCCCTCGCGGGCCACTCGTACGGCGCGTACACCGCGTATGCCACCGCAGCCGGCAGCCGGGGTGTGGCTGCGCACGCGCAGGTGCGCGCCGTGCTCGGCTTCCAGGCGTACACGCGCACCATGAGCGACACGCTGCTCAGCCGAGTGTCGGTGCCGTCGTTGCTGGTGGTCAGCGAGCTCGATCAGGTGACGCCGCCCGACGTCGACGCCGACCGTCCGTGGGCGCTGCTGGCGGGCCGCCCGTTGTGGCGACTCGACCTGGCCGGCGCGTCGCACCAGGCCATCAGCGACATCGCGCTCTACGCCGAGTTGGCCGCACACGTGCCCGAACTCCCGCAGTTGGTGCGCGACTACCTCACCACCACGGCCGCAGGTACTGCGTCGGCGGCGGGCCGCAGCTGGCGTGAACTGATGCAGCTGCAGGTGAGTGCCGCCTGGGCCTTCCTCCAGGTGGTGCTCGGCCTCGACCCGGAGGCCGGCGACGAGACCGCGCTCTCGTTCGACGACATCGCCGGCGTGCGGCTCCGTCGTCACTGACGCGCCCTCCTGAGCGACCGGGGTCAGGCACCGTCGGCACGGTTCGGCCGTGGTTGCACGGTGCCACTATCGTCCTCCGCGTTCGCCGCCCGCCTTCCCCCAGGAGCACCCCATGACCCTCACCGAGACCCTCAACGCCGAGGAGCAGCAGGTCTCCTCGCTCGTCGACGAACTGCTCAGCGAGTTCCCGCCGAAGGAGACCGACGTGGTCACCTTCCTGGGCGCGCAGTTCGACAAGGGTCTGGCCTGGGTGAACTTCCCCGTCGGCCACGGTGGCCTCGGCCTCAACCCGAAGCTGCAGAAGCTGGTCAACGAGCGCATCTACGCGCAGGGCGCGCCGAACCCGATGTACCGCAACCCGATCGGTCACGGCATGTGCGGTCCGACGGTGGCGGTGTGGGGCAGCGAGGAGCAGAAGTCGCGCTACCTGCGCCCGCTGTTCACCGGCGAGGAGATCTGGTGCCAGCTGTTCAGCGAACCCGGTTCCGGTAGCGACTTCGCCGGTCTGTCGTCGAAGGGCGTGAAGGACGGCGACGAATGGGTCATCAACGGCCAGAAGGTGTGGACCACGCTCGCCCACCTGTCGCGCTGGGGCCTGCTCGTGGTGCGCACCAACCCGGAGGCCGTGAAGCACGCCGGGCTCACCGCGTTCGTGGTCGACATGCACGACTCCACCGTGCAGACGCTGCCGTTGCGCCAGATGACCGGCGAGGCCGAGTTCAACGAGGTGTTCTTCACCGACACTCGCATCGCCGAGAAGGAGATGCTCGGTCAGCCCGGTGACGGGTGGCGCGTCTCGCTCACCACGCTGATGAACGAGCGTCAGTCCATCGGTGGCTCCATCCCGCAGCGCGGCTCGGGCACCATCGCCAACCTGATGAAGGAGTGGGCCGACGCGCCGGAGTGGAAGAAGGACTCGGCCACCCGCGACGAGGTGATGAAGCTCTGGATCCGCGCTGAGTTGCTGCGGCTCACCAACATCCGCGCCAACAACAACCGCAAGATGGGCGACCCGGGTCCGGAGGGCAGCATCAGCAAGATGGCCGGCGCCAACCTCAACAAGGACATCTACGAGTGCCTGGTGAACCTGATGGGTGCCGACGCGCTGCTGTACGGCAGCTACGCGATGGTGCGCCCCGAGCACGCGATGGAGTACGCCACGCCGCAGAAGGCGTTCCTGCGCAGCCGCGCCAACTCCATCGAGGGTGGCACCACGGAAGTGATGCTCAACATCCTCGGTGAGCGAGTGCTCGGCCTTCCCGGCGACGTCCGCGTCGACCGCGAAGTCCCCTGGAGCCAAGTCCCCCGCAACTAAGACCGCTCATCCGAGTGCCACAGCCCCATCCGAGTGTGTGGCGACCATCGGAGTGCCACAGCCCCGTCCGAGTGGCAGGAGACACCCCGGTGGGCCGCTGACACTCGGATGCCGAGCCCGCCGGGCTCGCCGGCACGTCGGCCTCACCGGACCGCGGGCGGGCGGACGACTAGCGTGACGGCGTGCGCTCGCCGGGTGGACCTCTCGGACCCGGCTTCCGGGCGCTGTTCCTCGGATCGCTGATCTCCAACACGGGCGACGGGATCCGGCTCGCGGCGCTCCCGCTGCTCGCGGCGCAGCTGACCACCTCGCCCGTGCTGGTGAGCGCCGTCACCGCGGCGCAGTTCCTGCCCTGGATCTCGGTGGCGCCGCTGGGTGGCGCTCTGGTCGATCGCCACGATCGTCGGCGCATCGTCCTGATGACGCAGAGCTGGCGCGGCGCAGTGATGCTGGGCCTTGCGTGGTTGGTGGCGAGTGACCACGTGGCGGTCTGGCATCTCTGTGTCGTGGCGTTCGTCATCACCGCGGGAGAGATCCTGGTGGATCCGTCGGTGGTGGCGCTGGTGCCGACACTCGTGAGTGACGAGCAGCTCGACACGGCGAACGCTCGGATCTCGAGCGTCGAGATCGTGACCAACGACTTCGCCGGAGCACCCGTCGGTGCGACCGCGTTCGGGTTCGCTCCGTGGCTGCCGTTCCTGATCGACGGCGTCAGCTACGTCGCCTCGGTGGTGCCGTTTCGCCGGCTTCCTCGTGAACGTGACGTGCGCGACCGAGCGCGTCGTTCGCTGGCCGCCGAAGCAGCAGAGGGTTTTCGGTTCCTGCGACAGCACCCGGTGCTCGGGCCGGTCACCGCGGCGATGATGGTGTACTACCTCGGAGCGGCCACCGGTGTCAGCCTGCTCGTGCTCCTCGTCCTCGAGAGCGCCGGTGGTCCCGCGTGGTCGTTCGGTGTCGTGCTTGCGTGCGGTGCCGCCGGTGCGTTCATCGGCACCCTCGTCAGCGGCAGGCTGTCGCGGCGCGTCGGCGCGCGAGCGGTTCTCGCGGTCGCCACAGGCCTGGAGGGGATCGCACTCGCCGCGATGGCAGTCTCCACGTCGGTTCCCGCGCTCGCCGCGATCTGGTTCGTCGGCAGCGTTCCGGCGGGCGTCCGCATCCCGGTCGCCCGATCGCTGCAACAGCGACTCACCCCGAATCACCTCCTCGGGCGGGTCAACGTCACCTCGCGGATGTTCACCCGCGGCATCATCGTCGTCGGCGCGCTGTCCAGTGGTGCCCTCGCCGCGGCGATCGGCATTCGCCCGACGTTCGTCGTCGGTGGGGCCGTCGTGGTCGTGTCGGCGCTCCTGATCGCCGCCGCCCTGCGCACCATCCGAGTGGTAGCGGACCCCCCGGTGAGCCGCTGACACTCGGACGGTCGGCTGGCACTCGGATGGTCGGCTGGCACTCGGATGGTCCGCTGGCACTCGGATCTGCGGGAGCTCGGGTCAGGCGGTGCCGGTGCGCAGCAGCATGCCGAGGAACATCGCTCCGACGGCGCACAGGGCGCCCAGTGCACCGCCGAGTGCCATCGCCAGTGTGGTCTTCCCGAACTGATGCACGGCCACGAACACACCGGACGCGATCGCGACGGCCATGTGCAGCAGCACGGTGGCCTGGTAGGCGGAGCTGGCGGTGGTGATGTCGACCTCCATCAGGTTCCACATGCCGGTGAGCACGGCGATGCCGAACGCGGGCCATGCCAGGCGGGCGAACGCTTGCGCCACCGGCTTGGTGGCTTCCGGCGCGGCCCGGCGCAACGAGGGCACCACACCGGCGAGCGCGAACTGGCCGCCCACCCACACCGACGCGGCCAGCACGTGCAGGAACAGGCGAATGGTGGCAGCGGAGGGCGAGAGCATGTTCGCAGACTAGGAAGCGACGAGCGTGGCGAGCACATCGCTGGCGGCGAGTGCCCGGTCGTCGAACACGGTCGACACTGCGATCGGCCCGCCGAGCATGGCCGCGGCGGCGATGCCGATGGCAGCTTGCAGATCGCGGATGTTGCGCGGCGGAGGGAAGTATTCGTCCTCCTCGGTGACCCGCAGCAGCTCGACGCCGTGCGTGGGGGAGAGGCGGGCGATGATGGCCTCCACCAGCTCCTCGGGTGCCGACGCACCGGCGGTGACGCCGACGGTGCCCGTCAGCCCGGCGGGCAGCTCCTCGGGACCGTTGATGCGGAACACCTGCGGGCATCCGGCCTCGATGGCCAGCTTCTCCAGCGCCCGGGTGTTGGACGAGTTGGCCGATCCGATGACCACGATGGCGTCGCAGCGCGGTGCCATCGCCATGAGTGCCGACTGCCGGTTGGTGGTGGCGAAGCACAGGTCGCTGCGGCCCGGCGACCACACCTGCGGATAGCGCTCGCGCACGGCGACGGCCACGCCCTCCCAGTCGCGGTGTGACAGCGTGGTCTGCGCGAGCAGCGCCACCGGTTCGTCGAAGTGGGGGAGCGCCAGCACCTCGGCCACGCTCTCGACCCGACTGATGGACGACGGGGCGACGGCCATGGTGCCGACGGCCTCCTCGTGCCCTTCGTGGCCGACGTAGACGATGCGGAAGCCCTTCCCGGCACGCACCTTCACCTCGTGGTGCACCTTGGTGACCAGCGGGCACACGGAGTCGACCACGTAGCTTCCGCGAGCACGAGCTGCAGCCACCACCTCAGGTGCCGAACCGTGCGCGGACAGCATGATGGGGCGGCCTTCCGGCACCTCGTCGATGTGGTCGACGAACACCACACCCTGGGCCTCGAACCGCTGAACGACGATCTTGTTGTGCACGATCTCGTGGTAGCAGTACACCGGCGCTTCGAAGCTGCGCACCATCCAGGCGAGCGCTTTGATGGCCATCTCCACGCCCGCGCAGAACCCGCGGGGTTCAGCCAGCAGTACGCGGTCGACGGTCACAGCAGTGCAGGTTACCGGCGGTCGTCCGCGCCCGCCGGTAGCCTTGAGCACCATGTCTTTGCCCACCGTCGCCGCTGTTGCGCCAGGCTCCGCTGCCCAGCGGGCCGGCCTCGCCGTCGGCGATGTGGTGCTCACCATCAACGGCACGGTGCCGCGCGACATCATCGAGTGGCGCTTCGCCGCCGACGATGCCGAGGTGTCGCTGGAAGTGCAGCGTGGCGGCCTCGAGCTCACCCTCGAAGTGGAGAAGCGAGCGGGCGAACCGTTGGGCGCCGAGGTGTCGAGCGCGGTGTTCGACCGCGTGCGCACCTGCGACAACCACTGCGAGTTCTGCTTCATCTACCAACTGCCCAAAGGCTTGCGCAAGAGCCTGTACCTGAAGGACGACGACTACCGCCTGTCGTTCCTGTACGGCAACTTCACCACCCTCACCCGCTTCACCGAGGCCGACCTCGAGCGTGTGGTCACCGAGCGACTGTCGCCGCTCAACGTCAGCATCCATGCCACCGACCCCGAGGTGCGCAGCCGCATGCTCAAGAACCCGCGCGGCGGAATGAGCCTGCGATGGCTGCGGGCGTTGCTCGACCACGGCATCACCGTGCGCGGGCAGGTCGTGCTGTGCCCCGGCGTCAACGACGGCGCGGTGTTCGAGCAGACCATGGCCGGCGTGCTCGACCAGTACCCCGAGCTCGAATCGGTGGCGGTGGTACCGCTGGGCCTCAGTCGCTACAACGCCGAGTCCGCGATGCGGCTGCACACGCAGGCCGAAGCGCAGGCGATGGTGACCGCGGTGCACGAGTGGCAGCAGGTCTTCCTGCGCGTGCTCGGCCGGCGGATGGTGTTCGCCGCCGACGAGTACTACCTCATGGCGGGCATGCCGTTCCCCGACGCCGACGCGTATGAGGGCTTCCACATGCACGAGGACGGCATCGGCAT
Organism: Actinomycetota bacterium; assembly: GCA_030685215.1. Taxonomy (GTDB): domain Bacteria; phylum Actinomycetota; class Acidimicrobiia; order Acidimicrobiales; family Ilumatobacteraceae; genus UBA668. The sequence continues at coordinate 82,084 of JAUXQB010000278.1, forward strand.
GGCGCGCACGTTCGAGCTCGAGTTCACGGGCGCGGTCGACGCACCCACCGGCCCGCAGAGCGGCTTCTTCGCCGCGGTCGACGGTGCGCCCGCGCAGGGCTACCGCGCGCCGCGCAACCCCGCCGGCGACACCGGTCTGCGCGGCTGCAGCAGCGACACCACCACCGGTGACGACAGCGGCGCCATCTCGGTGCGCCTCGGTGCGCGTCCAGACGCTCCCGTGGGCATCCTCACCGGAGAGTTCGGCGCGCAGGTGCTCGAACCGCTCGTCCGTTCGCTCGATCGCGCCGACGTCCGCCT
>JAUXQB010000286.1 GCA_030685215.1 Actinomycetota bacterium
GGCTGCCGGCCGCACTGTCGGCTACGACGAGATCTGGCGACTCGCCGTCAAGGATCCGATCAGCGGCGCCACCGTCGATCAAATCGTCACCGCGGAGGACTGGATCGAGGATCTTGGCCGGACGCTCACCGACCACGACACCACCTTCACCCGGCCCCACCTCGTCGAAGCAGTCGTCGCCCGAATCGGTGAGGGAGCATCGGTCGCCACCGTCGACCGGATCGTCGCCCGCGTACTCGCCTCGCCACAGATCGTCCCTATCGCAGATGACCGCGCGACCCGATGGACGACGACCGGCATGCTCGACATCGAGCAAAGGTTCCTTGCGGCCGTCCACGACAACCGCAACAGCCGCACCCCGATCGACGACGCGATGGTCGGCCACCTGATCGGCCACGGCCCGACCCTGGGCGCGGACCAAGACCTCGCCGTCCGAACGATCACCACCTCATCGGATGCGGTCACCGTGCTCGTCGGCCCGGCGGGCACGGGCAAGACCTTCACGCTCGACGCCGTCCGCCGAGTGTTCGAGGACGCTGGCCATGATGTGGTCGGCGTCGCCCCGTCCGCTCGAGCCGCACACGAACTCGCGACCGACGCCCGCATCCCATCGGCGACCATTCACCGCCAACTCGGTGCATGGGACCGCGGGCTGGGTCTTCCCAGCGAGCGCACCGTGCTCGTCGTCGACGAAGCTGCCATGGCGGGCATCCGGGAGCTCGAGCGGGTCATCCGGCCGGTGATCGCTGCAGGCGGACGCGTGGTGCTCGTCGGCGACCACCACCAGCTTCCCGAGATCACCGCCGGCGGAGGGTTCGCAGCACTTGCGACCGACTCCGACGTCACGATCGCCGAACTGACCGTTAACCGTCGCCAACTCAACGAATGGGAGCGCGACGCCCTCGCCGAACTTCGCGACGGCCATGTGGCGGTGGCCGTCAGCGCGTACCGGGAGCATGACCGGATCGTCGTCGCCGACGACCGCGCCGACATGATCGCCATCTCCGTCGACCGCTGGCTCGACGCCCACCAAGCCGGGTCCGTGCCCGTACTCCTCGCCGGAACCAACGATGTCGTGGCCGCGCTCAACCATGCCGTGCGCGAACGGCTGCTCAACGCTGGCATCCTCGCCACTGACGTGGACGGGCTCGCCGTCGGGGAGCGACTCGTCATGCGGGTCAACGACTATCGAGCCCGCACTCTCAACGGCGACGACACCGCAGTCCTCAACGGTCAGACCGGAACGCTGCTGGCGATCGACGACAGCGGACTCGTCGTCCGCCTCGACCACGACGACAACCTCGTCCGCATCGACAACGACTACGTCGCAGCAGGCGGCATCGACTACGCGTATGCCACCACCGCCCACCGAGCCCAGGGGGGCACCTGGGATCTCGCCATCGCGGTCGGCCTCGACGGGCTCTACCGGGAAGCCGGCTACCTCGTGATGTCACGCGGACGACAGTCGAACTGGCTGGTCCTCACTCAGCCTGAACTCGACAGTCTCGACCCCGACGTCGGCCGACACGACAGCCCCCTGCGCTTGCTCGTC
>JAUXQB010000287.1 GCA_030685215.1 Actinomycetota bacterium
AGGAAGCCGGCTCAGCTCGGCCAGTCGACCTCGCTGGCCCGAATGAACTGCGACCTCGTTCGCCCGGTAGGTGCCGACCAGGACGGCCCGCTCGTCGATCAGGTTGCGGGCGAGGTACTCGAACAGATCCCAGGTCACCGTGTCGGCCCAGTGCAGGTCTTCGAACCCGACGATCACGGCCTCCTCGGTCGCCAGGCGAGTGATCAGTTCGAGCACGGCCACGAACAGCCCGCCGTGCGGCGCATCGTTCCGCTGCTGCGGCGCGCTCGGGGCGGACCACTGCTGCAACGCCGCCGGCGCGTGAGCGTCGGTCAACATCTCCGGGTTGGTCCGCCGCACCTGCCGGAGCAGATCGGCGAGGGGCGCGAGCGGGATGGTGTCGCCGCCGATGTGCGTGGATCGGCCGAGGTACAGGCTCACTCCCGCCCGGGCAGCGCTCTCGCTCACGATCGTGGTCTTGCCGATGCCGGCATCGCCGCTCACCAGCACCACCGACGGCAGCCCGTTGCGCGCATCGGCGATCGCGCGGTCGAACGTGGCCAGCTCGGCGAGCCGACCGACGAACTCAGATGCTGGCAGGCGGTCGCGTGCGATGCCGCTCAGTATCGCGTGAAACGGCACCTGGCCTGGTGAACGACCACCTCACCTCACTCCGACCCTCCCTCCCTCGGATCTGAGGGGGTGTGGCCGATGCGAGCCGCCACCCCTTAGGTCGATCGTGGCAGCCATGCACACCGTCTTCGACACCATCCCCCTCCTCTGGACCGGCACTGCTCGACCGACCGCACGCGGCCTCGGCCTCATCCTCCTCACCGCGGTCCTCGTCTCATCGACCGCGTGTGGCGGCAGCACCGCGGACACCGGCGATGCGACCTCGACCTCTCGTGCAACCACGACCACGATTCTGCCCGCAGCCCCGACCAGCATGAGCAGCGCACCGAGCACGACCGCCGCACCGCGACCGACAACGACGATCGATGCGCTGATCGGCGTGCCCGGCGAACGCGTGCACGTCCGCTGCGTGGGCCAGGGCGACACGACGGTGCTGCTGATCTCGGGGTTCGGTGGCGGCGCCGAGGGCTGGGCCACGATCGAACCCGCGATCGCCGCCCGCGCCCGCGTCTGCTCGTACGAGCGGCCGGGGACCGGACAGAGCGACCCGGCGACATCGACGTCGACCTTCACCACCCAGGCGATGGACCTGCACGCGCTGCTGGGCGCGATCGGTGAACCCGGACCGTACATCGTGGTCGGCCACTCCTTCGATGGCGCCGCGGCAGTCACGTTCGCATCGCGCTTCGCCGACGAGGTCGCCGGGCTCGTCCTCGTCGACGCCTCGCCGACCAGGTGGCCGGCCGCCATCTGCGCAGTCCCCGACGACGGCTCCGATGCAGCGGCGACCCTCCGCTCCGTCTGCGGCATGTTCGCACCGACCGGCAACAGCGAGCACCTCGACGCCGTCGCTGCGTTTGCCGAGGCGGACGAGATCGTCTCACTCGGCTCACTGCCGATGGCCGTCATCACCGCCGCCCGCCGCGGGCTTCCCGCCGACCTGGCCACCGCGGAGGTCGACCGGCTCAACGCGGCGTGGCACGAGGGGCAGCGGCACTGGATGGCGCTGTCGAGCGACGCGCACCTGGTGACCGTGGAGCACACGGGCCACCACATCGAGATCGATCAACCGAGCGTCGTCATCGACGCGATCAGCCACCTGCTGCCGTAGCCCACGGCAGCCCGGACCCAACCACAACCACACACAACACCAAGGAGTCATCATGCACGGTCGTCCCATCACCCAGTCGCTCGGCGACACACACGCCAGCCATCCTCACCGGTGGCGCATCCTCGGCGTGCTCGTGCTCGCCCTGCTCGTCACCTCCATCGATCACACCATCATCAACGTCGCGATGCCCAGCCTCGTCGGCGATCTGGGCGCCAGCTCCGCGCAGCTGCAATGGATCGTCGCCTCGTACACCATCGTGTTCGCCGGGCTGCTGCTCACCGCCGGCAGCCTCGGCGACCGGTTCGGGCGCCGACATGCGCTCGTCGCCGGTCTGACCACCTTCCTGGCCGGTTCGATCGTCGCAGCGACGGCCGGCTCCACGGCCGCGCTCATCGCCGGCCGCTGCGTGATGGGCCTCGGCGGCGCGCTGATCATGCCGACCACGCTGTCGATCCTCGTCAACGTGTTCGGCGATCCCCGTGAGCGCGCCAAGGCGATCGCCGGGTGGACCGCCGCCAGCGGCGCCGGCATCGCACTCGGACCGATCATCGGCGGAGCGCTGATGCGCAACTTCTCGTGGTCGTCGGTGTTCTGGATCAACGTGCCGCTGCTCGTGGCGGCCCTCGTGGGAGCGGTGCACCTGGTCCCCGAGTCACGCGACCCGCACGCCACCCGGCTCGACCCGGTCGGCGCGCTGCTCTCCATCGCCGCCATCAGCTCGCTGGTCTACGCCATCATCCAGGCGCCCGAGCGCGGCTGGACGTCGACCGCCTCGGTGGTCAACTTCGCAGTGGGCACTGCGCTGACGGTGCTGTTCGTCGGCTGGGAAGTGCGTCGCGAGGATCCGATGCTCGACATCGCACTGTTCCGCAACCGCAGCTTCTCCGCCGGCAGCATCGCGCTGGCACTGCTGTTCTTCGCGATGGCCGGCACCGTCTTCCTGCAGGCGCAGTACCTGCAGTTCGTGCTCGAGTACACCCCGCTGGCTGCTGGCTTCGCGCTCGTTCCCGCCGCGCTCGGCATGCTGCTCGGCACCGGAGCCGGCGCCCACCTCGCCCAGATGCACGGTGGCCGTGTCGCTGTCACCGCCGGCACGCTGATCGCTGCCATCGGCGTGGCCGTGCAGGCCGCGTTCGTCGACGGCGGCTCCTACGTGCCGACCGGAGTGGGGCTGCTGCTGTTCGGGCTCGGCGCCGGCGTGGCGATGCCGCCGGCAACAGAGATGATCATGGCCACACTGCCCCCGGCCCGCGCCGGCGTCGGGTCCGCCGTCAACGACACGGTCCGCGAGTTCGGTGGCGCACTCGGGGTCGCCGTCATCGGCAGCGTCGCGGCCACCAGCTACGCGACCTCGATGCAGGCCGAGCTCGACCGGTTCCCGAACCTGACCGCCACCGATCGCAGCATGCTGATCAACAACGTCGGCGCTGCCATCCACAGCAGCGAGCACCTCGGTGCCCAGGCCGAGCAGATCGCCGGCGCTGCGCGCGCCGCATTCGTCGACTCGATGCACAGCTCGCTGTGGATCGCCGCCGGTTTCGCGCTGTGCGCCGCGGTCGTCACGTTCACCCAACTCCCCCGCCGGGCCGCCGCACACCACGCCGGCCACGCCGGCCACGCCGGCCACCATGGCCATCACCCGCACGGCGCCCACGCCGAGGTCGTGGCGTCGGCCGAGGTCGCGCCGTCATGAGCAGCACCGAACGCTCCGTCGCCGGTGACGTGTCGGTCATCGGCGGCGGCGCTGCCGGGCTCACGGCAGCACTCGTGCTGGCGAGGGCACGGCACCGGGTGGTCGTGGTCGACGACCAGACGCACCGCAATGCGACCGTCGACGAGTTCCACGGCTTTCCCACACGCGATGCCACCACCCCCAACCGCTACCGCATGGATGCCCTGGCCGAGCTGCACGGGTACGGCGTCGCGATCGTTCGTGCGGCGGTCACGGAGGCGACCACCAACGGTTGCGGCGTGTCGATGACGCTCTCCGACGGCACCGCGGTGCACGGC
>JAUXQB010000292.1 GCA_030685215.1 Actinomycetota bacterium
AACGACTCTTGCCATCAGGGGGCCTCCGTGTCATTTCCGTCCGACCTCGACATCGCCCGTGCGGCCACGTTCGCGCCGCTCGACGACATCGCCGCGCAGATGGGCATCGGCCCGCACCTGCTCGAACAGCACGGTGACGACCTGGCCAAGATCAAGCTGGAAGCCATCGAGGAGCTGAGCAGCCGCCCGAAGGCGAAGTACGTGGTGGTCACGGCCATCACCCCCACCCCGCTCGGCGAAGGCAAGACCACCACCACGGTCGGTCTCGGCCAGGCGATGCAGCACATCGGCAAGAAGGCGGTCATCAGCCTGCGCCAGCCCAGCATGGGCCCCACCTTCGGCATCAAGGGCGGCGCGGCCGGCGGCGGCTACAGCCAGGTCATCCCGATGGAGCTGCTCAACCTGCACCTCACCGGCGACTTCCACGCGGTCACTGCGGCACACAACCTGCTGTCGGCGATGGTCGACAACCACCTGCACCAGGGCAACGAGCTCGGCCTCGACATCCACAACATCACGTGGCGGCGAGTGCTCGACGTGAACGACCGCAGCCTGCGCAACATCATCGTCGGCCTCGGCGGCAAGATGGATGGCGTCACCCGCCAGACCGGCTTCGACATCACCGCCGCCTCCGAGGTGATGGCCATCTTCGCGTTGGCCACCTCGCTCGACGACATGCGCGCTCGCATGGGTCGCATCGTGGTCGGCTACACCAAGGACGGCGACCCGGTCACCGCCGAGCAGCTGAAGGGCGCCGGCTCGATGGCCGTCATCATGAAGGAAGCGCTGAAGCCCAACCTGCTGCAGACGCTCGAGCACACCCCGGTCATCGTGCACGCCGGGCCGTTCGGCAACATCGCCCACGGCAACAGCAGCATCGTCGGCGACCTCATCGGCATCCGCGGCGGCGACTACCTGATCACCGAGGCCGGCTTCGGTGCCGACATGGGCGCCGAGCGCTTCTTCAACATCAAGTGCCGCACCTCGGGCATGGTGCCCGACGCCGCGGTGCTCGTCGCCACGGTGCGTGCGCTGAAGGCGCACAGCGGCAAGTTCAAGATCACCCCCGGCAAGCCGCTGCCCGCCGATCTGCTGGCCGAGAACCCCGACGACGTGCGCGCCGGCGCCGCCAACCTCATCAAGCAGATCGAGAACGTGAAGGTGCACGGCGTCTCTCCCGTCGTCGCCATCAACGCCTTCCCCGGCGACTTCGCCAGCGAGCACCAGGTCATCCGCGAGATCGCCGAGAGCGTCGGCGCCCGCGTGGCCGTGTGCACGCACTTCAGTGATGGCGGCAAGGGCGCCACCGACCTCGCCCAGGCCGTGGTCGAGGCGTGCGACGAGCCGAGCAACTTCCAGTTCTGCTACGAGTCGGAAGACTCGCTGAAGACCAAGATCGAGAAGGTGGCCACCAAGATCTACGGCGCCGCCGCCGTCACGTACACGGCCGCCGCCAACACCCAGCTCGCCCGCTACGAGAAGAACGGCTTCGGCAACCTGCCGGTCTGCATCGCCAAGACCCACCTCTCCATCAGCGCCGACGCGTCGTTGAAGGGCGCCCCCACCGGGCACACCGTCAACGTGCGCGAGGTGCGCGCCAGCGTGGGCGCCGGCTTCATCTACCCCATCTGTGGCGACATGACCACCATGCCCGGCCTCGGCTCGGCACCCGCCGCCAGCATCATCGACTTCGACGAGCACGGCGTCATCCAGGGCCTCTCCTGATGGTCGGGACTGGCCTCCGCTGCGCTTCGGCTGCTCCCTCCGTGTCGACGGCTCCCTGGCGGTCGCTCGCCGACCTCTTCCAAGATCGTGAAGGACTTCAATGACCGAGAACTTCGAGCGCACTCCGGGCGGGGCCATCCTGATGGACGGCATCCGCCTGCGCGGCGAGATCATCGCCTCGCTGCGCGCCACCATCGAAGCGGCCGGCTCGCCACGGGTGTGCCTGGCCACCGTGCTCGTCGGCGACGACAAGCCGAGCCACGTCTACGTGGCCAGCAAGCGCAAGCTCGCCGGTGAGGCCGGCATGGTCTCCGAACACGTCGGTCTGCCGCAGAATGCCAGCCAGGCGCAGGTGGAAGACGCGGTCGCCGCACTCGTCGCCGACCCGGGCGTGCACGGCATCCTGTGCCAGCTGCCGCTGCCCGACGGTCTCGACCCGGAGCCGGTGCTCGCGCTCATCCCGCCGGAGAAGGACGTCGACGGGCTCACCGAGCGTTCGATGGGCCGCCTCGTGCGCGGACTCCCCGGGCATGTCGGCTGCACGCCGCTGGGCGTGATGCGCCTGCTCGAGCGCTACGGAGTGGCCACCTCCGGAAAGCGGGCCACGGTCATCGGTCGCAGCACGCTCACCGGGCTGCCGCAGGTGCTGCTGCTCGGCCGCAAAGGCATCGACTGCACGGTCACGCTGGCGCACTCGCGCACGAGCGCTGCCGACATGATCGACGTCTGCCGCTCCGCCGACATCATCGTCGCGTGCGCCGGACAGGCGCGGATGATCACCGCCGACCACGTGAAGCCGGGTGCCGCAGTGGTCGACGTCGGCGTCTCGCGCACCGAGGCCGGCATCGTCGGCGACGTCGACTTCGATGCCGTGCAGTCCATCGCCGGCGCCATCACGCCGATGCCACGCGGCACCGGCCCGATGACCATCGCCTGCCTGCTCGAGAACACCTTGTCCGCCGCTCGCATGCTGGGTGCCTTCCCGGCCTGACATGACCACCACGCTGTCGCTCGACGAGGTGCAGGAGCTCAGCCGGCTCGCGCTCGTCTCGTGCGGCGCGTCGCCACTGCAGGCCGGCCCGACCGCGCGCAGCATCCGCGACGCTGAGGCCGACGGCATCCGCACGGTCGGCCTCAGCTACCTGCCGACGTACTGCGAGCACGTCATCTGCGGAAAGGTCGTCGGCAACGCTGTGCCGACGGTCGTTGCACCGAGGCCCGCCACCGTGGTCGTCGATGCCCATCTCGGCTTCTGTCATCCCGCATACGAAGCCGGCGAACAGCCGCTCGCCGACGCAACCCGCGCGAACGGCATCGGCGTGCTGGCGATCACGCACTCGTACTCGGCCGGCGTGCTCGGCTGGTTCGTCGAGCGCCTCGCGCGGCAGGGATTGGTGGCGATGATGTTCGCCAACTCCTCGTCGCTGATGGCCCCGCACGGAGGCACCCGCCCGTTCTTCGGCACCAATCCGTTGGCGTGGGCGGCGCCGCGGGCAAGTGGCGACCCTGTGGTGGCCGACCTGTCGTCCAGCACGGTCGCCTGGGTGAAGGTCAACGCCGCCGCGCAGGCGGGCGAGCCGATCCCGCTCGGGTGGGCACTGGACAGCGACGGCAACCCGACCACCGATGCCGCGGCCGCACTCGCCGGTTCGATGGCGCCCGCCGCCGGCCACAAGGGTTCCGCACTCGCGCTGCTGGTCGACGTGATGGCGGGTGGCGTCGCCGCATCGCACTTCTCGTTCGAAGCGTCCGGATTCGGCGGCAACGAGGGTGGCCCGCCCGATGTCGGACAGGTCGTCATCGCCATCGATCCCAGCGCGACTGCCGGCGACGGGTTCCTCGATCGGCTGGAGCACGAGTTCGGCTCGCTCGCGGCCGAAGCCGGCGTCCGCCTGCCCGGCGATCGGCGCCTCGCCAGCCGCGCTCACGCCGAGGTGTACGGCGTCGAGGTGCCCGACGATCTCCTGAAGACCCTGCGGTGGTACGCCGAGGAAGGCGAGTCCCGCTGATGTCGACCGTGCAGTCCATCGACCGTGCGTTCAGCGTGCTCCGCTCGTTGGCGGCCGGGCCGGCCGGAGTCACCGACATCGCCGAACGCGTCGGCCTCCCCAAGAGCACGGTCTCGCGCCTGCTCTCCACGTTGGAGGAGCTTGGCGCGGTCGAGCAGGTTTCGGTCGGCGGCGAGTACCGCATCGGCTGGGCGATGACCGAGCTCGCCGCGGCTGCACGGCCCGGCCGCTCGCTCATCTCGCTCGCGCGTCCACATCTGGTGCAGTTGGCCAGCGCCACGGGCGAGGCCGCGGGCATCTCCATCCCCGACGGCACCGACATGCTCTACCTCGACCAGCTCACCCCCGACAGCGAGCTGCAGGTGCGCGACTGGACCGGTCATCGCATCCCGATGTACGCCGTGCCATCGGGGCACGTGGTGTTGGCGTCCGATCCGGCGCTGGCCCAGCGCGTCGCCACCGGCCCGCTGGCCAGGTTCACGGCGTACACCATCACCGACG
>JAUXQB010000186.1 GCA_030685215.1 Actinomycetota bacterium
ATCTACTACATGGCGCAAGCCGTGTTCCGCATCGGTCTCAACGTCTACATCACTCGCCGCTTCTACAAGCACGAGCACTCGCTGGGCCGGGTGGCACAGCGCGCCGGCGAGGAAGCGCGTGAGATCGCGAAGAAGGACGGCGGTGGCACGGGCATGTTCGCCCAGGCCAAGCGCGACATGGCCGCCGCCAAGCAGCCGCAGAAGCCGGCCGCCAACAGCACCGTCAGCAAGCGGGTCACCCCGCCGAAGAACAAGCCGACGCCCACCTCCGGGCGCCCGACAGCACGTCCGCAACCGACCGGGAAAGCGGCCCGACCGAACAGTTCCGGCCGCACCCCCAAGAAGAAGTAGCAGGTCACACGCATGGAATGGGTGGAAACCACCGGCAAGACGATTGCCGAAGCCAAGGAGAAGGCACTCGACCAGTTGGGTGTCCTGGAAGAGGACGCCGACTTCGACGTGCTCGAAGAGCCCAAGCAGGGGCTGTTCGGTCGAGTGCGCGGCGAAGCTCGTGTGCGCGCCCGGGTGCGCCCGACGCAGGCTCGCCAGAAGGTCGACCGACGCGACCGCAAGCGGTCGGAGAAGGCTGCTGCCACCGGCGACGACGCCGTTGCGACCGCAGACCGCGCACCGCGTCAGCGGGCACCGAAGGCCGCCGGCGCCAAGAAGTCGCCGGCCAAGGCCGCCGCGGCCGGGTCGGCGGTCACCGCCACCAAGGAACGCACGGATGCGCCGCGAGCCGCTCGCGCACCGAAACCCACCACCCCGAAGCCGTCGCAGGACAGCGAAACCAAGGAGCAACTCGTGGATCCACGACAGGTTGGCGAAGAAGCCGTTCGTTTCATGACGGAGCTGGTCACGGCCTTCGGCCTGTCCGGCACCGCTGAACTGGTCGAGGACGGTGACGATCTGGAAGTGCGAGTGCACGGACAGGAGCTCGGTCTGCTGGTCGGCCCGCGTGGCACGACGTTGCAGGCCGTGCAGGATCTGGCTCGCGTCGCCTCGCAGCGTCGCCTCGGCGATCACGACACGCGGCTGCGCATCGACGTCGGCGGGTACCGCGAGCGTCGGCGCGTGGCGCTCGGCGCCTTTGCGGCACAGATGGCCGACGAAGTGAAGTCGTCGGGCGTGGCCCGGGTGCTCGAGCCGATGTCGTCGGCAGACCGCAAGGTGATTCACGACTCGCTCTCCGAGACCGAGGGCATCGCCACTCGTTCGGAAGGTGACGATCCGTACCGTCGGGTCATCATCGCTCCGGCGAATGGCTGACGAACCCTCTGTGTTGCCGCCAGCTGCGCCGTCCGACGCGGCGCTGCTGGCGGCGTTGAGTGCCATTCAGGCACGAGGCGCCATTGGTGAGGCATCCCTCGAACACGCGATCGCACATGCGGACCGGTTCGTGGTGGCACTCCCCTCGTCGGTCCGCACGCTCGCCGACCTCGGCTCGGGCGGCGGTCTTCCCGGTCTGGTGATCGCCGTCCGCCGACCCGAGCTGTCGATCACCTTGGTCGAGCGCCGGCACTCTCGTGCCGACTTGCTCTCGCGAGCCGTGCACGCTTTGCAGCTCACCGACCGAGTGACGGTGCTCGCCGACGACGTGCGTGTGCTGGCCGAACGCTCGCCGCGCTCGTTCGACGCAGTCACCGCACGCAGTTTCGCCGCGCCGCCGATCACCGCCCGCTGGGCCGGACGGCTGCTGCGAACCGGTGGCGTGTTGGTGGTGAGCGAGCCACCGCAGGAGTCGGCCGACCGGTGGCCGGCACCGCTGCTGGTGTCCGCCGGCCTCGTCGACCAAGGCCGAGACCAGGGAGTCCGCACCTTCGTCCGCCGGTGATGTTCCACGTGGAACATCGCGGTGGTCTCGGCGGTTGATCCATGTGGTGTCTGCGACGATGTTCCACGTGGAACATGTGGGTCGTGGGTGGGTCTCCCGGACGGGTGGAACGGCCCCGGTGTTCCACGTGGAACATCTCGTCGGCAGTGCGCGTGGTGTCGTGGGGGAGAGGGATACACCTGGTCGGCGGTGTTGTCCGCTATCCTTCCGCTTCGCCCCCCGCCGAGTGCTGCTCAATGGGCTGAGTGTGCAGGAGTTGTGCAACGATGACCGAAGCCGCTGCTGGAAGCCGTCCTCTCCCTCGCGTCATTGCCGTCGCGAACCAGAAGGGTGGCGTCGGCAAGACCACCACCACCGTCAACGTCGGTGCCTGCCTGGCCGAGCTCGGGTACCGCACGCTCATCGTCGACCTCGACCCGCAGGGCAACGCGTCCACCGGCTTGGGCATCGACAACCGCGGGCTCGAGACCTCGATGTATCACGTCATCATGCACGAGGTGCCGCTGGAGAACTGCGTCGAGCCGTCGTCGGTGAAGAACCTGTTCGTCGCCCCGGCGAGTCTCGACCTGGCCGGCGCCGAGATCGAGCTGGTGCCCGCCTTCAGCCGTGAGAACCGACTACGCAAGGCCATCGCCGGCGTGCTCGACGACTACGACTACGTGCTCATCGACTGTCCCCCGTCGCTCGGGCTGCTGACGGTGAACGGGCTGAACGCGGCGTCCGAGGTGCTCGTCCCCATCCAGTGCGAGTACTACGCGTTGGAGGGCCTCGGCCAACTGCTGCGCAACGTCGACCTGGTGAAGCGCAACCTCAACCCGACGCTCGATGTCAGCACCATCGTCTGCGTCATGTACGACGCACGCACCAAGCTGTCCGAGCAAGTGGTGAAGGAAGTGCGCGAGCACTTCGGTGACAAGGTCTGCCGCACGGTGGTGCCACGCACGGTCCGTCTGTCGGAAGCCCCGTCGTTCGGGCAACCGATCATCACATTCGATCCCACGTCTCGCGGCGCCACGGCGTACCGCGGTGTTGCCAAGGAGGTCAGCGGTGGCCCGGCTCAGCGGACTCGGTAAAGGACTCGGGGCACTCATCCCCGCCGATGCGACGTCGGTGGTCACCGGCGATGCGCCGCGACTGGAGGAGATCGCGGTGGGCAGCATCGTGCCCAACCCGCACCAGCCGCGCGTGCACTTCGACGAGGCATCGCTCGCCGAGCTCGCGGCGTCGGTGCGCGAGATCGGCGTGCTGCAGCCGGTGCTGGTGCGGCCCGCGAGCGAGGACGGTACCTACGAGCTGATCGCCGGCGAGCGCCGCTGGCGCGCGGCCCGTCGCGCCGGGATGGCTGTGATCCCGGCGATCGTGCGCGCCACCGACGACCTCGGGTCGGTCGAGCGTGCGCTCGTCGAGAACCTCCATCGCCAGGATCTCACCCCGCTCGAGGAGGCCTCGGCCTATCAGCAGTTGATCGAGGACTTCTCGCTGACGCACGAGCAAGTGGCTTCACGCGTGGGCAAGAGCCGCTCGGCCATCAGCAACACGCTGCGTCTGCTGTCGCTGCCCGCAGCCATCCAGGCGCTGCTCGCCGATGGTCGCCTCTCGGCGGGTCATGCCAAGGCGCTGCTCGGCACACCCGACCGCGCCTTCCAGGAACAGCTCGCTCGACGTGCCGCCACCGAGAGCTGGTCGGTGCGCATGCTGGAGGATGCGGTGCGCGATCGTGGTGGCGCGGCGGCAGCGGCCGACGACGATCCGCCGCCGTCGGCGGGCAAGGTGGGCGACGGGGCGGGTCTCACCGGGGCCACTCGTCTGCGCCCGCCAGGCCTGCTCGAGCTGGAGGAGCTGCTCGCCGACTATTTGTCCACACGAGTGAACGTCACCATGGGGACGAACAAGGGCAAGGTGGTCATCGAGTTCGCCGACTTGGAAGACCTCGAACGAATCTATCACCAAATGACCACGCAGAGTGGTGACTGACGGACGGAATCACACCGTCTGTACAAGTTACCGTCCAGAACCTCCGCATGAGGGTTACGCACACCCGTGGACAACCCTGTGGATAAAGTATCAACCTTCGCGTAAGATCCACAGGTCGAGGGCTCGCAGCACCGCGGTGGCGAGCTCGGCGGTGGCGTCGGCGGCCATCCGCACCGGGCCCAGCGTGAGCAGCACTGCTGGCATGCGGGTCTCGCGCAGCACCGGGAGCCGCATGCCGCTCACCGCCGGCGCCAGGCCCGGCACCGAA
>JAUXQB010000294.1 GCA_030685215.1 Actinomycetota bacterium
CACGACGTCGACGTGAAGGCGCTGCTGCGCATCGCGGTCGTGTACAACACGCCCATCGCCTGCAACCGATCGACGGCAGACTTCCTGCTCTCGAGTCCACTGATGGACGAGCGCTACTCGCCGTTCGCCAACAAGCTCTGAGCGCGGCGAACCGCGACGGCCGGGTGGGCGACCGTCGCGGCGCTCGATCGATCAGCTCCTGCTGATCGAGACCTTCGCGGTCGTGTCCTTGGTCTTCGGCATCGGGACCTTCACTTCCAGGATCCCGTCCCGGTAGCTGGCGGTCACGTCGTCGGCGGTGACACCGCGCGGCATGCGGATCGAACGGCGGAACGAGCCGTAGCGGAACTCGCTGCGGAACTGGCCGTCCTTCTCCGTCTTCTCCTCCTTGCGGCGCTCTGCGGTGACGCTGAGCACGTCGCCGTCGATCGTGATGTCGACGTCCTTGTCCGGATCGACCCCGGGCATCTCGGCGCGGATGACGAGGTCGTCACCGACGACCTCCTCCTCGACGCGAATCCGGTCTTCGAACGGACGCAGACCCTCGACGAACCTCGTGAGCTCGTTCGGCTCGAACCAGTCGAACAGCCTCGAGATCGGGCGGTCGGTCTTCTTGATGTCGATGTCGGTTGTCATTGCTCCTCCTTCTGTCGTGCGTGTGCGATCCCTCGTCCGCGTCAGCCGCCGGAGCCCTCGCTCTTCCTCACGAAGTGCTCGATCGACGCGTCGTTTCCCGGGAAGAACAGCGCCTCGTGGCCGGTGTCGCCCCACCTCACCTTGTACGGAGGCCCTCCGTCCGGCCCGACTTCGATGATCTCCGCGTCGCGCTCGTGCTCACCGACCCGGTGACCTCGGACGACGATGCGGTCTCCAACGCTGGCGTGCATGGCTCCTCCTCTCGTGTGGCGGCAGAGCGGGCCCAGCCGCGGCTGTTCTCTCATTCCATGGTGCGACCATCGACCGGGAGGCGGCAGGGTCGAACGTCCCGAGCGGTGGACGACATGTGGCGGAGCTGTGATGATGATGTCGCAACCCGTGGAAAGGCTTCGACGAGGAGACGGTGATGTGGCTTCGTGACGGCGAGGTGACCGTACGTTCCGGCCGCGACGACCTCCGCGGGCACCTCACCGTGCCGGCCGAGCCGATCGGAGCGGTCGTGTTCGCGCACGGCAGCGGAAGCAGCCGGCACAGCACCCGCAACCAGCAGGTGGCAGCGGTGCTGCAGCGCGCCGGCCTCGCCACCTTGCTGTTCGACCTGCTCACCCCCGCCGAGGAGCACGATCGTGGCAACGTGTTCGACATCGAGCTGCTCGCGCGCCGTCTCGGTGAGGTGACCGGCTGGCTGCGCGCCCAGTCCGAACTGGCTGAGGCGAAGATCGGCTACTTCGGCGCGAGCACAGGAGCCGGAGCCGCGCTCTGGGCGGCCGCGGAACCCGACGCGTCGGTTGCCGCGGTGGTCTCCCGCGGCGGCCGGCCCGACCTGGCGGGGGAGCGGCTCGCGCACGTCCGAGCGCCGACGCTGCTCATCGTCGGCAGTGCGGACACCACAGTGCTCGCCCTCAACCGTCGTGCCCAGGCACTGATGCGCTGCGAGACCCGACTGGAGGTTGTGCCCGGAGCGACACATCTCTTCGAGGAGCCAGGCACCCTCGCACGTGCCGCCGACGCCGCCCGCGCCTGGTTCGTCGAACACCTTGCGCCAATCGAACACCCTGCACCACACGACGTACGGTGACGAGGGACGGGCGGACCATCGCCTCTACTCGTGCCGGCGCCACGGTCGGATGATCGTGGCATGGACACACCGACATCGCCCCTGGTGCTGACCGCCGCCGACGTGGCCGCACTGCCGCTCGTCCCGCTCGATCCCGCGATCCCCGGCGTCGCGCATCGGATCCTGTGGCGCAACCACTCGTCGATTGCCGGCGTGATGCGGATCGACGGTGGCCATCACCTCGGCAGCCACGCGCACCGCGCCAACCATCACCACATGTGGATCGTCGACGGGGCCGCCGAGATCGTCGGATCGCTGGTGGGACCAGGCGGTTACGTGCACATCCCCGCCGGAGTGGAGCACGACCTCGACGCTCGCGCCACCTCGGGCTGCACGATCTTCTACCTGTACCTGCCGCCCGGCGCCTGACGCGGTGGCAGGCTGCGTGCATGTCAACGGAGCCGAACGACGCGACCAGCCGCACGCGCAGCGAGTACCGCCTTGACGACTCGTCTGCCGTGCGCCCACGAGCCGCTGCGATCGGGTCGGTCCGCTCGGTCGGCCGCGACGACCGTGAGGCACTGGCGGCGTTGATGCTGGCTGCGTATCGGGGCACGATCGACGACGAGGGAGAGGGCGACGCCGAGGCCCTGGAGGCGATCGACCACTACTTCGCGACGATGGAGTGGCAGCACTCGGTGGTCTGCGAACACGACGACCGGCTGGTGGCGATGTCGTTCGTGGTGGTCGTCGACGGCCGGCACTACATCGACCCAGTGGCGACGGCCGCATCTCACAAGGGCCAAGGGCTCGGAACGGCCATCGTGACCGTGTCGCTCCGGTCGCTCGCCGACGCCGGCATCACCGAGGTCGGGGCCACCATCACCGACGGCAACACTGCCTCCGAGCGGCTCTTCACCGGACTCGGATTCGTACGCGTCGGAACCTGGGGCTGACGCGGCGACCTACACGACGAGCAAGGAGTCGATCATGTGGTACTCGTCGTGTTCGACGGTGTCGGTCTCGGGGTCGCAGAACCACGCGCCGTCGGCCGTGAGGTACTTGAACCGCATCGACTGACCGGCGGCGACCTCGACGGTTGCACTGACGGTGCCGTTGCGGCGCTTCTTGAGCGGGTGGGCCGCGGGATCCCAGTCGTTGAAGTCGCCGAGCACGGAGACCGGCTGGTCGACCTCGTCAGCCGGCAACGCGAACGTCACCTTCACCGTGTTGCTGCGGCGGACGTTGGTGCACGTGAGCATGGTGTCCTCCTCCTGAAGTGGCCTCGCACGAACGAGACGCGGGTGGATGCACACAATGCTGGTCGTCGACCCGATCGCCCTTCTGCGATCGAACCGAACGTTCACCCTGCCGACATACACCCACTCAGGCGGCGGGCGGGCGGTGACTACGGCTGGGGCGTTCGACCAGGCGGTGGAAGACCACCGACACCGCGAGGATGATCGGCCACGAGACCACTGCGATCACCACGAAGGTTGCAGGCACTCCCAGGTCGAGGTCGCCGACGAACAGGATGGTCACTGCGGCGACGATGGGGTAGTGCAGCAGGTAGGTGCTGTACGAGATGGCGCCCAGGAAGCGGACCGGTCGCAGGGTGAGGGCGCTGCCGACCAGCGAGCGCGACGACGGCTCGTCGAGGTGCCGGTGCGACAGCCACACCAGGCACAGCATCGTGGCCACACCGATGGCGACGTCGCCGATCATCGAGGCCGCGTCGCCGGTGGTCACCGTGTGCGCGCCGGCCACGGCCACCGGCACCGCCAGCGCGGCCACGAGTGCCGCCGGCCCCCAGCCGACACCGAAGATGCGCTCCTGGCGCGGAGTGCTCACCGACAGCGCAGCGCCCAACATGCCGACCGCGAACAGCCCGAGCATCCACGGCGCCGCGAAGCCGTAGCCCAGGGCGAACAGCAGCAGTGCGATCGCGAAGCCGAGGGCGACCGAGGCGCTGCGGCCGTACCGGCGCCACACCGGCAGCAGGAGCAACGCGAAGACGAAGTAGATCTGGAACTCGAGTGCCACGCTCCAATGCGGCGGGTTGATGCCCCACCGCCAGTCCTCCGACCAGTTGTGGATCATGAACACGTGCGCCAGCGACTTCGGCCACGTGAACGTCGGCAGCGTGATGTCCTGCGGGGTTCCCGACGGCGCTCGCAGATCGCCGAACGACAACAGCAGGATGCTCGTCGCCACGAGCGCGGCGTAGTACGGCGGCACGATGCGCAACGTCCGACGGGTCGCGAACCGGCGCACACCTCCTGGCAGCTGCTCGCCCGGTTGCGCCATCACCGGCAGCATCAGGCAGTAGCCCGACACGACCACGAACACGGCCACACCCAGCGCGCCGTACTCGAACACGTTGACCACCCTGAACCAGCTGGGCGGTGGGCTCGCCGGGTCGGAGATGGCGAACTGCCAGATGTGGTGGAAGACCACGTAGGTGGCGCTCAGCGCGCGGATGCCGTCGACGAACGGCATGTCGTGCCGCGTGGATGCAGCAACCGGTCGGCGAACGTCAGTGTCCCGCATGACACCGTCTCCCTCAGCACGTGCGAATGCCGAACAGTAGCCGTCACGGCGACCCGCTTCGACCGGCGAGTGGCCTACCGCTGGGAGATGTCGCTGCGCATGCGGTCGATGGGCACCGGACGCCCGACGAAGTAGCCCTGACCGAGGTGCACGCCCGCGTCGCGCAACGCGTCGCGTTCGGCTTCGGTCTCGACTCCTTCGGCGATGATCTTGCAGCCGTACTCGTCGGCGAACGTGACCAGCGTCTTCACGAACGTGCGACGTGCCGGGTCGTTCTCGATGCCGGTGACCGCATCGCGGTGCAGCTTCATGAACGACGGCTTCACCTTCTCGATGCGCGCCAGGCTCTCGTAGCCGGCGCCTGCGTCGTCGATCGCGATCATCACGCCGGGCAGGTTCCCCAACGGGCCGTCGACCAGCGACGACAGTTCGACGGAGCTGTCGACCTCGATCACCAGCGGGCACGGCGCCTGCGCGGCGATGCCGGCCAACAGCTCTGCCTGCGCGGCCAGCCCGGCCGACGCGTTGATGGCCAGCCAGGTGCCCGAGGGCAGTGCCTGCGCCGACACGAGCGCGGCATGCGCGATGGCAGCATCGAGCTCGACGCCGATGCCGGCCTTGTCGGCAGCGGCGAGGCTCTGCTGCGGTGACTGACCGTCGGCGAAGCGGGTGAGGGCCTCGTAACCGACGGTGCGTTCCGTGGAGAGGTCGATGATCGGCTGGAACACGGTGAAGAACGTGTACTCCTCGTAGACCTCCGAGCGCTGGTTCGAGCCGGCCGCAGGACGGCGACGGTACATCGGTGCACTCGGCTCCGTGGTCGCCTCCGGCGAGGTGGTGCGCAGGGGAGTGGCGGTGACACGCGTGCTGCCGCCGACCGTGCCGGTGTGCAGCACCGACGCCCAGTCGCCCAGCGCGCCCGACGGAGTCTGGATGGCCGCGGCGCCCTTGGCGACCGGCGCCGCCTTCGGTGTGGTGGGCTTGTAGAGCCATCCGCGCAGCGTCAGCCACAGGTCGACGATGCTGTTGCCGATGCCCACGAACGCCACCATCGCGTAGAGCGCGAGCGACGCGTTGAGCGCCGCGAAGAACAGGTGGCCCCACTGGTGGCGCTGCACGTCGAGCACCGCGTTGTACGCGGAGTAGACGATCAACGCCCATGGCGTGAGGATGAACAGTGCGCGTGCAGACGTGCGGTTGCGCACCTTCGGCGTGCGCTTGAACGAGCTCTTCTCGCCGGTGATCAGCTGCAGCACCGACGCGAACGTGCCCGACAGGTTCACCGGCAGCAGGATCAGGTTGAAGCCGTAGATGCGCAGCACGTCGAGCCGCTTGTAGCCGCAGTAGCGCAGATCGCTCGCCATCATCAGGAAGTACGGCAGCGCGATCAACGGCAGCACCGGCTTCAACAACCCGCTGTTGAACGGGTAGATCAACAGGATCAGCAGGCACAGCGACGACCAGAAGATCGATGCCATGTAGTTGACGCGCAGGAACACCTCGCCGAAGCGGTTGCGTTCGCCGCGGTCGCGGCGCGCCTGCGACTGCTCGCGCAGCTTCGAGAGGATGAGCAGGCCACCGTTGGCCCACCGCTGGCGCTGGATGGCGAGCGATCCGAAGTCCGGGGGAGTGGCGCTGTATGCCAACCGCTCCGGATAGTTGTAGAGCGACCAGCCGTGCACACCGAGGTCGATGGTCGACTCGGTGTCCTCGATCACGGTGCGGTCCTGGATGTAGCGCTTGATCTCCCAGTTGCCCTCGTGGTCGATCTCGACGATGTCGTCGAGCGCACGCTTGCGCAGCAGCGCGTTGGCGCCCACCCAGAACGTGGCGTCGTAGTGGGTCATGCCCTGGTGCACGATGTGCTGCAGGTCGGTGGTGGCGCCGGAGATGCGCTCGATGCGCGTGGCGGAACCCGGGTACGAGCTGTACGGCGTCTGCGCGACGCCCACCTTCGCGTGGCCGCTCTGCTCGAGCAGGTACAGGATGCGCACGCAGTACTCGGGCAGCAGCACGCTGTCGGCGTCGAGCGTGAGCACGTAGTCGGGGTCGGGCACGGTGAGGTCGGCATGGCGCGGCGAGCACGGCACCAGCGCGCGGCCGAGCGGCGTCGCGATCTCCTGGTAGCTGCCGCCCATCAGCGCGATGTAGCTGTTCAGGTTCATCGCCTTGTTGGCGGCGTGCGACGACGACACGTACTGCTTGCGTTCGAAGCTCGTCAGCTCGGCGCGGAACGTGGCGACCAGGCGGCGGTAGAGCTCGAGCAGTCGATCGGTGGTGAGGCTGGCACCCTCGTCGGCGCCGGCATTGAGCGCCACCGCGATGGTGTCGAGGTCGACAGCGAGGTCGCCCAGCACGTGCTCCACGAAGAACGAGTCGGCGTGGTCGACGATCTCCTGACGCGACCCCAGCTCGCGCAGCCACTCGGCGGAGAACGCGTAGTGCGACGCCAGCTCGCGCATGTCGTCGGCGGTCGACTGGCGGTCGCCCATCTGCAGGTTCTCGAAGTGCTCCAGCGCCTCGACCACGCGAGTGAATGGCACCGACAACTCGGCCTCGATCTTGCCGGGCAGGGCGCGAGCGTTGTCGAGCAGCTGCTTGGCGCCGGCGGTGGTGGGGTTCGGCGGGTCGTCGATCAGCAGCACGACGCGCAGGTACGGATGCTCCTGCAGCGCCGCGGAGAGCAGCGTGGTGCGGATGACGCGCTCGTCCTCCTGGTACGAGGGCACGAGCACCGTCACGGTCGGCACGGACTGGGTGAAGAAGTGGTCGATCTCGGCTCGCGGCTCGCGGCGGTGCGCACGGACCCGGTAGAAGAACCCGATACGGGTGATGAGGTAGGCCATCGCCGACGCGGTCAGGGCGGTGACGACGACGATGTACACGATCGCCTCGATCACCAGGCGAGCGCTCGAGGCGTCGCCTTCGACGAACTGCTGGATGATGGTGAGGAACAGGTAGGCGAACCACGCCGACACGGTCAGCACGATCGCCATCCGGCCGAACATGATCCGGCGATCGGAGATCGGTGGCGCCACGGCCGGGATCGGCTGATCCCGATGATCACTGCCCCATTGACGACGCGCCCCGCCGTGCGCCCGTCGCGTCCGCTTGCTCGCCATCGTCCGTCTCTCTTCCGCCGCCTACCGACAGCACGCTCACGCCGTCACCCCAACGTCGGATGACTCGGCCCTTCAACATCGGCACGTGCCGCGCGCGAAATGAGGGAAATTCAAGAAACTCTCAGGTTTCCCGCGCGGTCCGCCGATGATCCAGGTGGCATCGCGCGGCCTCGCGCAGCGTCCGGAAGCAGGAATTCGGTGGGTCTGAAACGCAACCAGCACACGAAGGCAACCGCAGAGCGCGGTGACGACACAGCCGCAGCGACGGGCAGTGACGACGGAACGGAGCACCTCGAGGAGTTGCCGTCGGAGCCGACGGAACGCCTCTCGTGGACGCGTGTCGCCGCTGCCGTCGGCATCGTCGCCATCGTCGGCGGTGGCATTGCCTACGGCGCTCGCGAGCTGCAGGCGACCGACCCGATCCTCGACACCTCGTGGAGCGTCCCCTACATCGACGTGACGCTCACCCCGACGTACCAGTTCCAGAACCCGCAGTCGAACCCCGCTCGCGACATCGCGCTCGCGTTCGTGGTGGCCGACCCCGATGATGCGTGCACCCCCAGCTGGGGCGGCGCGTACACGCTGGATCAGGCCGCCGCCGACCTCGAGCTCGACCGCCGCATCACGCAGCTGCGCGCCGCCGGCGGCGAGATCATGGTCTCGTTCGGCGGGCAGGCCAACGAGGAGCTCGCATACGCGTGTACCGACCAGGCCGACCTCCAAGCCGCCTACCGTTCGGTGGTCGAGCGCTACGACCTCCGTGCCATCGACCTCGACATCGAGAACGCAGATCTCGCCGACGCTGCGTCGATCGAGCGTCGCGCGCTCGCCATCGCAGCGGTGCAGGAGGAGCGTGCAGCGGCGGAGGAGCAACTCGACGTCTGGATCACGTTGCCCGTGACCACCGGTGGCCTCACTGCGGACGGCATCGAGCTCGTCACCAAGACGCTCGAAGGCGGCGTCGTGCTCACCGG
>JAUXQB010000298.1 GCA_030685215.1 Actinomycetota bacterium
TACGACGGCAAGTACCACTCCGTCGACTCCAGCGACATGGCGTTCAAGACTGCCGCCGCACTCGGCTTCAAGGAGGCGATGCAGGCGGCCGGCGTCATCGTGCTCGAACCGGTGTCACTCCTCACGGTCACGGTGCCGGCCGCGCACCAGGGCGACGTGATGGGCGACATCACGGCCCGTCGCGGTCGAGTGCACGGCAGCTCCACCACCGAGTTCGGCGAGCAGTCGATCGAAGCGCTGGTGCCGTCGAGCGAGCTGCAGCGTTACGCGGTCGACCTGCGCAGCATCACGGGTGGCCGCGGCACGTTCAGCGTGCAGCACCACCACTACGACGTGCTCCCCACTCACCTGGTCGAGAAGGCGAAGCAGACCCTGCCGCGCAGCTGACAGCCGTTACGGCGCGACCACCTCGAACGATGCGTCCTGCAGCCCGTCGGTCACCGCGTACGTGCCAGCCACCAGCTCCACGTCGACCGCGCAGGTGGCGCCCGGTTCCACCCCGGTGATCTCCGCGATCAGTGCGCCGTCGAGGGTGACCGACACGTTGGCGAGGCCGCCGTTCTCGTCGTCGGCCTCCACTGCGATGCGCACCAGCCCGGCCTGCAGCTCGTTCGGCGTACGGGTGCCGAGGCTGCCGATGCCGCCCACGAGATCGTTGTGACGCACCACCACGGTGCGACCGGCATCGAACTCACCGGTGGCACACACGGTCGGCGCAGGAGCGTCGGCGGCGTCGGAGGCGACGACGACCGTGTCGGGCGGGGCGCTCTGCGGGTCGTCGTCGGAGCATGCAGCCAATGACGCCACGCAGCAGATCAGGATCGGGAGGGTGCGCATCGGCCGAGAGTACCTACGCGCGCAGCACCAGCGGCGGGAGCCACTCCTCGAGACGGTCCCAGATGATCTCGTCGCTCTTCGCCAGGAGATGGCCATCGGCGGGGAGCCGCACCAGCTCGCCAGTGCCGGCGATCATCCGCACCATGTCGCTCGCTTCGATGGGGAGGATCTCGTCGCGCTCGCCGTGGAACAGCAGCAACGGTGTCGACGCGAGTCCGCCAGCCACTTCGCAGCCTGCGGACTGAGTGGCGAACGTGACCACGCCCGCCACCATCTCGTTGAGCCCGACCCCCACTCGCACCGCCACCGCGCCACCGAAGCTGTGCCCCATGAGCACCACCTGCTCCGCGCCGGCCCCGCCGATGGCCAGCTGCACGGCGGCCGCGAGGTCGACGCAGCACAGGTCGAGATCGTTGGGTTTGCGGTAGCTCACGCGCAGCACCGCCACGCCCTGACGCGACCAGTGCTCGCCGAGACGGTGGTACATCGCATCTCCGGGCCCGAGCAGTCCGCCCATCGCGCCGCCGCACAGCACGAGTGCGCCGGGTTGCACTGCGACGCCGGCGGGCGGCTCGTGCCACAGCAGCGTGAGCAGTCCGCGCATCGTGTACATCTCCACGTGGCGCAACGTGTCGGTGAGCATCACGTCACTCGACGCCATCACCTGCAATGCGTCGAGCGGCGTGGGGACACGACCTTCGGCGTCGGGGGCAGCAGGGTTACCGATGGGGTCATCCATCGTGGCTACCCTAACCCCACCCATGCCGGCCGTTCCCACCGATCCCCGGCACCGCGAGGTCTACGACCTGGCAGTGCGCATCGGCCTCGCATGGCGCGCGCTCCGGCGCGGATCCTCGGCGTCGGCGCTGCGCGACTTCCTGTACGGCAGCGGCGAGGAGTCGATCGAGCAGGGCCAGATGGACACGCTCGACCTGCTCGCGTTGCGGCCCGCCTGGCGGATGAGCGAGCTGGCCGACGCATTGCGCGTCGAGCCGTCCACGGCCACGCGCGCGGTGCAGCGGCTGGTGAACGCCGGCCTCGCCGCCCGTCGTCCCAGCCCGGAGGACGGCAGGGTCGTCCAGGTCGAGATCACCGAGGCCGGTCTCGCCGTGTTCGAGGCCGTGGCCGCCCGACGCGAAGAACTGCTCACCTACATCCTCAAGTCGTACAAGCGCGACGAGTTGCCCGTGCTCGCCGACATGCTCGAGCGCTTCTCCACCTCCGTCAACGGCTTCGTCGCCACCCACGACACCACCCCCTGACCCCGCCACCTGAGTCGCCCCGCCCGAGCTCGCGGCCCCTCCCCATCGCCCGCTCCAAGGTTTGTGTCATGGCTGGAGCGAGGTTTCCTCGGCTGCGGGCTGACTCACAGCCAGCTTGCCGCGTCTCCTGGGAGATCTCGGTTGCCGGGGCGCTCCCCTGTCCTCACCGATTCCAGGGTTTGCGTCATGGTTGGAGCGAGGTTTCCTCGCTCCAACCATGACGTACGACGACATTTGCCGGAACGGGCGACGCGCCGTGCTCAGTAGGGCATGGCAACGGACTCGAAGCTCATCGAACTGGTGGCACCGCACCACATGATTGCGAACCGCGCGCTGGTCAGCGCGGCGGGCATCAACCGCGACCAGTGGCGACGGCTGCTCACGAACGACATCTGGATTCCCATCGTCCCTGGGCAATGGCGGCATGCTGCGACCCCGCTCACGTGCGAGATGAAGGTTCGAGCGGGCGCTGCATGGCTCGGCACACACGCCGCGCTGTACGGCGCGACCGCGATCGACTGGTTGGGCATCGAAGGGATCGGAGCGCCGAGGGTCGAGTTCCTCGTCCCACGTTCGCGCCGACACGTGCCGCCCTGGCTCACGCTGCACACCACCTCGTCGTGGACCAAGGGCGACACGGTCATGCATCGTGGAGTGCGGACGAGCACCGCCACCCGTGCGATCATCGACATGGCTCGTACCGAGTCGGCGGGCACGCTCGAGACCGTCATCGACAATGCGGTTCGACTACGGCGGACGTCGATTCCGACGCTCACCAGGAGGATGGCCGAGCTGTCCGGCCAGGGGCGCCACGGCATCGTGCTGCTGCGCACCTTGCTGCTCGACGCGGGTGGCGAGTCGCATCTCGAGCGGCGGATGCTGAGGCTGCTGCGCGACGCAGGCCTTCCTCGGCCGGAGCCGCAGGTGGTGCACCGACGCCGCGACGGCAGGGTGATGCGAGTCGACTTCCAGTACAGCGCCGCGTGGATCGTCATGGAGGTGAGTGGCCGTCGCGGCCACGCGTCGGATCGCGACCGCGCCAACGATGCTCGCCGACGCAACGATCTCCAGGGCGACGGATGGATGGTGCTCGACTTCACCACCGCGCACGTGCTCGACGAGCCCGTCTACGTCGTCGGCACTGTCCGAGAACAACTCGGTGCGCGTCATCCTTCCAGCGAGCAATCCTCGCTCCAGCCATGACACAAAGCCGAAAAATGTCTGTGGGGGCGGCGGGCGCGAAGCCGGCGGCGGGCGAAAAGTGGTGCGGGGAGGTGCTGGGGTAGGGTGCCTGGCGATGGCTGACCGGAGCGAGTTCGCACAGGAAGCGATGCAGTACGCACCACAGCTGTACAGCGCAGCACTGCGCATGACCCGCAGCAGGAGCGATGCAGAGGACCTGGTGCAGGAGACGTACCTGCGGGCGTACCGTGGCTACGAGGGCTTCACCGAGGGCACGAACCTGCGGGCGTGGCTGTTCCGCATCCTCACCAACACGTTCATCAACACGTACCGCGCCAAGCAGCGCCGCGTGCAGGAGTCCGAGCTCGACGACGTGGAGGACCTCTACCTCTACAAGCGCATCAGCGGGGTCGACGTGGCCAGCCGCAGTGCGGAGGACACCCTGTTCGAGCTGTTCCCCGACGACGAGGTGAAGGCGGCCCTGGAGTCGCTGCCCGAGTCGTTCCGGCTGCCGGTGCTGCTCGCCGACGTGGAGGGGTTCGCGTACAAGGAGATCGCCGAGATGCTCGACATCCCCATCGGCACCGTGATGTCGCGGCTGCACCGGGGAAGAAAAGCCATGCACAAGGCGTTGATCGATTTCGCGACCGACAGAGGACTGCTGGAACGGGCGCCAGAAACCGAACCGAGCGCCACCGATGGCTGACTGCAACGAGACACTCCGAGAGCTCGAGACTTTTCTCGACGGCGAGCTGACCGACGACGCGCGCGCCGGCATCCACGCTCATCTCGGTGGGTGCACCGACTGTTTGCAGGCCTTCGACTTCCACGCAGAGCTGCGCATCGTCATCAGCACCAAGTGCCAGAACGATCCGATGCCCGCCGACCTGATGGCGAAGATCGAGCGGTGCTTCGGCGCCGACCTCGACGGCGACGGCCAGGTGGGCTGACCCGCCGGTTCGACGGATTGGGCCGACCGCCACGTCGACTGGCTACGCTGGCCGGATGATCGCGGAAATCTACCACTGGTGGCTGGGTGTCATCCTCACGGTCGTCAGTGTGCTCGCCATCGTCGGTGTCGTTGCCGGCTACCTGAAGAAGGTCGTCGCACCGCAGTACCCGGGCAAGCGCCAGAAGCGCGAAGACTGAGGCGGCGGGTTGCCTGACGGCGCCCTCGACCCGAGCGCCCCGCTGCTGGCGCGCTGCACATTTCCGCCACCCGGTAGCCACGTCACCTGCGCGGTCTCCGGCGGCGCCGACTCCACCGCGCTGCTCGCCCTCGCCGTCGCGGCGGGGCTGGTGTGCACCGCGGTGCACGTGGATCACGGCCTCCGAGCCGGTTCGGCAGCGGAGGCAGAGGTGGTGCGAGCCACCGCGGCCCGGCTCGGTGCGTCGTTCCGCGCCGAACGGCTGGCGCTGACCGACGGGCCCAACATGGAGGCCCGGGCTCGCGACGCGCGCTACCGCGTGCTGCCCACCGACGTGCTCACCGGCCACACTGCCGACGACCAGGCCGAGACAGTGCTCGTCAACATGCTCCGCGGCGCCTCGACGAGCGGGTTGGCCGCGATGCGACCCGGCCCGCGCCACCCGCTGCTGGCGTTGCGCCGCACGGAGACCGAGGCACTGTGCACCGAGCTCGATCTGCCAGTGGTGCACGATCCCTCCAACCTCGATGCGCGCCACCTGCGGAACCGGGTGCGCCACGAGCTGCTACCGCTGATGGCGGCGCTCTCCCGGCGCGACCCCGTGCCGTTGCTGGCGCGGCAGGCGAGCCTGCTGCGCGACGACGACGACCTGCTGGCAGCCATGGCCGCAACGATCGACCCCACCGACGCGCGAGGTCTGGCGGCCGCTCCCGCCGCCGTGGCACGGCGGGCCATCCGTGGCTGGCTCACCGGCGAGCACCCTCCCGACGCCGCGACGGTGGAGCGCGTGCTGGCCGTGGCCCGCGGCGAGTCGGTCGCCACCGAGGTGGGCGGCGGCAGGCGGGTGCAGCGGCATCGACAAACGCTCTCACTCGGCCCCGACGAACACCCTGCCCAGCGAGTAACCTGAATCGACATTCGTTCGCACTACACGTGGAGGAAGGCTCATGCCTCCCAGGCTGCGCGGGAAGTGGGCGCTGGGCATCACGCCGCGCAACTTCACGTGGTTCATGAAAGACAAACTTGCGGTGTGCGAACGCCCCGGCGGGTACGGCGACAACCATCGTCGCGTCCGTCGTCAAGAAGAGATCATCTGGCTGCGCGAGAACGGCTTCGGCTGCGTGGTCAGCATCATCCCGGCCACGCACAACCTGCACAACTACGACGAGCTGGGCATGCCGTACCTGCACCGCCCGTTCACCGGCACCGACGACCTGGGCATGTGGTTGAAGGCCTTCTACGGTGAGATCAACGGGTTGCTGGAAGCCAGCACCAAGGTCATCGCGCACAACGAATCCGTCGACGATCGCATCATCGGCATCATGGGTGGCTACATCCGCTGGAGCGGCATGGTCGACGATCCGTCCACGGTCATCAACCTCACCGAGCGCATCGCCAAACGGCAGCTCGATCCGTTCGCCCGTGAGGTCATCCTCATGGCGCACGAACTGCGCTGACGCCCGCACCGTCTCGCGGCAGCTGCGCTCGGCGCGGTTGTGCCACGATGGCCACATGAGCACGACCCCCGCCAACTGGTACCCCGACCCCATGGGGCGGCACCAACTCCGCTACTGGGACGGCACCGCCTGGACCGCGCACGTGAGCACCAACGGTGTGCAGGGCAGCGACCCGCTGCAGGCGAGCCGCCTCGATCGAGTCGACAGCGCCCTCACGGTCGGTAACGAGGGAGACCCGGCGAAGATCCAGCAGCAGCTGTACGCGCAGAACACACATCGCGGCGCGAACGTGGGCGAGGCCGCGTTCCAGGGCGGCGGCACCGTGTTCACCGAGCCGATCCTGGTGGTGAACCAGAAGGCGAAGATCA
>JAUXQB010000301.1 GCA_030685215.1 Actinomycetota bacterium
GAACCGTCGTTGCACCTGGGTCGGTTGCGACCGGCCCGGCCCTGCTTGTGAAGCCGACCACGAGCTGCCGTGGGGTACCGACGGACCGACCAGCGCCGTCAACGGTGGCCCGCAGTGCGGGCACCACAACAGATGGCGCACCCGCGGCTACCGCACCTGGCGAGACGAACACGGCCACTGGCACCACGCACGACCCGACGGCACCGAGATCGGCTGGCGCGCCGACACGCCCACACACGCAGCAGCCGGAAGCTGACGACGACGCTCGGACGCGCCCGACGCCGATCTCGGCGGATTCGCCGAGGCCAGCGAGCTGTAGCGACGGGACCCTTCGTCGTGGACGGGCTACTCGCGGAGGCGGAAGCGTTGGACCTTGCCGGTCTGGGTCTTCGGCAGCGCGTCGATGAAGACGACCGAGCGGGGGTACTTGAACGGGGCGATGGCGGCCTTCACGTGTTCCTGGAGCACCAGCACCGTTGCATCGTCGCGGGCGATGCCCTCGCGCACGACCACGTGGGCCTGCACGATCTGACCGCGTGCGTCGTCGGGCACACCGACCACCGCACACTCGAGGACGAACGGGTGCCCGAGCAGCGCGGCCTCCACCTCCGGGCCGGCGATGTTGTAGCCGGAGGAGATGATCATGTCGTCGGAGCGAGCGGCGAAGTGGAAGTAGCCATCGTCGTCCTGCGTGAACGAGTCGCCGGTGAGGTTCCACCCGTCGCGCACGTACACGCGCTGGCGACGATCGGCCAGGTAGCGGCATCCCGTAGGGCCGCGCACGGCGAGCGAGCCGACGGTGTTGCGCGGCAGTTCGCGCATCTCGTCGTCGACGATCATCGCTTCGTAGCCGGTCACCGGCTTGCCGGTGCACGCGGCACGTGAGTCGCCGAAGCGATTGGAGATGAAGATGTGCAGCATCTCGGTGGCACCGATGCCGTCGAGCATCGGCTTGCCGGTCTTCTCCATCCACGCGTCGTACACCGGCGCGGGCAGGGTCTCTCCGGCCGACACCGCGGCGCGCAGCGACGACAGGTCGGCACCTTCGTCCATCGCGGCCAACATCGCGCGGTAGGCGGTGGGTGCGGTGAAGCAGACCGTGGCGCGGTACTCCTCGATGATCGCGATGAGGTTCGGAGGCGACGCGTTCTCGAGCAGTGTCGCGGCCGCACCGAACCGAAGCGGGAACACCGCGAGCCCGCCGAGGCCGAACGTGAACGCCAACGGAGGCGAGCCGACGAACACGTCGTCGGGCGTGACGGCGAGCACCTCCTTCGCGTACCCGTCGGCGATGATCAGCAGGTCGCGATGGAAGTGCATCGTCGCCTTCGGCTCGCCGGTGGTGCCGCTGGTGAACCCGAGCAGCGCGACGTCGTCGCGCCCGGTCTGCACCGCTTCGTAGCGCACGGACTTGTTGAGGCCGACGCGGTCGAGCTCGGCGTCGTGGTTGGCTGTGCCGTCGAAGCCGACCACCTTGGTGAGGAACCGGCTCTCCTTCGCGCACGCGACCATCTCGTCCATCAGCCGCGTGTCGCACAAGGCGAGCGAGATCTCGGCCTTGTCGACGATGGTGCCCAGCTCCCCGGCGCGCAGCATCGGCATCGTGTTCACGACGACGGCACCCGCCTTGGTCGCGGCCAGCCAGCACGCCACCATCGCCGGGTTGTTGGCACTGCGGATGAGCACGCGGTTGCCGGGCACGATGCCGTAGTCCTCGGTGAGCGCGTGCGCCAGGCGGTTGGTCCAGTCGGTGAGCTCCTTGTACGTGCGGCGTCGTCCGTTGCCGATGAGCGCAGTGTGGTCGCCGAAGCCCTGCTCGACCATCCGGTCGGTGAGCTCGACCGCCGCGTTGAGTAGTTCGGGGTACTGGAACCTGTCGAGCAGCAGCTCCGGCCACTGGTCGGCCGGCGGCAGGTTGTCGCGCGTGAACGTGTCGACGTGCGCGCTCGGCCCCAAGACCGGCGACGACGCGCCGCTCACGGCACGACCGCCGTCGCTTCGATCTCGACCTTCGCTCGTCGCTCGACGAGCGCGACCACCTGCACGAGCGCCATGGCCGGGAAGTGTTTGCCGATGATCTCGCGGTACACCGCACCCATCTCCGGCAGCCGTGCGACGTACTCGTCACGATCGGTCACGTACCACGTGAGACGCACCAGGTGCTCCGGGCCGGCGCCGGCCTCGGCCAACACCTCGACGATGTTGCGCAGCGCCTGCGCGGTCTGCCCGATGAAGTCGTCGGTCTCGAACTCCTGCTGACCGTTCCACCCGATCATCCCGCCCAGGTACAGCGTTCGACCGCTGGCGGCGACACCGTTGGAGTAGCCACGTGCCGGCTTCCACGATGCCGGGTTCAGGAACTCGTGCGGCGAGCTCATCAGTTGCCCTCGAAGACTGGCTTCTCGCGGGCCACGAACGCTCGATACGCACGCTCGAAGTCGGCGGTCTGCATGCAGATGGCCTGCGACTGCGCCTCGGCTTCGATCGCCTGCTCGAGCCCCATGTTCCACTCCTGGTTCAGCTGCGTCTTGGTGATGCCGTGGGCGAAGGTGGGTCCCGCCGCCAACCGGCGAGCGAGCTCGGTCGCCTTCGCTTCCAGGTCGTCGGCGGCGTGCAGCGAGTTGAAGAAACCCCATCGCTCGCCCTCCACGCCACTCATCGACCGACCGGTGTAGAGCAGTTCCGCCGCCCGGCCCTGGCCGATGATGCGCGGCAGGATGGCGCACGCGCCCATGTCGCAGCCGGCGAGGCCGACGCGGGTGAAGAGGAACGCGGTGCTCGCCTCCGGCGTGGCCAGGCGCAGGTCGGAGGCCATCGCCATGATGGCCCCGGCCCCCACGCACACGCCATCTACTGCGGCGATGATCGGCTTGCCGCACGCGAGCATCGCCTTCACCATGTCGCCGGTCATGCGGGTGAAGGCCAGCAGCTCCTTCATCTCCATGCCGACCAGCGGCCCGATGATCTCGTGCACGTCGCCGCCGGAGCAGAAGTTGCCGCCGTTCGACGCGAGCACCACCACGTCGACGTCGTCGGCGTACGGCAGCGCACGGAACGTGTCGCGCAGTTCGGCGTAGCTCTCGAACGTGAGCGGGTTCTTGCGCTCAGGTCTGTTCAGTCGGATGGTCGCCACGCGATCGGTGACGGACCACAGGAAGTGCTGCGGTGCGAGTTGGGTCATCGAAGTCATTCGGTCGTCGCTTTCGTCGTTCGCGGATCAAGGCGTTGCAGGAGCAGTTCGAGCGCGTCGAGGTCGGCCGCCGACACCCCGGCGAAGAGTGCGTCGACTCGCGCCTCGTGGTCGGCGGCCTGTCGCTCGAACTGGCGACGGCCGTCGGGCGTGAGCGCCACGTGCACGATGCGGCGGTCGTTCGCCGGCGAGGTGCGCACCACGATGCCGTCCGCCTCCAGACGGTCGACGACTGTGGTGGTGTTGCCGTTCGAGACCAGCAGCATGCGCGACAGCTCGCTCATCGTCATCTCGCCGTCGGCGCGGTGGAGCGCGGCCATCACGTCGAACCGCGGCAGTGTGCTCTGGTGCTCGACGCGCAGGAACTCGCGCAGCTCGGCCTCGGCGAGCCGTGTGGTGCGCAGCAGGCGGATCCACAGCTTCAGTCGTCGCTTGGAGAGCGCTTCCGTCACACCTCACCGCCTGCGATCGCGATGGCCTGGCCGTTGATGCCCTCGGAACCGGGGCCGCACAGCCACAGCGCGGCTGCCGTCACTTCCGCGGGTTGCACCAGTCGGCCCTGGGGGTTGCCGCCGGTGAGCGCGGCGAGCGCTTCCTCGGCCGACCTCCCGGTCGTGGCGACGATGTTGGCGATGGTGCGCTCGGTCATCTCGGTGTCGAGGTAGCCGGGGCACAGCGCGTTGGCGGTGATGCCGGAGCCGGCCACCTCGAGCGCCACCGAGCGGGTGAGCCCGACGGCGCCGTGCTTGGCAGCGGTGTACGCAGCCACGTACGGATACCCCTTCAGCCCCGCCGTCGATGCCACCACGATCAGCCGGCCCCACGGGAAGCCCCTCATCTGACGGAGGCCTTCGCGGAAGGTGAGGAACACGCCGGTGAGGTTCACCGCCAGCATCTCCTGCCACAACTCCGTCGTCGTACGCGTGAGTCGCGCGCTCTCCGCTGCGCCGGCGTTGGCCACCACCACGTGCACCGGCCCCGCGTCGGCGAACAGTCGCGCCACGGCTGCCTCGTCGGTGACATCGCACACGATCGCCCGGATGTTGCGCGCCGACGCCGCCACCGCGTCGAGCGGCTCGCGCCGACGTCCCGCCACCACCACATCGGCTCCCGCCGCAACGAAACCTCGCGCCAGGTTGGCGCCGGCCCCGGTGCCCCCGCCGGTGACCAGCACCGTCCGACCCGCGAGCGACTCAGGCACGGATGGCCTCCTGCGCGCGTTGCGCGAGCCGCATCGCCTGGTCGCGACCCGGCAGGTACGGCAGCGGCCACTCGACGTGCTCGTCGCCCAACTCCACGCCCGCGTGCAGCGTCCAGTACGGGTCGGCGAGGTGCGGGCGCGCCATGCACACCAGGTCGGCGCGGCCCGCCATCAGGATGGAGTTGACGTGGTCGTGCTCGTAGATGTTGCCCACCGCCATGGTGGCGATGCCAGCCTCGTTGCGGATGCGATCGCTGAACGGCGTCTGGAACATGCGGCCGTAGATCGGCTGTGCCTCGACCGATGTCTGCCCGGCCGACACGTCGACGATGTCGGCGCCGGCCTGCGCGAACAGACGGGCGATCTCCACGGCCTCGTCGGGCGTGACGCCGTGCTCGCCCACCCAGTCGTTCGCGGAGATGCGCACCGACATCGGCTTCTCCACCGGCCACACCGCACGCATCGCGGCGAACACCTCCAGCGGGTACCGCATGCGATTCGCGAGGCTGTCGCCGTACTCATCGGTGCGGCGGTTGGAGACGGGCGAGATGAACGAGGAGATGAGGTAGCCGTGCGCGGCGTGCAGCTCGATCATGTCGAACCCGGCGCGCTCGGCCATGCGCACCGACGAGACGAACTCGGCCGTCACCATGTCCATCGCCGTTCGGTCCATCTCGATCGGCACCGCGCTCGCCGGCGACCACGGCACGGCGGAGGCCGACATCACCGGCCAGTTCCCGTCGGCCAGCGGCGCGTCGACCGTCTCCCATCCCAACTGTGTGCTGCCCTTGCGACCGGAGTGGCCGATCTGGCAGCAGATCTTCGCCTGCGTCTCGGCGTGCACGAAGCGAGTGAGCCGCGCCCACGCCGCTTCGTGCTCGGGTGCGTACAGACCCGTGCAGCCGGGCGTGATGCGGCCCTCGGGCGAGACGCACGTCATCTCCGTGTACAACAGCCCTGCCCCACCCTTGGCGCGCTCGGCGTAGTGCACGAAGTGCCAGTCGGTGGGGCAACCGTCGACGGCGCGGTACTGCGCCATCGGCGAGACGACCACGCGGTTCACCAGCTCCATCTCGCGCAACCGGAACGGCGCGAACATCGGCGTGCGCCCGGGCACACCGCCGGCTTGCTGCTGGAACCAGTCCTCCGCCGACTGCAGCCACTCGGGGTCGCGCAGCCGCAGGTTCTCGTGGGAGATGCGCTGCGAGCGGGTGAGCAACGAGTAGTTGAACTGCACCGGGTGCAGGTCGAGGTAGCGCTCGCACTGCTCGAACCACTCGAGGCTGTTGCGCGCCGCCGACTGCAGCCGCAGCACCTCCACGCGCCGCTCGTCCTGGTAGCGCTGGAACGCTGCCTCCATGGTCGGCTCGGTGTGCAGGTACTCGGCCAGCGCGATGGCACTGTCGAACGCGAGTCGCGTGCCGGACCCGATGGAGAAGTGCCCGGTGGCCGCGGCGTCGCCCATCAGCACCACGTTCTCGTGGTACCAGCGCTCGCAGATGACGCGCGGGAAGTTCATCCAGACCGCCGAGCCGCGCAGGTGGTGCGCGTTCGACATGAGCGCGTGCCCGTCGAGGTGCTCGGCGAACACCTTCTCGCAGGTGGCGACGGTGTCCTCCTTGCTCATCGACTCGAAGCCCCATGCGTCCCACGTGGCCTGCGTGCACTCGACGATGACCGTGGCCGTGCTGTCGTCGAACTGGTACGCATGCGCCCACATCCAGCCGTGCTCGGTGTGTTCGAAGATGAAGGTGAACGCGTCGTCGAACTTCTGGTGCGTGCCGAGCCAGATGAACTTGCACAGCCGCAGATCGATGTCGGGACGGAACACGTCGGCGTACTCGTTGCGCACCAGCGAGTTGATGCCGTCGCACGCGACCACCACGTCGTACTGGTGGCGGTAGTGCTCGGCGCTCTCGAACGTGGTCTGGAACTGCAGGTCGACTCCCAGCTCGCGAGCGCGCTCCTGCAACAACAGCAGCATCGTCATTCGGCCGATGCCCGCGAACCCGTGCCCGCCGGAGACGGTGCGCTGCCCGCGGTGGATGACGGCGATGTCGTCCCAGTAGGCGAAGTGGTCGCGGATGGCCTCGGTGCTGGCCGGGTCGTTGCGTTCCATGTTGCCGAGTGCGTCGTCGCTGAGCACCACACCCCAGCCGAACGTGTCGTCGCTGCGGTTGCGTTCGAGCACGGTCACTTCGTGCGAGGGGTCGCGCAGCTTCATCGAGATCGCGAAGTAGAGACCCGCAGGTCCACCACCCAGGCAGAGCACCTTCATCCGCAATCCCCCAACAGCCCTCGGGGAACGGCTTCCCCGCGAGCCAGTGTGACACCGCGCGTGAGATATTTCAAGTACGAAATATCTCCCCGTTCACTCCGACCCCGTCTGGTCCCATCACAGCCACACTGAATGTGGGATCCGTGGGACCAGACGGCGGAAGTTCCGCGGCGCTCGGGCTACTCGGCGAGGCCGATCTGGCGGGCCATCGTGCTCGCCGCGTCGGCGAACACCTGCGCGTGGTGCTCGACGAGGCCCCTCGTCTGGCTGAACAGCTCGAAGCTCAGCAGACCGAACAGTTGGGTCCAGGCGAGGATCGTGCGGAACATCACCTCGACCGCGACATCGGGCGCCACCTGCTCGACCAGCGCCGCGAAGTCGCGTCGGGCGCCGGCCGACAGCTTCGTCGCCGGAGCATCGACCAGTCCGTCGGACCAGGCGTCGACGACCACCTGCACCAGCGCCAGCGACACTCTCGTGCCGGGAGCCACCGTGTCGGGCGGGGCCGCATAGCCCGGCACCGGCGTGCCGTAGAGCAGCGAGTACTCGTGGGGATGCTCGACCGCCCACTCCCGGATCGTCGCTGCCACCGCCGTCCACCGTGCCACCGGCCGGCGCCGGGGGGCTTTCGCCAGGGCACCCTCGGCCGCATCGCCCAGCGCGTCGTA
>JAUXQB010000315.1 GCA_030685215.1 Actinomycetota bacterium
CGGCGCGCCGTTCGCCCGGACGAACTTCGTCACGGCGGAATTGCCTGCCGACTCCGCCGGCGACATGCCGTCGACCACGAGCGCGTTGTTCTGCTCGTCGATCCGCACGTTCACGGCGCCGCGCTCGGCGGGGTCGGCCACGCGCTGCAGCCGTGCTGCTTCGGAAACGAGCTCACCGTAGGAGAAGGGTCGGGTGACGATCGTGGTCGGCACGGCTGCGAACGTCGCCGAAGCAGCGACGTTCCGCTGCGCGGCACCGACAGCGGAGGGTCCGCCGGCCACCGCGACGACGACGGTCGCGCGCTCGTAGTCCACCCACGTGCCCGCGTAGCCGGGCATGGTCGCCATCGCCCATGCGCGAGTGTTGCCCGCACCCCATGTGAGGCGCAGGCCCTCGGCCGCGGCGCGGTCGTCGAGTCCGTAGGTGCGCTGCAGGAACTCGAACTCGGCAGGGAAGGCCGCCGCGAGTTCCGCAGTCGACATCGTCATCGGGTCCTGCGCCACCACGTCGGCCGCACGCGCCGAGTCGTCGCCCGGACGCTCCGCCGATGCCTCGTGCCCGGTCGCCACGTTCGCACTGACCACCACGACCAGGGCACAGAGCAGCCGCCGGCCCGTCCATTCGTTCCGCCGAATTTTCGCCATGCACCGTCATCGGTGCACGTGCCTCGCGCGCGCATGGTGCAGACGCACCTCATTGATGATGCATTTGCATCATTGTGCGAGCCGGGTAAGGGAATCGAACCCTTGACCTACGCATTACAAGTGCGTTGCTCTGCCAGCTGAGCTAACCCGGCGAGGGTTCGAGCGTTGGTGACCCGGCTACCACCCGAACCTCGGCGGGCAGTCTAGGCGGCGACGATCGAGGTTGATCCTGACGACGCGGGGCCGGCGACGGGTCGTCACGATGCGAGCCGCTAACGTCGGCACATGAGTCGTCGGGTGCCGATCGCCGTCGTACTCCTGACCGCTGCCCTGCTGGCGGTGGCCGCATCGGCCGAGCCGGTGCGGTTCTGGGTGGTCCCGCCATCGGGTGTCGACGTGTCGGCGCCCGGCGGTGCGGCGCCGATCACGATCGAGCCGTCGGAGCAGCCGGAGGAGCAGTCTGCAGGCGACGGAGATCTCGGCCCACTGCCGCAGGTGATCGCTGTGCTGACGATTGCGGCCGGCGTCGCTGCCCTCGTGGCGATGCGCGGGTGGTGGCCGGCAGCGTGGCCGGCGGTCGTCGTGCGTGGGCGCAAGCGACAACGATTCGATTCGTTGCCCGCCGTGCCGAGTGAGCACCCCGGCCTCGACATGGAGGCGGCTCGCGTCGCGTTGTCCACGGGCGAGCCGCGCAATGCGATCGTGGCGTGCTGGATGCGACTGGAGAACGACATCGCCGCTGCCGGGTGGCCGCGATCGAGCGCGGAGACGTCGGCGGAATACGTGCAACGAGTCGTCGCCGAGTCATCGGTGGACCCGAACGCGATCGCAGAGCTCGCTGCGTTGTACCGCGAAGCCCGCTTCTCGGACCACGCGCTCCTCGACGCCGATCGTGCGAACGCACGCGCCTTGCTCTCGCGGATCGAGGCGGGGCTCCGGTCCGGCGAGCGGGTGCCCGCATGACGCGTTGGAGGATCCTCGCCACCGTGTCGATCTGGCTCGTGCTGTGCCTCTCGCTGTGGATCACCGACGCACGCCCGGCGGTCGTCGCACTCGCGGGCGTCGTCGCCGTCGGGGCCGCGCTCGTCCTGTCGGTCCTCGACGTCGCCACGGGCATCGGCGACACGGGCTGGCCGCGGGTTCGCACCTCCAGCCGCTCGAACGACGACGACCGTTGGGTGCAGCAACTGCGCGCTCAGGTTGCGGGCGCCCGCCGGACCGGCTCGACAGAGTTGCGCGACCGACTCGTCGCGCTGACCGATGCCCGCCTGAGTACCCCGCCCGACACCGAACGCAAGCAGCGAACCCTCACTCCGGCGCTGCGCGGGCTGCAGGTCGGTTCCCCCCGGCGCCTCGGTTCGCCGCGAACCCTGGAGCAGATCATCACCGACATCGAGGCCCTGTGAACGAGATCCGACCCGCCACGACGATGACGCCGGCGGAGGCTTCACGACTGGCCAACGCGGTGCTCGACGAGGTGAACACTGCCATCGTCGGCAAGCGGACGGCGCTCGGCTTGATCCTGTGCGGCGTGCTGGCGGGCGGCCACGTGCTCATCGAGGACCTCCCGGGGTTGGGCAAGACGCTGGCGGCGCGGTCGTTCGCGCAGGCACTGGGACTGCGGTTCACCCGAGCGCAGTTCACACCGGACCTGTTGCCCGCCGACCTGACCGGCTCGTTCGTGTTCGACCAACGCACCAACGAGTTCGTGTTCCGCCATGGCCCGTTGTTCACCGGGTTGCTGCTCGCCGACGAGATCAACAGGACTCCACCGAAGACGCAATCGGCACTGCTGGAGGCGATGCAGGAACGCCAGATCACGGT
Organism: Actinomycetota bacterium; assembly: GCA_030685215.1. Lineage (GTDB taxonomy): Bacteria > Actinomycetota > Acidimicrobiia > Acidimicrobiales > Ilumatobacteraceae > UBA668. The sequence goes on from JAUXQB010000315.1 coordinate 2,470, forward strand.
CGAGGGCGAGACGTTCCTGCTCGACGAGCCGTTCCACGTGCTCGCCACCGCGAACCCCGTCGAGTACGAAGGCACCTACCCGTTGCCGGAAGCGCAACTGGACCGTTTCCTGCTGCGCATCAGCTTCGGGTACCCGACCCCGGACGAGGAGTGGCAGGTGCTCACGCAGCGGATCGACCGCCGCCACGAGCAACACGACATCGCGACCATCGTCGACGCGCCGACACTGTTGGCGATGCAGGCCGCCGTCGAGACCGTCAACGTCGACGACGATGTCAGTCGCTATTGCGTCGACCTCACCGTCGCCACCCGTCAGCACCCACAGACCAGCATCGGTGCCTCACCACGGGGTGCGATCGCACTGCTGCTGTGTGCCCGCGCGAATGCAGTCATCGCCGGGCGCGACTACGTCGTCCCCGAAGACGTCAAAGCCGTCGCGCCGTCCGTGCTGCCGCACCGCATCACCATCAAGCCCGAACTGTGGATGTCGAACGCCTCCGGCTCGACGGTGACGGCCGACGTGCTGGCGTCCGTGCCCACTCCACTGCCGGCTCCGACCAGCCCGCCGTGAACCGCCGAACGGCACTCCGTGCGAGCGGGTGGGGGCCGACGGCTGCGCACGCCCGCGCCACGTGGTGTGGATTCGTGCTCGCCGGCGCGGCCGTGCTGGGTCACCGGCCGGACCTGCTGGTGCTCGCCGCGCCCTTCGTCGGCGCAGCGGTGTGGGCAGCCCTGCTCCGACCCACCACGCCACTGACGGTGCACCAGTCGATGGGCCACCCGACGCTGAGCGAGGGCGACGCAACGACGTGGCGGTTCTCCGTCGACGACCCGGGCTGTCATGCGGACGACATCGCGGTGCGGCTGCGCGTCCCGGAGTGGATCGTCGCACAACCGGCCGATGGTGCAGCCGCTGCCGGCCTGCGCGACGACGGCGATCGCGTGCTCGACATCGGAGTCCGCGCCACCCGCTGGGGGCGCCATCGCGTCGGCCCGGCCCGCGTGGTGGCATCGAGTGCATGGGCCGGGTTCCAGTGGGTGTCCGAGAGCGGCCTCGACGCCCGCTCGCTGTTGACGTTGCCGCGCACGACACACTTCGACGCGACGGCAGGCTCCGTTCATCGGCCCGGATTGATCGGGGTCAACCGCTCACCACGGCAGAGCGCGGGCACGGAGTTCGCCAGCATTCGGCCGTTCCAGCCGGGCGATCGACTGCGCCGCATCCACTGGAGCCGCTCGCTGAGGACCGGCACGCTGCACGTCACGTCCACGTGGGCCGATCACGACCGGCACGTCGTGCTGCTCGTCGAAGGATTCGACGACATCGGCCGCAGCGAGGGAATCGACGGGAGCACGTCGAGCCTCGATCTCACGCTGCGCGCCGCAGGTTCCATCGCCGAGCACTTCCTCGAGGTCGGCGACCGCGTCGCACTCGTCGTCCTCGACAACCGAGGCATCCACCGACTGCCCGCGGCCGGTGGCTCGCGCCATCTCCGACGCCTGCTCGAAACCCTCTCGACCACCGATCCGACAGGTCGACTCAACGACACGGGACGGGTTCCACGCGGGCTGCACCCCGGCGCACTCGTCGTGATGCTGTCGCCGCTGGCGAGCCCGACCGCCCTCGAGCGCGCCGTCACCATGGCCGCGCACGGGCGATCCGTGGTCGTCGTCGACTGTCTCCCGCGCGACATCACGCAGCAGTTCCCCGGCGATCCACTCGCAGGTGTCGCGTGGCGAATTCGATCGCTCGAACGCGCGCTCGAGATCGAACGTGCCGGCGAGTCCGGCGTCGCCGTCGTGCAGTGGCGGGGGCCGGGCAGCCTCGACCAGGTGCTCCGCAACATGCGGTCCAACGCCACCGAGCGATCGCAGCGACCGACATGACCAACGAGCGAGACGAGCGAGCCGAAGATCGTGATCAACCCGCTCGGTCGACGGTCGTCCTGCGCGCGCTCATCGTGTCGAGCCCGCTCGCAGCAGTCGGTGTCACCTGGCTCGCCGCCGGTCGCGCCGTGCTCCCGGTGGCCTTGCTCGTCGGACTGTTGGCGGCGCTCTGCGCCGTTCACCCCGACAGCCACTTCGGCGTGCTCGTGGTCGCCGCCGTCGCCATCGAGTGGCTCGCGATCGTCGACCACCACGCCACCGCATGGTCGATCGCTGCCGCCGCGGCCCTCACGGTCTTCCACGCAGCGCTCGCCGCCGCCACGTTGGCGCCGGAGACCGCACCGTGGACACTGGCGATGCGGCGTCGTTGGACTCGTCGGGGCGCAGCACTCATCGTCGCGAGCGCGGCGATGTGGGTGATCGTCGTCGTCACCACCACCCACGCGTGGTCCGACGGAACCTGGCTCTTCGCTCCGGCCCTCCTGATCCTCGCGGCCGGTGCCACCTGGGCGAGTCGGCGCGCCACGTGGGCCGGTGGTCGGTGATGATGCGACAGAAGAGCGACAGGGAGGCACACGACGATGAGTGACGCGAAGGTGTGGTTCGTCACGGGCGCGGCGCGGGGCATGGGCAACTCGTTCGTGCGAGCGGCGCTCGCGCAGGGCCACGCGGTCGTCGCCACCGGTCGCCGCCCCGACGAGTTGACGCAGGCCTTCGGACAGCGCGACGACCTGCTGGCGGTGCGACTCGACGTCACGAGCGTCGACGACGCCGACTCGGCAGTGAAGGCTGCGGTCGAGCGGTTCGGTCGGGTCGACGTCGTCGTCAACAACGCAGGTGCTTCGTTCAAGGGCTTCTTCGAGGAGATGTCGCCACGCCAGGTCGAGCAGCAACTCGCGACGAACCTGCTGGGGTCGATGAACGTGACGCGATCGGTGCTGCCGGTGATGCGCCGTCAACGCTCGGGTCACCTCATCGCGATCTCGTCGGGAGCCGGTCTGGTGGGCTTCGAATACTCGTCGGTGTACGCCGCGTCGAAGTTCGGGTTGGAGGGCTGGATGGGTGCGCTCGCACAGGAGATCGCGCCGTTCGGCATCCACACCACGGTCGTGAACCCGGGGTTCTTCCGAACCGGCCTCGCGAGCCCGGAGTCGCTGATCTGGCCCGAGCTCGCCATCGACGACTATGCGGAGCGGAGCGCGACGCAACGCGAGTGGTGGCAGGCTCAGGACGGCCACCAGGCGGGCGACCCCGACAAGCTGGCGATGGCGCTGATGACGATCGCCGCAGAGCAGCCGCCGCCTCGCCGATTCATCGCAGGCGCCGACGTGCTGGAGCTGGCCGAGCGGAGGATCGCCGAGCTGCAGGCGCAGCTCGCGGCTCACCGCGAGCTGTCGTCGTCACTCGACGTCGACGACTGACAGAACGCATAGCGTGAGCGACGTGACGTCGCGGCAGGAGGCCTGGTCCGAGCAGAAGCGGGCGATGTACGCGGGCGGCCACCCGAACGACGAGGCGAAGCAGGTGCACCGACGCTTCGCCGACGGCCCGCTCCCGCGGCTGCTGCCGATCGCAGCCGTGCTGCACGTGCGCGGCCGCACCAGCGGCAACATCGTCCGGGTGCCGATCGTCGTGGTCCCCTACGGCCGCCACTGGTACACCGTGTCGATGTTGGGCGAGCAGAGCAACTGGGTCCGCAACCTCCGCGCTGCCGAGGGTGACGCCGAGCTGACGCACGGCAGGCGCCGTGGCGTCCATCTGACCGAGGTCCCCATCGACCAGCGTGCCCCCATCATCAAGCGCTACCTGATGTTCGCGTTCGGCGCCCGCCCGCACATGCCGGTGCGATGGAACGACCCGCGCGCAGCATTCGAGGCGATCGCGGCCGAGCACCCCACGTTCCGCATCGATCGTTGCGCCGGCTGAGCACCGCGCGGCTCACGCGAGCACGGCGGTGGCCTCCACCTCGATGAGGAGATCCGGCTCGCCGAGCGCAGCGACACCGATGAGGGTGATCGGCTTGAGCGGATCGACGTTCGCGGTCGCGGCAGCGCGCATGACACCTTCGCCGAGCAGCGACATCTTCTCCGGCGACCAGTCGACCACGTAGACGGTGAGCCGCGCGATGTCGGCGAACGAGCCGCCGACAGCCTCGACCGCGGTGGCCACGTTGCGGAACGCCTGCTCGGTCTGCGCGGCGAGATCGCCGGCGCCGACCGGTTCGCCGGTGGCATCGCGTGCGACCTGCCCGGCGATGAAAACGAACCGAGACCCGGCCGCAACGGCGACCTGGCGATACATGTCGGGCTTCGGCAGCCCTTCGGGGTTGAGTACTTCGACGGGCATGTTCGCTCTCCTTGTTCGATGCGTGAAGTCGTAGAATAGTCTTGCTATGCTTCCCTGGCAATGCCCAGATCACCTTCGCCCCAGGTCCGCGCGCTGCTCATCGATCGCGCCGCGGAGCTGCTCGCCCGCCGCGAGCCGGTCACGTTGCGCGCCCTCGTGGCGGGCACCGGTGTCTCCACGATGGCGGTGTACACCTACTTCGACGGCATGCCCGGGTTGTGGGGCGCCGTCAGGCAGGAGGGCTTCCGGCGCCTGGCAGAACGGCTGCAGTCGGTCGCCACCGAACGCGACCCGGTGCGACATCTCGCGCTGCTCGGCGTCGGCTATGTCGACCACGCGCTGTCGCACCCGAACCTCTACCGCGTGATGTTCGACGCATCGTTCGACCTCCCCGACCCTGCGACCGCAGGCGTCACCTTCGAACGAGTCGTCGCTGCGGCCGGCCGCTGCGTCGACGCCGGCCGCTTCCGGGCCGAGGAACAGCCCGGCGACATCGCGCTGCGTTTCTGGGCCAACGGGCACGGCATCGTGTCGCTCGCCGTCACCGGCGTCGTGTCGGTGACCGACCTCCGACGTCATGCACCCGCGATGACGATCGCACAGTTCATCGACGCCGGCGACTCACCCGATCGCGCGCGACGCTCCGTCCGATCGGCGTGGCGCGCCAGTGAATGAGACAGTCGAGTCAGGGGCGTGGCGGAGGCGGCGAAGAACGGCGCGGCGCGACGAGGTCGACGGTGAGGCTGCCGTCGACGAGCGCCTGCGCCACCTCTGTGAGGCCACGATTGTTGTTCCGAGCGAACGCGCGTAGTCGGGCGAACGCCTCGTTCATGTCGACCCGCCCACGCTCGGCGATCATCCCCTTTGCCTGCTCGATCGCGATGCGACTGGTGAGCGCGTGCTGCAGGTGACCCTCCCGGATCGCAGCGTCGCGGCTCGCCTGATCCTGGATCATCGCGATGCTGGCGACGTCGGCGAGTGCCTGGGCGAGCGCCAGATCCGCCTCGGACAACTCGACGGCTTCGGACATGAACAGGTTGAGGCACCCGAGGATGACCGACTTCAGTCGGAGCGGAACCGCGCACACCGACGGGAACCCGGCGGCAACGCTCTCGGCGGCGAACTCGGGCCACGGCGACGTCGCCCGGAGGTCGGCCTGAGCCACGACGACGCCGGTGTGGTAGCAGTCGAGGCACGGTCCCTGGTCGTTCTGGATCTGGAACAGCTCGAGGAGTTGCACCTGCTCGGTCGACGCGCCGATGACGCGCAGGTGTCCCTCTTCGTCGGCGAGCAGAATGCCGGCCGCGGCGGAGTCGAGCAGTTCGACGCAGCGCGAGGTGAGGACGGTGAGCACCTCGATGACGTCGAAGTCGCTCACGAGAGTGTCGACGATCTCGACGAATGTGGTCGCCGTCAGGGTCTGGCGGGTCGCGGCGTGCGCGAGAGCCTCATCGGACATGGCTCACTCCTCTACTTCCATGGGTGGATCGATCGTGTGGTCGTCGCCGGCGAGCCGCAAGCGGCGAGCGACGATGAGCGAGGCGACTTCCGCGACCGACTGGTCGTGGGAGAACGCGTGCGCACGCATGCGCAGCAGCGCCTCCTCCGCCGAGATGCGCAGCTGGATGGCGACCATGCCGGATGCCTGATAGATCTCGGCGCGGTACTGCACGGCCTCCTCGAGGCCGGCTCCGAGCGTGCCGGCAGGCGCGTCGTCCTGCAGGCTGAGCACCGTCTCGGCGAGCACTCCGGCCAGCGCCTCACTGTCGTCCCGCTGCGCGGCAGTCAGCTCGCCTTCTGCATGCTGGTACAGCGTGAGGACGCCGACGTTGGCCCCTGCGACGAGCAGCGGGTATGCGAACACCGCGGCGATGTGCGACGAGTGCGCCAACTGGACGAACGACGGCCAACGCGCCCACATGTCGGCGTCGAGTCGCGGCGCGTGGACGGACAGTCCCGACCTGAACGCGTCGCGGCACGGGCCCTGACCGATCGTGTACTGAAGGTCCTCCAGTGCCGCCACCTTCGCGTCGGAGACGCAGATCGGCCCGGCCTGATCGCCGCCCATGATGGTGATGCCGGCGCCGTCGACGTCGAGCACCTCCACGCATGCCGTACAGAGTCGCGCCGTTGCGGATCGGGCGGTCTCGCGTGCGAAGGCGATCGCCAGGCGATTCGACCGATCCGCGGTCATGCGCTGCGGCCTGGCACGCTGGATTGGTGCAGCCCTCGATGCATGCGTTCCTCTTTCACCATGAGCGAGCCGCAGGGACTGGGCGGGAACGTCGGCCGACGTGATGAGGTGAACCGTACCCCACTCGCACGGGGCTCGTCACCAGTCAGGGCCACGTCGATTCGGCCACACGCAGCCGTCCGAGCGCGACTCCGAGACGGTGGTTCACGTCGTGCTCGTCCTCGCCGAGCATCTTGGCCACCTCAGACGACGTGCAGCGGCCGTACAGCGCGAGCGCCGTGATGGAGCGCTCGATGGCGGTGAGGTGCGCGCACGCGAGAGTGCGCTCGACTGCCTGCCCGCGCCGCAACACTCCGGCGACGGCCGCAGCTCGAGCGGACCCGTCCGATCGGTGGGCCGCCACGAGCGCAGCCTTCATCGCACGGCGGTGCGCCACGGTGAGCAGTGCGACGCGAGCCGAGTCACCGGTCACGTCGGCGTGGTCCGGCTGTCGCCAGGTGATCCAGAACGTCTCTTCGGTGACGCGGTTCGACATCGCGCCGCAGATGAACCCGGCGACCGCGTAGACGGCCGCAGAGTGCTCCTCGTACAGCCGGCGGAACGCGACGGCATCCAATTGCGCCCGCTGCCTCCGCCGCCCCATCGAGTCGATGTCGACCACGCGATCGACCACCTTCGCCGCCGCACCCGCCAGCGACACGTCGGACTCAGTCGCGAACGCAGTGAGGGCGGCCGCGGCGGCCGCAGCATCGACACCGGTTCGTTGAGAGATCATCCCGACGGCCTGCGCGACGCGAACCGACTCGTCGAGACGCGTGCGCAGCGTGGCGATGCGGGGATCAGCGGGCGTTGCGTCGGTTCCCCGGGGCGAGCGAGTCGTCGTGATCGTCACGACGCACTCGTCGTCGAGCACTCGACTGTGCAGGGTGACCCACTGCACTCGGTCGCTGGCGACCACCCGCAGCTCCACGCCCTCCGCTGCTTCCGGCGGCGGAAGCCGCACACACGCTGCCGCGGTCGCGCGGTCGTCGATGTGAACGGCGTCGAGCCAGCCGTCGCCGCGGCACGCCGCGATGCCGAGCGCACTGAGCCTCAGCCACTGTCGGTTGCCGTGCACGAACTGCCAGCCGTCGAACCACAGCACCGCGACCGGCAGGTCATCGAGGACCAGCCTCGTCGCCTGGTCGTGGTGATGGACGATCTCGTCGGGCACGCGGTGAATCCTCGGAGTGCATCATCACCAGGGTCCGGAGCGACGAGTGTTGTGGTGTCGACCACCCTAGGTCGACGGCTGCTCCGACGCGTCGAGCACGGCAAGTTCGCGCACGCGGGCCAGCAGCACGTCGATGGCGGGAGCGTTCAGGCCACCCTGCGGGAAGATGACATCGGCGTAGCGCTTGCTGGGCTCGATGAACTGCTCGTGGCTGGGGCGTACGGAGTCGAGGTACTGGTGAATGATGCTCTCCGGCGTGCGGCCGCGTTCGGTCACGTCGCGCTGCAACCGGCGGATGAACCGCAGGTCGGCGTCGGTGTCGATGTACACCTTCAGGTCGAAGCGATCGCGCAGCGTCGGCTCGTACAGCACGAGGATGCCCTCCACCACCACGATGCTCGCCGGAGCCACCATGCGCACGTCGCCACTGCGCACGTGATTGGTGTAGTCGTAGATGGGCACCGGCACCGTGCTGCCGTGGGCGAGCGCGGCCAGGTGATCGTTGAGTAGACCCCAGTCGAACGCCGAAGGGTGGTCGTAGTTCGCACGGGCACGCACGTCGATCGGTTCGTCCGGGTACGACACGTAGTACGAGTCGAGCTTGATCAGCGCGAGGAACTCGTCGCCGGCGAGCTCGGCCAGACGTTCCGCCACGGTGGTCTTGCCGGAGCACGTCCCGCCGGCGACACCGATGAGGAACGGGCGGAGGTCTGACATCGCCCGCACGCTACCCAACGACCACCTGCCGACCTGCACGAACACACGTTCCATGCTTGGTTTCCTCGCCTCACGTGCGGCAGGCTGGACGCATCATGACGACCGAGCACGACGCGACCTCCGACCTCGACGCCCCCGTCGAGCCGCTCACCGACCGTGATCTGGCCATCCTCCAGTTCGAGGCCACGTGGTTCACCCTCGACGAAGATCGCCACGATGCCATCCGCGCGCGTTTTGCGTGTTCCGTGGAGGACTACAATCTCGATCTCAACCGGGTCATCGATCACCCGGCGGCCCTGAACGCCGACCAGCTGGTGGTTCGCCGCCTGCGCCGTCACCGCGATCGTCGCCGTCGGGCACTCATCGATGGTGCGGCTGCCGGCGAACAGGCCTGACCACTCGACCTGCCGACGACACCAGACGACGACCGAGGAGCCACCCATGAGCAACGACAACCAGGGCCGTACCGCTCGCACCACCAGCGGCGCCCCCATGGGCAGCACGGTCGCCATCGTCGTCACGGCCATCGCGCTGATCCTCGGCTTCCTCATCCTGCGCAAGGTGAACGACTCGAGCACCTCGCCGCCGGACAAGACCACCGCCACCACCACGCAGACCACGGTCGATCCCACCGCCACCACCGAGCCGCCGGCCATCGTCACCACCACCACGCTCGCCCTCATCGTCAGCGGCACGCAGCTGCAGGTGGCCAATGCCAGCAACCAGGACGGCGTTGCCAAGCAGATGAGCACGGTGCTCGCCACCAAGGGCTTCACCATGGCCGAGCCGGTCAGCGCCACGGTCACCCCCAAGCTGGAGGTCAGCGAGGTGCTCTACAACGCCTCCGACACCGCGGCCAAGCCGATGGCCGACTCGCTCGCCGCCTACCTCGGCATCGAGTCCAAGGCGCAAGGCCTGCCGGTGCCCGTCCAGAGTGGCGCCTGGGCCGAGGGCAGCGGCGTCATCCTGATGCTCGGCAACGACTTCGCGGGCAAGACGCTCGACGAGATCCTCGGGGTGCCCACCACCGGCACCACCACGCCGCCCACCACCACCTGACCGCCTACGACGTGTAGTCCTGGATGCTCCGGCCGTGCGAGCGGTCGGTGATCTCGCGGGCGCGGAGCCGGAACTCGGCCAGCAGCGCATCGCGGTTGATGGTGAGCAACTGACGATCGCGCATGAGCACACGCCCGTCGACGATGGTGGTGCGCACGTCGCTGGGTTGCACGGAGTAGACCAACGCAGCCGCGAGGTCGTGCACGGGTTGGCAGTGGAAGCCACTGACGTCGACCAGGATCACGTCGGCACACGCGCCCACGGTCAGCTCGCCGATCTGCCCACGCATGCCGAGCACGGCGGCCGACTCCGGCCCCGCCATCTCGAGCGCCATCGCGCTCTTGAACCAAGTGGCGTCGTCGCGGATCTGCTTCTGGGTGAGCGCCGTGATGCGCATGTTCTCGAAGATGTCGAGCGTGTTGTTCGACGCGGCACCGTCGGTGCAGTAGCCCACCGGCACGCCGGCGGCACGCAGCGCGGCGATGGGGGTGAGCTCGCCCATCGCGAACTTCAGGTAGCCCTTCGGGCCGTGGGTGACGCCCACACGATCGCGGTACTGGCCGAGCAGCGGGATGTCGCTGCCAAGGATGCCGTTGCCGTGGGCGATGATGACACCGGCATCGAGCACACCCGTCTCCTGCAGCACCTGGATGGGCGTGAGGCCGCGGGCGTGCAGGCTGAGCGTGGCCTGCGCGGTGTCTTCCGACGCATGCGTGTGCACCCGCACCCCGAGCGCGGAGGCGGCCTTCGCGGCGGCGCGCAGGTCGTCGTCGTGCACCGTGTACGGCGCGTGCGGCGCGATCGACGTGGTGATGCGGCCATCGGCGCCACCGTTCCACCGTTCCGCGAATGCGATCGACTCCGCCAGCCCCTCGGGACCCTGTGAGCTGAAGAACGCCGAGCCGAGGTTGGCTCGAACGCCCGTGTCGGCCACCGCCTGCGCGGCGTGGTCCATGAAGAAGTAGTGGTCGGCGAAGGTGGTGACCCCGCACTCGATCATCTCCGCCACTGCGACGAGGGTGCCGAGGTACACGTCGCGTTCGCCGACGTTCACCTCCATCGGCCAGATGTAGTCGTTGAACCACCGAGACACCGCGACGTCTTCTGCCGCGCCGCGCAGGAAGGTCATCGCGGCGTGGCAGTGCGTGTTGATGAGGCCCGGCATCGCCACCATGCCGCGCGCATCGATGACCTCCCGAGCGCGAGGAGACTCGGACGGGTTGGGGTCGATGTTCGACAAGCGCCCGTTCGTGATCTCGATGGTGCTGCCCGGCGCGAACGTGGTTCGGTCGCCGGTGGCCGCCAGCAGTGCGGTGCAGTTGACGATGGCGAGATCGGCAGGCGGGCGTGACTCGTCGGGCATGCGTGGAACCTAGTGGTTCACGAACGAACGAAGATCAGCTCTGGAACTCGCGCAGCAGATCCTTCGCTGCGTGTTCGATGCACCACAACGGTTCGTTCATCGCTCGTTGGCCACCGAACAGCTCGACGAGCGAACGGTGCACGATGCGATGACGGATCTCGGGTGCGCTGTCGCCCACCACCGCGAGCACCGGGCGGCCGCTGTCGGCGCCCATCGCCTGCACGCCGCCGACCACCTTTCCCTCGAAGCTCTGCTCGTCGAGGTAGCCCTCGCCGGTGACCACCAGGTCCGCGGCCTCGATCTTGTCGTGCAGGTCGACCTCGTCGGCCACCAGATCGAAGCCCGGCAGCAGCCTGCCGCCGAGCGCCACCAGCCCACCGGCGAGACCGCCGGCTGCGCCGCTGCCCGGCACCGTGCGCACGTCGACACCGAACTGCTCCTGGTACATCTGCGCGACTCGTTCGAGACGACCGCGCAACATGTCGACCTGCGCCGGCGAGGCTCCCTTCTGCGGGGCGAACACCGGCGCCGCGTCGGTGAACAACGTCTGCACGTCGCACGCCACCAGCATCGTGACCCCGCGCAGCCGGTGCGGCGCGGTGATGGCGCGCACGCAGCCGAGGCCGCCGTCGGTGGTGGCCGAGCCGCCGAGGCACACGACGATCTTCTTCGCACCAAGGTCGAGTGCTTGATCGATGAGCTCGCCGGTGCCGGTGGTGGTGGCCGCCATTGCATCGTTGCCCTCGGCGCCGCCGACCAGCGTGAGACCCGACGCGCGGGCCATCTCGATGACCGCCACTCCACGATGGAAGCGCCACTCGGCCTCCACCGCGTCGCCGAGCGGACCGGTGACGACGCTGGTGCGATTCGCGCCACCGAGCGCCTCGAGCGTGCCTTCGCCGCCGTCGGCCACCGGCTGCTCGACACACTCGTGACCGAGCTCCCAGCAGGCGTGGCCGATGGCCGCAGCCACCTGCGCGGCACTGGCGGTGCCCTTGAACTTGTCGACCGCGGCCAGCACTCGCATCCGAGCCAGGCTAATGGCGAAGGCACGAGCCGACCCGGGTGACTCGAGTGCTGGCCATCGGCGTTGAAATCCCGACCGAGTTGGTAGCGTTTAGCGCATGGCTGTGACTGTTCGAATCCCCACCACGTTGCGTCCCCTGGCGGGCGGCTCGTCCACCGTGCAGGTGGAGGGTGACACACTCGCCGAAGTGATCGCCAACCTCGACGCGGCGCACCCGGGCTTCAACGACCGCCTGCTCGACGAGTCGGGCGCGCTGCGCAAGTTCGTCAACCTGTTCGTGGCCGACGACGACGTGCGCTACCTCGACGGGCTGTCCACCGCCACGCCGGCCGGCACCACCGTCAGCATCATCCCCGCCGTCGCCGGCGGCTGACTGCCCCACACTCGCACCACGGCTCGCCCCACGACCCCGTCACGACAGGGTCGCCCCCGGCGCGGCGGCGTTGGGGCACAATGCACGAGTGGGTGTTGAGCGCAAGATCGACGCACAGCTCCTGGCGGAGGCGTTGCTGCAGGCTCCGGTGGCGTGGTCGCTGTTCGACCTCTCCGGTCACGGCGTGGCGGGCAGCCGTGAGTACGCATCGGTGTTCGAGCTCTCCCCCGACGATCTGATCGGCCTGCCGTTCGAAGCGATGATCGATCCCGGTGATCGCGGGTACACCTCCACCGTGCTCGGCCAGCTCGCACGCGGCGACACCGAGGAGTACATCAGCATCCAGCCCTCGCAACGGCCCGGCGGCGGCGAGCAACTCGTGCGCCTCTCGCTGCGCGCCCTCATGCGCGACGGGGAACCGGTGGCCCTGTTCAGCACCGCGGTGCCCATCACCGAAGCCGCGCGATTCGATGCGCACCGCATCCAGAAGCTGATCGAGAACATCGACGACACCATCTCGCTCATCGACGAGAACGGCGTGCTCATCGAGACCTCGGGCAGGTACAAGCCGATCCTCGGCTACCCGTCCGAGTTCTGGGCCGACCGCACCATCTTCGACCTGCTCCATCCCGACGACGCCGTGCGCGTGCTCGCACTGCGCGAGGAGGTCGTGTCGAACCCTGGCGCCGTCATCACCGGCGAGTTCCAGGTGCGCGCCGCCGACGACACCTACCAACCGGTGCAGGTGCACGCGGTGAACCTGCTGCACGACCCCGACGTGTCGGGCATCGTCGTCACCTCGCGCAACATCTCCGAGATGAAGGAGCTGATGCGCGATCTGGCCGACAACCGCGACGCCGCGCTCGCGGAAGCCGCGCTGCGCACGCGGCTCATCGCCACCGTCAGCCACGAGCTGCGCAACCCGTTGCACGCGATGTGCGGGCTGGCGGAACTGCTCACCACCTCCGCCGGTCTCTCCGACGACGCGTCGACGCTCGCACACACCTTGCGCCGGCAGATCGAGGGACTCACCACGGTCATCGACGACCTGCTCGAGTCGTCGCGCCTCGGCGTCGGCGCCGTCGCGCTCGTGCGGCAGCCGGTCGTGCTGCTGCCGCTCATCGACGACGTCATCGCGATGGCCGCGCTCGGACTCGGCGGGCAGCAGACGGGCGTGCGCGCGGAGGTGAGCCCCGACACGCCGGTCGCAGTGGAGGCCGACGGCGCGCGCCTGCGCCAGGTGCTCAGCAACCTCGTCGGCAACGCGGTGAAGTTCACGCCCGACGGCGAAGTGCTGCTGCGCGTCGCGCCGATCGACGGCGGGTTGCGCTTCCAGGTCGTCGACACCGGCAACGGCATCGACGCCGACGAGCTGGAGACCGTGTTCGAGGCGTTCACCACCGGCCGCAACGCCGGAGACGGCAGCGGTGCCGGGCTCGGGCTCACCATCGTGCGCCAACTGGTCGAGCTGATGGAGGGCAGCATCGCGGTCGAGAGCCGGCTCGGTGCGGGCTCCACGTTCACGGTCACGATCCCGGCCGTCGCGTGCGATCCGCCCGAACCGCAGGCCACCGCCGTGCCGCCGCTCGCAGTCGCCGGGCAGGCAGTGCTCGTGGTCGACGACAACGCCGTCAACCAGATGCTCGCCGCCAGCCAGCTCGCGCGGCTCGGGCTGCAGGCCGTGGTGGTCGGCACCGGTGAAGCGGCCGTCGAGATGGTCGCCGCCGGCGACGGACCCGACCTGATCCTGATGGACTACCAACTCCCCGGCATCGACGGCCCGGAAGCCACCCGGCAGATCCGCGAGCTCGAGGCGGCCACCGGGCACCGCTCCGTCATCATCGGCGTCACCGCGGCGGCCACCGCCGCCGACCGCCGAGCCTGCGAGTTGGCCGGCATGGACGACTTCCTGCCCAAGCCGGTGAGCCTGGCGGTGCTCGGCGAAGCGCTGCGCAGGTGGGTGCAGCACGTGCCCACCGTGGGCGAGCTGCCCGACACCGTCGACGCCGCGGTGCTCGACAGCCTGGCCGCCGACCTCGGCGACCCGGCGGTGGTGGTCGATCTCGTGCGCACGTTCCTCGGCGAGCTGCACGGTCGTCGCACCGCGCTCGCCGAGGCGGCGGCCGACGGCGACGTGGCGTCGGCCAAGCGCGCCGCGCACACGCTGAAGAGCAGCGCGCTGCTGCTGGGCGCCGACAACCTGGGACGTGCGTGCCAGCGGATGGAGTCGATGCAGTCCGCCGACGATGCGCGGCTGATGAGCGGCGAGATCCTGCGCCACGCCACCGACGCCGCGCGCTGGTACCAGATCTGGCTCGGCCGCCAGCACCGCTGAGGCGCGGCCGCCCGACTTGAGGAAGCTTTTCATCACGGCATCCGTGATGAAAAGCTTCGCCAACGCCCGTGTCACCCGTTCGATCGACCGGTGGCGTCGCATGGGTGATGATGACAGCAGTGGCTGACCCGACCGAGGTGTACCGGCGACACGCCGACGAGCTCGTGCGCTATGCGACCGCGCTCGTCGGCCCCGACGATGCACCCGACGTGATGATCGATGCGGTGATGCAGGCGTTCCGATCGCCCGGCTGGCCGCAGGTGACCAACCAGCGCGCCTACCTCTATCGAGCCGTGCTCAACCGAGCGCACTCGGTGAAGCGCAGCGATGCCCGCCGGCACCTGCGTGAAGTGCGCACCGCGTCGCCGGTGTCGACCGACCAGACCGCGCTCTCGCTCGACGCGCAACGTGCGCTCGGCGAGCTGAGCACGCAACAGCGCGCCGTCGTCTACCTGACCTACTGGGACGACCTCACCCCCGCGCAGATCGCGGGCGTGCTCGACGTGAGTGAGGGCAGCGTGCGCAAGCAGCTGGCACGTGCCCGCGAACAACTGCGGAGGATCCTGCAATGAACGATCAGCAACTCGACGAACAGATCCGCTCGATGGTCGCCTCAGCGGTGGCCGGTGCACCCCCCGCACCGGAGCTGCCGGCACTCCACCAACCTCGGGTGACCACGGGTCGCCGCAACGATCGCACCGGCTGGTACATGGCCGGCGCCGGCATCGCCGCCGCGGCCGCGCTGGTGGGCGTGCTGGTCTGGGCCAACGACGGCGGCGACCCGCGTGTGGTGCCTGCGACCACCATCCCCGTGCCGACCAGCGCGCCCGTCACGGTGGCGCCGACGGTCGAGTCGACCGTCCCACCGACGACGGTGGAGACCACCACTCCGACGACCGCACCCGCTCCCAGCGGCATGGACGGGTCGAGCACGATCATCACCGCCGGCCCCGACGGTGTCTGGCGTGTGACCGACGGCGTGCCGGAGCAGCTCGTCACCGAGCCGATGAGCATGGCACTGCAGCTGCCCGACGGCTCGGTGATCATGCAGCGCCAGAGCGGGTGGAGCAGCGAAGGCGCTGCACAGGCTGACACCACTCTGCTCGTGTGGCAGTTCGGTGAGCTGAGCGAACTGTTCCCCGGCGAGGCACTCACCGGATGGGTGCGCCTCTACGACGTGGCGATGGTGAACGGCGAGATGACCGTGCTCTACGCCGTCGAGCAAGAGGCCCAGCCGCAGTCCGTGCTGGTCGAGTCAGTGTTGCTGACCCGCTCCCTCGCCACATTCGAGACCACGGTGATCGACGCCGAGTTCGGTGGCTGGGAGCAGGGCTACAGCCGTATGCACCTGGCAGAGAAGGGACTGATCGTGGGCGAGTACTACCAGGAGGTGCTGCGTCAGTTCGTCAGCTACTCGGAGGTCTCACAACCCGGCGTCTCCGCCGCAGACCTCGGCCTGGAGTCGTCGTACACCGACTGCAGCGATTGCCCCCGGCTGTACACCATCAGCCGCGACGGCAGCACCATCGCCTGGCTCGACGGCACCTCGCTCATCCGGGTCGCGACGGCCACCGATGCGGCTGTCGACTACGCCCTGATCGACCTCGGCGAGGAGGCGCTGTCGGCCACCGACCTCGAGCTGGGCAACGGGTTCGTCGTGCTCTCGTTCGGCTGGGGCGACCCCGGCGCCGCGGCCCCAGTGATGATCGCCTTGGACAACGCTGGCACGAGCGCCGTGGAACTGCCCGGAGCGAAGGCGGCCATCGTCACCACCCCCACCGCACCGTGGGAGATCGACGCCGCGCTCACTGCCGCCCTGGAGGGCCAGTCGTTCGGTTCGCAGGACGAGGTGTACGCAGCGGTCGAGGCGCAGATCGAAGCCATCCGTTACGCGGCCGTCGACCCGGTCGAGCCGATCACGTACACCCGCTTCGTCCTGCCCGACGGCTCACTCGCCATCGCTGCTCCCAACTTCGACGACTCGGTGCCCGAGACCTGGTTCCGGATCATTCCCCGGTGGGTCGACCAGGAGTTCGTCGTCGTGCGCATCGAGTTCGTGGACGTGTGCCGCAACGGCACCTACTCCACCGACACGACCCTCTGCGTGTAGGACGTCCAGCGACCCACCGAGCGATTTGCCCACCACCAACCCGAGTACGACGAAGGCCCGGTGCTCGCGCACCGGGCCTTCGCTCAACTCACTTCACTGGCGGGACTGTCTGACCGGGTCAGAAGTCTTCCATGCCGCCGCCCATGCCGCCTCCGCCGCCGTTGTCCTTCTCGGGCTTGTCGGCGACGACAGCCTCGGTGGTGAGGAACAGCGCTGCGATCGAGGCTGCGTTCTGCAGCGCCGAGCGGGTGACCTTGGCAGCGTCGATGACGCCGAGCTTGACGAGATCCTCGTACACGCCGGTGGCGGCGTTGAGGCCCTCGTTGCCCTTCAGGCTCTTCACCATGGAGACGGCGACGCCGCCTTCCATGCCGGCGTTCTCCGCGATCTGCTTCAGCGGGGCTTCGAGCGCCTTGGCGACCAGACGGGCACCAGTGGCTTCGTCGCCACTGAGGCTGTCGGCCACTGCCAGCACGGCAGCCTGCGCACGCAGGAGAGCCACGCCACCGCCGGGCACGACGCCCTCTTCGATGGCAGCCTTGGTGGTGGAGACCGCGTCTTCGATGCGGTGCTTCTTCTCCTTCAGCTCGACCTCGGTGGCAGCACCGACCTTCAGCACGGCAACGCCGCCGCTGAGCTTGGCGAGGCGCTCCTGGAGCTTCTCGCGGTCGTAGTCGCTGTCGGTGTTGTCGATCTCGGCCTTGATCTGGTTGATGCGGCCCTTGATGTCGTCCTCGGAACCAGCACCCTCGATGACCGTGGTCTCGTCCTTGGTGATGATGATGCGCTTGGCACGGCCGAGCAGGTCGAGCGTGGTGTTCTCCAGCTTGAGGCCGACTTCCTCGCTGATGACCTGGCCACCGGTGAGGATGGCGATGTCCTGCAGCGTGGCCTTGCGGCGCTCGCCGAAGCCGGGCGCCTTGACGGCGGCCGACTTGAAGGTGCCGCGGATCTTGTTGACGACCAGGGTGGCCAGGGCCTCGCCCTCGACGTCCTCGGCGATGATGACGAGCGGGCGACCGCTCTGCATGATCTTCTCGAGCACGGGCAGCAGATCGCGGACCGAGCTGATCTTGCCGCTGACGAGCAGCACGTACGGGTCGTCGAGCGACGCTTCCATGCGCTCCATGTCGGTGGCGAAGTAGGGGCTGATGTAGCCCTTGTCGAAGCGCATGCCCTCGACGAAGTCGAGCTCGATGCCGAAGGTCTGGCTCTCCTCGACGGTGATGACGCCGTCCTTGCCGACCTTGTCGATGGCCTCGGAGATGGTGGCGCCGATCTCGGTGTCGGCAGCGGAGATGCTGGCGACCTGAGCGATCTGCTCCTTCGAGTCGACTTCCTTGGCGAGCTCGCGGATGCTACCGACGGCGGCTTCCACGGCGGCCTCGATGCCCTTCTTCAGGGTCATCGGGTTGGCGCCGGCGGCCACGTTGCGCAGGCCTTCGTGCACGAGGCTCCATGCCAGGACAGTCGCCGTCGTGGTGCCGTCACCGGCGACGTCGTCGGTCTTCTTGGCGACTTCCTTCACCAGCTCGGCGCCGATGCGCTCGTAGGGATCCTCGAGCTCGATCTCCTTGGCGATGGACACACCGTCGTTGGTGATGGTGGGGGCGCCCCACTTCTTGTCGAGTAC
>JAUXQB010000318.1 GCA_030685215.1 Actinomycetota bacterium
AGCAGGGGCTCCTCGGTCTGCAGGTCGGCGGTCGCTACCAGATCGACATCCCGGTCGACCTCGCCTACGGCCCCGACGCCGCGGCCAACGGTCGCCCGGCCGGTGCACTCAGCTTCATCGTCGACATCATGTCGATCACACCCGCTACCGGCGCCTGACCCCGGGGTCTCCGGCTCGCCGGATCCACGACCGCCAGTCAGGGCAGCTCGCCGTGCACTTCCACGTCGCCGACGAGCTCCCAACCGGCGGCGGTGTGCACGAGTGCGTCGCCGGTGCGCAGCACCGCGAACGCGGTGTTGGCCAGCTTGCGGGTGCGGTGCAGTCGCTCGGGTGACCAGTCCTCGGCTTCGGTGACCAGTGCCAAGTTGGCGATGAGCCCGAGACCGAGCGTGTAGGCACCGCCGCGAGGATCGACCATCGGGTCGCACATCGCCGCCGCGCTGCCGCCGCTGGCCGCGACGAGCCCACCGTTGGCGAGCACCTCGGTGAGGGCGTCCCACAACGGCGTGTTCTTCATCACGCTGCGCAGGTGCAGCGGCTGGTCGCCGACGAAGTACACGGCCTTCGCTCGCCGAACGACGGCGACCGAGGCCTCTTCGAGCGCCTCGCCGCGCCGCATCACCATCAGCGGGTCGACCTCGATGCCGAGACGCTCGCCCCACGCCATCGCCGAGACGATGAGGCGCTCGGGGTGTTCGAACGCGTCGGCCGTGGGCAGCACCACCACGCGAGTGGCCGCCACCGACGCCACCAGGCGCCGGTCGAGGTCGTCGTTGGCGACGAACGGGCCACCACCCTGCAGTGCGATGGTGCCGCTCATGAGTACACCGCGTCGAGCGAGGCGCGCAGAGTGGTGACGAGCAGGTCGATCTCGCTGTCGGTGATGATGAACGGCGGCGCCACCATCACCGCGTCGGCCACGGGCCCGGACCCTGCCGGGTACACCCACATGTCGCGGTCCATGGCGGCTTGCACGACGGCGTCGCGGTTGCAACGCAGTTCGAGGCCGTAGAACATGCCGCGGCCGCGGATGTCGACCACCGCCGGGTGCTCGCCGAACTCGTCGCGCAGCCGCTGCCCGAGCGCCGCGCCCTGGGTGGCGGCACGCTGCACCAGCTGTTCGCGGCGCATGATCTCGAGCACCTTCGCACCCGCCGCGCAGGCAGCGTCGTTGCCGGTGAACGTGAAGTACATGAAGCCGGAGCCCCGCAGGGTGTCGACGACCTCGTCGCGCGCGGCGACGGCACCGAGCGGCACGTAGCCGCCGCCGAGGCCCTTGCCGCCGACGATGACGTCGGGGACCAGCGGGAAGTGCTGGTGGCCGAACTTCAACCCGGTGCGGCCGTAGCCGGTCATCACCTCGTCGGCGATGAGCAGGATGTCGTGCTCTCGGCAGGCGTCGGTGACCACCTGCCAGTACTCGTCGCTGGCCGTGAGGCACGCGCCGGCGGCACCGGTGATGGGCTCGACGATGAAGCCGGCGATGGTGGCCGGGTCTTCCTGCTCGATCACCTTCAACACCTGTTCGGGGTCGTCCCACGGCACTTTCGGGAACGGCAGCAGCAGCGGCTCGTAGCCCTTCTGGCGGGCGAGGTGGCTGGCGGCGGCCATGGTGCCGGTGGTCATGCCGTGGTAGCTGGGGTGGCGGCCGATGACCTTCCACCGGTCGGCGCGGCCTTTGCCCAACTGGTAGGCCCGTGCCAGCCGCAGCGCGGAGTCGGTGCTCTCGCTGCCGCCGCTGGTGAAGAACACGTGGTTGAAACCGTCGGGCAGCCAGTGCTCGACGAGCTCGTCGCGCAGGGCCAGCCGGCTGGGGGTGGGCCACAGTGGCACCACGTAGCCCATCGGCATCACCGCAGCCGCGGCCTCGGCCACCTCGGTACGGCCCCAGCCGATGTTGCCGACGATGGCGCCGCCGGCCGCGTCGAGGATGCGTCGCCCGTCGTCGGCCACCAGGAACACACCGTCGCCACTGACGATGGTGGGGTAGTCGGCGCCGCCGCCGGGGAGGAACGTGTAGCGATCCGTGTTGGACGTCATGGTGCGAGTATCGCGCCGCTCGGGCGCCGCCTCGCACTCGACGCCGGGCTCATGCCTGGTTGTAGGTGCCGGACTCCGGCGGCTGCCAGTCGGCGAGGTTGTGGCGGAACATCACGCTCAGCCGCGGCCCGGCGACGCTGGCCACCTTCGGCACGCAGTGCTCGAAGTCGTGCTGGCACGAGCCGCCCATGACCAGCAGGTCGCCGTGGCCGAGCTGCCAGGCGCGCGAGGGGCCGCCCTGCTTCGATCGCACCTGGAACGTGCGCGGCGCGGCGGTGCTGAGGATGGCCACCACCGGATCTTCCTGGAGGTAGCGCTCGCGGTCGGCGTGCCAGGCGACGGAGTCGCGCCCGTCGCGGTAGAGGTTGAACCCGATGGAGTCGAACGGTCGCGAGTAGTGGCGGGTGAGTGCCATGCGCGCTTCGTCGAGCACCGGCAGCGGCTCGGGGTGGCCGCCAATGGGGCTCCACCACGCGGTGAGCCGCGGCTCGGGCAGCCGGCGGTGGTACATGGTGACCTCGCGCTGGCGCCACGGCAGCTTCGCCACCAGCTCGGCGAACACCAGGTCGGCGCCGCTGAGCCAGCGCGGCACGTGGTCGACCCACGCGGTGGGCGACAGCTGCG
>JAUXQB010000190.1 GCA_030685215.1 Actinomycetota bacterium
ACAACATGGGTCCGTGGCGCTTCGTGGAAGCTCGCTTCTGGCGCATCAAGGAGCAGGGCTACGACCTGCGCTCGGTGTGCCGCATCGGCAGCGGCAGCCCCGCCACCGGCAGCAAGGCCATCCACGACCAGGAGCTCGCCGACCTGTTGGACGAGACCTTCGTCGACCTGTAGCCGCTTCCGGACACTCATCGTCATCCGCGGCTCGTCGGTCAGGGGGCCGGCGGGGGCAGAGCGTGGTCGGAGGCCCAACGATCTGCGAGCTCGATCCGCTTCCCGGGTGCCATTCCTCCACAGGCGTTCGAGGACCCGAGCCCCGAGACGGCTGCTCGGTTGGATCGCGTCAGCGAGAGGACCATCCGCTGGAAGGCCGCTGGGTCTCTGGTGAGATCGAGAGCGTGAGCGTCTGCGGCGGACTCGATGCTTCGGCGCCACCGCGAGAGCAGCATGGAGAGCACGGCGATCGCAAAGAACGAGCCGACCCGGAACAGCGAGTACGACACGGGATCACGACTGCCATCGGAATCGGCGATCATCAGCACGGAGGCACCGATCATGCCGGCAGCGACCCGTTGTGCAACCGTCGCTCGGCGAATCACTGCCCAATGACCGAGCTGCACGTGCCCGAGTTCGTGAGCCAGCAACGCCCGCTGCTCGTCGACGGGCCACTGATCGACGGTGTCGGTGGCGATCAAGATGTCCGTATGTCGATGTCGGGCAAAGTTGGCCCAGACAGCTGAGCTGTAGTGGCGAACCGGGTTGACCCAGGTCTCGATCGGCGCTGACGTGAGCCCGCTGACCACGCCGGTCCAATGATCGCTCGCGTGTGCGCGTCGGAGGCTCGCCACGAACTGCACGGTTCGGGGGTTGGACACGAACGACCACCACAGGGCGAGCAACACCAGTGGCACCAGCACGGGCCACGCGCGGACACGCATCAACCCGAGCACCACGAGACCTTCGACAAAACCCACGGCGAACTGCACGGAGGCGGATCTCGCTGCGCGAACACTCATCGGCCGAGTGGCTGCGGCCGACATGACACCGGTACGACGCGCTCGCCTCGTGAACGCGATCGTGGGCACCACCACCAAGGCGAGAGCCATCGTCACTTCGACCAGCAGGGCTTCGAGAACGAGGCGAAGCATCCACGAGTCGACGGCCGGTGAACGCACGGTCGACGTCGCGCTGTCGATGCGCTCGAGGACCAGGACATACCACGCGACCAGCCCTGACGCGACGATGACTTGCATCGCCAACTGCCCTGACGCGCCAACGCGTCGGTCGTCCTCGGTGAACTGCTCGGTCACAACGTCGAGTTCGAATCGAGTGCGAGGAGGGCGGTGAGGTCGGCGATGGCTTGGGGTGCGTTCAACACCTTGATGGTCGACATGCCCATGGCTGCGGCGGGCTTGAGGTTGATGCCCAGATCGTCGAGGAACACGCACTGGTCGGGTTGCACGTCGAGCAGCTCGCAGGCGATCTCGTAGAAGCGGGGCTCGGGCTTGCGGCAGCCGACCTTGCTGCTCTCCACCACCACGTCGAAGCGAGCCATCACCTTCGCGAGGGCGATGGCTCGCTCGTCGGCCACGCCTTCGCTCACTACGTTGTTGGTGAGGCAGGCGACCTTGTAGCCGGCGGCCTTCACCCGGTCGAGCAGGTCGACCATCTCCGGGCGGATCTCGCCGGACAGCAGTGCGAGTACATCAGCACCGGGCACGCGATGGCCCAGTGCCTCCGACTCGTCGGCGAACAGCGCATCGAACTCGGCGCCACCGATGTCGCTGCGCTCGAGCTTCGCCCACGCGTTGTCGTGCGGATTGGTGGCGTTGACCGTGCGGATGAAGTCGGCGGGGAGGCCGACCTGCGCTTCGTGACGGTTGAACGCTTCGAACGGGCTGCTCAGGATGACACCACCGAAGTCCCACAGGACGGCTCTCTTCATCCGACCTTTCTAACAGCGGTGCCTCGCGTCGGCCACGACCCGGGTGAGTCGACGAACGCGTCCGACCGGCGACACCGACGGCGGCGCGGCCCGGCGCATACGGACTTTCTCGATCGCCGCATCGTAGGCTGACGAGCGTTATGCCTCATCATGTCGTCGTCGACGGATCGAACCTCGCCACCGAGGGTCGTACCCAGCCCAGTCTCAAGCAGCTCAACGAAGCGGTCCTCGCCTACATGGAGGAAGACCCGACGGCGCTCATCACCGTGGTGGTCGATGCCACCTTCGGTCACCGCATCGACCCGAAGGAAGTCGCCGAGTTCGACGAAGCGGTGAGCAACAACGAGCTGGTGGCACCGCCGGCCGGCGCCATCGGTCGCGGCGACGCGTTCGTGCTGAGCATCGCGCACAAGGTGAACGCCGACATCCTCACCAACGACAGCTACCAGGAGTTCCACGGTCAGTACGACTGGCTGTTCGACGAAGGTCGGCTCATCGGCGGCAAGCCGGTGCCGCACATCGGCTGGGTGTTCGTGAAGCGGTTGCCCGTGCGCGGTCCGTTGAGCCGCAAGGTCACCGCGGAAGCGAAGCGCAAGGGCGGCGCTGCCCCGTCACGCGGTCGCGGCCGTGGTGCCGCCGACGAAGGCACCGTGCGCGTGGGGAGCCCGGAGGCGAACCTGCCGATGCCCGTGCCGAAGGCTCCGCCGCCGCGTGCGGCTGCCAAGCCGGCGCCCGACGCTGCGGCTCCTGCTCCCGCTCCCGCGAAGGGTCGCCGCGGTCGTGGTGGCGCCGAGCGTGCGCCCATGCCCGCCGAAACGCAGGCCGTGGTTGCCGCCGCGGTCGCTGCCGCGACCGAGCAGCACTCGAAGTCCACCGTCAACGACCTGCTCTCGTTCCTCACGTTCGTCGAGCGCCACCCGGCCGGCACCAGCGTGAACGCCATCGTCGATCACTACTCGTCGCACGGCGCGTACGTGCGCATCGACGACGTCATCGGCTACGTGCCGCTGCGCCTGATGGCGCACCCCACGCCGCGCAGCGCCCGCGAGTTCATGAAGGTGGGCGAGTCGGTCACGTTGGTGGTCGAGAGCTTCGTGCCCGCCAAGCGCAGCGTCGACCTCGCCATTCCCGGCATGGGTTCGGCTGCACCGCTCGGCGAAGCCGCGCCGGCCAAGGCAGCGAAGCCGGAAAAACCTGCCAAGGCCACGAAGGCGACCAAGGCCGCCAAGGCCATCGCCGTACCCGACGATGCGCCGGAGCAGCCGTCCGAGCCGGCGGCCGCCCCGAAGAAGGCGGCGGCAGCCAAGTCGTCGACGCCGCGCAAGGCGGCCGCCCCTCGTGGTGCTCGCCGCGCGCCGGAGGTTCCCGACGAGCCGGTGTCGACGGCCGCACGCCGTCGCCGCGGCGGCAAGGTGGCCGACGACGCAGCCGCGCCGCCGCCCCTACCTGCCACGCCGGTGAAGAAGGCCGCCGCGCAGAAGGCCGCCGCGCCGGCCGCGCCTGCGCCCGCCGCGCCGGTGAAGAAGGCCGCCGCTCCCGCCAAGTCGGCGGTTGCGAAGAAGGCTGCGCCCGACAAGGCGGCGGCGAAGAAGGCAGCCGCGCCTCGTCGTGGTCGCACCACCGACTGATTGAGTACGGTCGTCACGTGCGC
>JAUXQB010000325.1 GCA_030685215.1 Actinomycetota bacterium
GTGCAGCGCGGCGCCGCCCATCAGCTGCACGTCGAAGTGGCGCTGGCCGATGACCCGAGTGGCCGCTTCGCGCATCACCGAGAAGGCGTCGACCAGCAAGTCGTCGAGCGTCTCGCCGCGCTCGAGGCGCCCACGGAACTCCGCGGTCTTGGCGCGCAGCGCGTCGTCGGAGAGTGCCGACATCTCGGCGGAGCGCGCGTTGATGTCGGGAACGAGGCCCTCCAGGGCCTTCAGCTTCTTGCCTTCACCGGCGCGGAGGATGCGATCGAGGATGCCCATGCGGGTAGTGAGCCTACCGGCGGCCCTCGCGTGAGCCTTGGCATGCCCGTTGTGCCCCACGACCATCCGAGTGACAGCCGCCCGTCCGAGTGCCAGCGTCCCGACGGGGTGCACGCTGCCACTCGGATGGCATCGTGGCACTCGGATGGGGCCGTGGCACTCGGATGGGGGCTCGCTTCGACGGACCACGTCGACCCACGGCAGACTGCCGGTCATGCCGGCGGCCGTGATCGACACCGTGATCTTCGACGTGGGCGGCGTGCTCGCCGAGACCGGTCGGCACAGCGACTTCGGCAAGCGCTTCCCGCGGGAGGTGGCCGAACAGGTGACCCGCCTGTTCCTGGGCGACTACGCCACCGACGGCGACCATCCGTGGCACCGCCTGGAGCGCGGCGAGATCACGCTCGAGGAGAACCGCCGGCTCAACAAAGCCGCGCTCGAGGCGGCCGGCATCGCGATTCCGCCGCCGCCGCCCGGCGGCGCGCCGATGATCGAGTTCCGCCCGAGCGAGCCGATGATCGCGCTGGTGCACGAGCTGCGCGACGCCGGCTTCCGACTGGGCGTGCTGACCAACAACGTGGCCGAGTTCCGCGAGCACTGGCGCACGCTGTTGCCCTTCGACGACCTGTTCGACGACGTGGTCGACAGCCACGAGGTCGGGTTGCGCAAGCCCGACCCGGCGATCTATCAGCTGGCTCTGGCCAGGCTGGGCGCGGAGGCAGGCCGCACCGCCTTCCTGGACGACGTGGTGAGCAACGTCTCGGCTGCCGAGGGTGTGGGAATCCGCGGCGTGTGGGTGGACGTGGACGCCACCGAAGCGATCGCTGCCGTGCGACGCCTGGCCGGCCTCATCGACTGAAGCGCCGAGGGGGTGGCGGCCGCGGCGGCGCAGATGACGGTGCCCACGCCCGCCTGCAGCAACGCCTCGCGGGCAGCGGTGAGCGTGGCGCCGGTGGTGACCACATCGTCGATGAGCAGCACACGCAGCCGGCCGTGCGAGCTACGGGCTCGGAACGACGGCCCACGGAGGCGCTCGGCCCGACTGTGCCCGGTCTGCGAACCGCCGTGGCTGCGATAGAGCAGCCGGCGGCAGGGCACCTTCAGCTCAGCGGCCACGGCACGGGCGAGCAGCTCTGCCTGGTCGTACCCGCGGCGGCGGGCGCGGGCGCCGCTGGTGGGCGCCCAGGTGACCACGTCGACCGAGCGCACGCGCAGGCGGCGCACCATCAGCCGCGCCACCTCACGCGCGACCGCACGCCGGTTGCGGTACTTGAGGCCGTGCACCACCTGGCGGGCGACCCCTTCGAAGGCCAGGGCAGCCATGATGCCCGACTCGTCGACGTGCGACGGGGTGGCGGCCAACGAGAAGCGGCAACGGTGGCAGAGCGACTCGCCGGGTTGGTTGCAGCCGGCGCAGAGTGTGGCGAAGAACATGGTGGAATTGGTACCAGGAGGGTGTCACAGAGTTCCGGTAGGTTCGCCCGATGACCACCGTCGTCACCCCCGCGCTCCCAGCCACGGGGTGGGCACGGCTCTTCCTGCCGCTCCCGAGCGACCGTCTCACCCAGCGCATCGCCCGCTGCGTGCTCGGGCTCACCCTGTTCGGCTTCGGCATCAGTTGCTTCCTCACCGCCGGGCTCGGACTCGCCGCGTGGGACATCTTCCACCAGGGCCTCGAACGCAAGACCGGCATCCCCATCGGGCTCGTCATCGAGATCACCGGCGTGTTCATCCTGCTGCTGTGGATCCCGCTGCGCGAGCGCATGGGCCTGGGCACGCTGCTCAACGCCATCCAGATCGGTCTGGTCGTGTTCCTCATCGACGACCATCTGCCCACCACCGACGTGATGGCGCTCCGCGTCGGCTACATGCTGCTCGGCCTGGTCGCCGTCGGCCTCGGTTCAGGGCTCTACATCGGTGCCGGACTCGGCTCCGGCCCACGCGACGGCCTGATGCTCGGCCTGTCGAAGCGGGGCATCAGCGTGCGCATCGCCCGCACCGTCATCGAGCTCGCAGTGCTGGCCGCCGGGCTGCTGCTCGGCGGCACCATCGGCATCGGCACGCTCGCGTTCACCTTCGGCATCGGCCCGCTGGTGCAGTTCTTCCTCCCCCGCCTCCGACTGAAGGGCGACACCATCGTCCTCGCCAACGCCCACTGACTTCCAGACGCGACTCTGGGCAGGAATCGTCTCGAAGTACGAGACGATTCCTGCCCAGAAAACTGTACTAGTACCGGTAGTGGTCGGACTTGAAGGGGCCGCTGGGGTCGATGCCCAGGTACTCGGCCTGCTCGTCGGTGAGCTTGGTGAGCTTCACGCCCAGCGCGTCGAGGTGCAGCGCCGCCACCTTCTCGTCGAGCTTCTTGGGCAGCACGTGCACGCCCAGCGGGTACTTGTCGAGGTTGGCGAACAGCTCCATCTGCGCGATGACCTGGTTGCTGAACGAGCAGCTCATCACGAAGCTGGGGTGGCCGGTGGCGCAACCCAGGTTCACCAGGCGGCCTTCGGCCAGCACGATGATGGCGTGGCCGTCGTCGAACGTCCACAGGTCGGTGCCCGGCTTCAGCTCGTCCTTGGTGGCGCCGCTGCGGGCGAGGCCGGCCATGTCGATCTCGCTGTCGAAGTGACCGATGTTGCAGACGATGGCGTTGTGCTTCATCTGGTGCATGTGGTCGACGGTGATGATGTGGTCGTTGCCGGTGGACGACACGAAGATGTCGGCCTGGCCCACCACATCCTCCAGCGTGGTGACCTGGTAGCCCTCCATCGCCGCCTGCAGCGCGTTGATCGGGTCGATCTCGGTGATGATCACGCGAGCACCCTGGCCGGTGAGCGCCTGCGCGCAGCCCTTGCCCACGTCGCCGTAGCCGGCGACCACGGCCACCTTGCCGGCGATCATCACGTCGGTGGCGCGGCAGATGGCGTCGATCAGCGAGTGGCGGCAGCCGTAGAGGTTGTCGAACTTGCTCTTGGTGACCGAGTCGTTGAAGTTGATGGCCGGGTACAGCAGCTCGCCGCGCTCGTGCATCTTGTACAGCCGCATCACGCCGGTGGTGGTCTCCTCGGTGACGCCCTTGATCTCGGCAGCCATGCGGGTCCACTTCGTG
>JAUXQB010000326.1 GCA_030685215.1 Actinomycetota bacterium
CGAACGAGCCTTGGATGACCGACCAGTTGAAGTCACCCGCCACCGGGAAGACGACCGTTGCGACGTAGTGCCCCACGACGCCCTGCCGTTCGGCGGGGAACCGTTGCACCATCCCGTCGGCCGCGACCACCTCGATGGCGACGCCGTCAGCGATGTCGACGGGTGTCACGCCGTGCTGGCGAATCGTGAAGCCGACGTCGACGGGCTCGCCGGGCACCGGCACCGGCGTGGCATCGAGCGTGGTGACCGCCCATCCTCCGGCAGCGGCGGTGCCACCGAGCCCGAGGATCGCGAACAGGGCCACGAGCAGACCGACGAGGGTTCGGGAGGGTGCGTGATGCTGGTTCATGCCCGTCCTACCCCGCCCGGGTCCACTCGGTTCCCGTCCACGGCGGCCATCCGAGTGGGTGCGTCCCGACGGGGTGCACGCTGCCACTCGGACGGTCGTGTGGCACTCCGATGGCGCCGTGGCACTCGGATGGGGCGCTGGCACTCGGATGGGGCGCTGGCACTCGGATGGTCAGCGGATGGGGCGGGATCCGTGCGACGACTGGGGGACGCCGCGGCCGAGGGAGAAGTGCGTGTGCGCACCCACCCACTCGTCGTCGATCGACGACCGTTGCAGCACGATGGTGGCTCGTCCGGGACGCGGGAACCGCGCGCCGGCCTCGTCGATGCCGACCGAGGTCCAGCCGACCACGGCGACCGCCATGCGCCGGTCGGGGGCGATCATCAGCTGCATGTCGTCGGTGAGGAACAGGAAGTCCTCGATCTTCGGCCACACCTGCGACCACTGGTCCTGCATCAGCCGGTCGAGGCCGACGACCACGTCGGCGAACGTGCCGAACGCGATCACGTCGTCGGCGAACCGGCGACGCCCGGCGGTGAGGTCGACAGCCGCGACTTCGTCACCCCACCCGTCGACCCATTGCTTGACCGACGCACGGTCGTCGGCGAGCGCGTCGTCGACCGGGCTCATGAGACGCTCGTCGGGTTGGGCGCGACGCACACGAACACGTCGTCGCCATCGACGCGCACTTCGTGCGTGGGCTGGCAGGCTTCCTTCACGGCTTCCCACCCGGTGTCGAGCGCGAACGCCCACTGGTGGCCGGGGCACACCAGCTTCCCGTTGAGGATGACACCCTTCGACAGCTCGCGCTCGCGGTGGATGCAGATGTTGTCGAACGCGAAGAACCGGCCTTCGTGGGCGACGACGAGGATCTGACGCTCGTCGACCTCGACGACGACCTTCCGCTTCTTCGACACATCGGCGACGCTGCCGACCTGGTGCCACTGCGTCGCCTCCAGCGACGACTCCGCCGTCATCCGCCGTCGTCCTTCGCGAGCCACACCTGACGCAACTTGTCGTACACCTTGCTGCCCGCGTCGAGCCCGATCTGCTCGGGGTCCCAGGCGACCGTGACGTCGCCGTTCACGTAGGTCTGACACGCGAGCCGATAGCCCTGGTCGAACAGCTCCCCGAGCCGTTCCCGCTCGCGCCGGCGAGGCGTGCTGCAGTGGTCTGCACCAGCCTCGACCCGGACGCGATCGGTGCCGCAGTTGCCGCTCGCACATTTGAACGGGATGCCGCAGTCGTTGCGGATGGCGACCCGCAGGAGGTTGACCTCGTCACCGTCGGCGAACTCGACTTCGCGGTCGCTGGTCGAGAAGCGAATCGTCGGCATGTGGTGATCAGGCGAGCGCCGGCGCGGGGTTCGCCACCGCGGGCTCGGGCGAGACGTAGGTGTCGTAGAGCGCCTTCGTGTACGAGAAGCGGGCCTCGGCGCCGTGACGCACCAGCTGCAGGCAGCGCGCCTGCAGCTCGGGGGTGGTGGCGTGCTCGAGCACGATCTGGTAGCCGCGCTCGCCGTGGATCTCGTCGGAGGTGATGTGGAGGTCGAAGAACTCGGCCTCCTCCTCCGTGAAGCCGTACTTCTCGATGAGCACCGGGTACTGGCGACGGTAGATCGACGGCACCTGCGACTCGAGGCCGACGACCAGCGCCGCGGTGGCCACTGCGAAGTGCTCGCGCATCGAGATGGCGTAGCACCAACCCTGCAGGCCGCGGGTGACGGCGGTGGCGTTGTCGACGTCCATCACGCGCTCACGAGTGGTGCCGCAGGCCTCGGCGAAGCGGATGAGGAGGTCGGTGTGGCGAACGTCGGACAGCTCTTCCTCGTACATGTTCTGCAGCAGGAAGTCCTTCGCGTCGGTGGCCGTGTCGGGCGTGTTCGAGTAGATGTAGCCCAGGTAGTCGGCGAACGGGCCGACGTAGTGGTAGTGGTTCTCCGCCCAGCGGGCGAAGTGCTCGCGGCTGAGCTCGCCGTTGGCCCATGCCTGTGAGAACGAGGCGTTCTTCGCCTCACGACCCTTGATCGCATCTTCCAGTGCTTCGCGGAATGCGGGCTTGGACAGCAGCTCAGCCATGTCGAGTACCTTTCGGGACAGGTGCCGCTGTTGCGGCGTTTCGTATATTGTATACTTCTCACATGATCGCGCAAGTCGAAATGCACCCAATGTTCCGGTTCGACCTGCGACGGGCTCGGTGAAGCTCGCCCACGAGGTCGCGGTGATGGCCGAGCAGTGCTCGGCGGTCGGACGCGCCGGAGTGGTGTGCGCCGCAGCACCGCTGGCAGCGCAGGCCGGCGTCGCGGCCCTGCGCGACGGTGGGAACGCGTACGACGCCGCCGTGGCAGCCGCACTCGCGGAGACGGTGCTGCTACCACCCAAGTGCGGCTTCGGCGGCGATCTCATCGCCATCCGCCTCGCCGCCGGCGCGCGCGAACCCGACGCGCTCCTCGCCGTCGGCGGCGCGCCCGCAGGTCTGGCCGACGTGGCGCGCGCCGGCAGCTGGCGCGACGTCGGCCCGATGTCGGTGGGCCCTCCCGCCGCGGCACACGGCTACGCCGAGCTGGCCGCGCTCGGGCGTCTCGGCCGTGCACGGCTCGCCGCGCCCGCGATCGCGCTCGCCGACGACGGGTTCCCGTGGGCCGCGGTGTGCACGCGCCTCGCGGAGCAGGCGGCGGGCCTCGTGCGCGAGATGAACCCCGACGGTGCCGTGTACTACCCCGGCGGCGAACCGATCGCCCCCGGCTCGCTCACGCGCCTGCCGGGTCTGGCCGCGGTGTTGCGCGAGTTCGTCGAACTCGGCGGGGCACTGATGGACGGCGACGTCGGCGATGCCGTGGTGCGCGCGGTGCGCGCTCGCAGTGGCGTGCTCACTCACGCCGACTTCGCGTTCGCCCGCGCCGAGTGGGCACCGTGCGCCACCGGCACCGTGGCCACCACCGAGGGCGACCGCACCACCTGGGCCACCCCTGCCCCCACCCACGGTCCGTCGCTGCTCGAGGTGGCCGGCAGCCTGCGACCCGGCGGATCGCAGGCGGAACTGGTCACCGCCGTGCTGCGCGCCATCGCCTCACGCCGCGAGACGCTCGCCGACCCGAGCGGAACCTCGATGGTCAGCGCCGCCGACGCCGACGGCAACGTGGTGGTCATCGTGCACTCGAACTCGTTCCCCCGCTTCGGCAGCGGCATCATCGTGCCCGAGTACTCGCTCACGCTCGCCAACCGTGCCGGGCGCGGATTCACGCCCGAGGTCGGCCACCGCAACTTCCCGGTCGCCGGTCGACGACCCGCCACGACGCTGCACGCCTGGGCGGTGGCCGGCGTCGACGGCGCGCCACGCTTCCTCGGCGCCACACCGGGGGGCGCGAACCAGATGCCGTGGAACGCGCAGACGATCGCTCGCATCGCGGCGGGTGTGACCCACCCGGGCGAGCACGTCGCCTCGCCGATCTGGGAGTGGCTGCCCGACGACGACGGTCTGCGCATCGAAGCCGGATTCTCCACCGACGAGGTGACCGGGCTGCACGCGGTCGCCACCAGATCGATCGACGCCGCGCGCTGGGCCTGCAAGTCGGCGCAGCAGGTGGTGCGCGTGCCGCGTGGCGACGAGTTCTGGAGTGCTGCCGCCGACCCGCGCACAGTGGGGCTCGCGCTCGGCGTGTGACCACGCCGTCGCTGTCAGGGCAGCGCCACCGGCACCGGTCTTGGCTCGCGACAGATCCACAACAGGGCGAGTGGCGTGAGCGTGGCGACGGCGAGTGTGGGGCGCAACCCGAACGCTTCACCGGCCACGCCGATGAGCGCGCTGGCGCCGGCGCCGAGCGCGATCTGCACCGATCGATAGGCACCGAGCGCCATGCCGTCGTTGCCGAACTGCTCCACCGCGAGCACGTTGGCCACCGGCCCGAGCGAGCTGACCATGCCGGCGAACAGCGCAGCGAGCCCGTAGGTGACCGGTGCGCCGGGCAGCAGCACCCAGGCCAAGCCGGTGACCGTGAGCACCACACCCGTGCGGCGAGCGCTCGTGCGCGCGCCCACGCGGTCGGCACTGGCGCCGCCGATCACCTTGGCGACGATGGAGATGACCCGCCCGACGATGAGCACCGTGGCCGCGCTGGTGGCGCTGAGCCCCCAGCGAACCACCGCGAAGGTGGTGAGGAACGGGATCGCGCCGTACTGGCACACCGCGAGCACCGTGCCGACGGCGGTGGGAAGCGCCATCACCGTACGGATGGAGAACTTGCTGTGACTGCCACGAACGGGCTTCGTACGCGCACTGCCTGCGCCACCGATGGCCGCCGCGCCGCCGAGCGCGGCCGAGATCCAGAACGCGGTGCGCCAGTCGTGGCTGGAGCCAATGGCGCCGAGCACCGCGGCCAGCAGCAGGCCGCCGCTGAATGCCACGCCGTAGATGCCCATCGCGAAGCCCTTGCGGGTGGGGCCGGCAAGCAGTGCCACCGCCTGCAGGCCCGCCGGGAAGAACAGCCCGGCGCTGGCGCCGAGCACCACCTGGCCGACGATGAGCTGCCCGAACGAGTGCGTGGTGGCGGTGGTGACGCTGCCGATCACCCCGACCACCGCGGCCGTGCGCACCAGCACCGACACGCTCACCCGCCGCAGCAGCAGCCCGCCGACCAGGTTGAACACGGCGATCGAGGCGGTGAGCAGGCCGAACACGATGCCGGCCTGCCCGACCCCGAGGCCCAGTTCGTCGGACGCCGTGGGGTACAGCGGCGACAGCAGCTGCTCGCCGGTGGTGGCCACCAGGTAGGCCAGGCAGACGAGCGCGAACGAGCCCCAGCGCGGTGGCGCAACTGGCTGAGCGTGCTCGGCAACCGTCATCTCGGATACAATATGCAATCTTGGTCGTCTTCCACTGCTCGCGAACGGACACGTCGCCATGATCCACCTCGATGATCAGACGATCGAGCAGCTGCTCGACCTCCCCGGAGTCACCGACGTGGTGGGCCGCGCCTTCGCCGCGTGGGGCCGAGGCGAGGCCGCCACCACCCAACGGGTGCGGGCCGCCGTGCCGGGAGCGATGGCCAGCGCGATGGCCGCAGTCGTGCCACCGTTCAGCGGTGGGAAGCTCTACGCCACCAAGGACGGAAAGTTCACGTTCCTCAACGTGCTGTTCGACACCGACGGACGACTGCTGTGCACGCTCGACGGCGACGCACTCACCGCGTTCCGCACCCCCGCCGCCTGCGCACTGGCGATCCGCGAGCTGGCTCGTACGACACCGCCCACCACGGCCGCGCTCATCGGCGCCGGCCGCCAGGGCTGGTACCACTTGGAGATGCTGGCCGCCGAGCTGCCCGCACTCACCGAGGTGCGCATCGCCGACATCAACCCACAGGCGGTCGCCGCCATGGTCGCCCGCGCGAACGACGCCGGCATTCCCGCCGTCGCCGCGAACGACGCGACCGAGGCAGCGTCCGGCGCGCACGTGATCGTCACGGTCACACAGAGCACCAGCCCGCTGTTCGCGTCGTCCGCGGTCGCCGACGACGCGCTCATCTGTGCGGTGGGCGCCACCAAGTACGACCGGTGCGAGATCGGACCCGAGCTGATCGCTCGATGCGCCGCCGTGGTGTGCGACGACGTCGTCGGCAGCCAGGTCGAGTGCGGCGACCTCATCCAGGCCCACGCGGCGAACGCGTTCGATTGGGGTCGCGCCATCGAGTTGCACGCGCTGATGGCCGGCACCGTGCAGGTGCCACGCGCCGGCGCCGCACCTGTCCTGTTCGAGACGCAGGGCGTGGCGCTGCAGGACGTGGCCGCCGCCGGCCTCGCGTGGCAACGACACCTCACCCCACCAGATCCGCACCCGACGAACCATCATCTGCACGACCACCACCAGGAGACAACACCGTGATCCAGATCAACCGACTCAGCATGGCCGAGGCCGAACTGGCCGTCGACGCTGCGCTCGCCAAGGCGAAGGAGCTCAACATCGGCTCCGTCATCTGCGTGTGCGATGCCGGCGGGTGGCCACTGGTCGTCAAGCGCCCCGACAACGGCAAGCCCACCAGCGTCGAGATCGCCATCAACAAGGCGTTCACCGCGGCCTGTCACAAGCGCCCCACGCACACCTACACCAACGCCCAGTCCGGCGGTGAGGCGTTCGGCATCATGAACATGCACGGCGGACGCTTCTCCATCTTCGTCGGTGGCTGGCCGATCGAGGTCGACGGCGAGGTCGTGGGCGGCATCGGCGTGTCCGGTGGCCACACCCGCGAAGACATCGCCTGCTGCAAGGCCGGCATCACCGCACTGCTCGAGCACCTCGGCAAGACCGCCGACTTCTCGAAGTGGGACAGCTGGCAGCCGCCGACCCCGACGGCCGACTGACATGACCACGCCCGTCCGAGTCCAGAACCGCATCGGCGACCAGCAGCTCCCGGCATCCACCGGCGCCGAGTTCGAGCGCCGCGACCCGGCCGACACGCGCCGCGTCGTGTCGGTCGCGCCGGAGAGCAGCGCCGACGACGTGCGCGCCGCCGTCGACGCCGCCACCGAGGCAGCCGCCAGCTGGCGGCACACCACGCCCAGCCGACGGGCCGAACTGCTCACCGGTGCCGCCCGCCTGCTCACCGAGCGGGGCGCTGCCATCGCCGCGGAAATGGTCGCGGAGGAGGGCAAGCCGCTCGCCGACGCGAAGGTCGAAGCCGGGCGCACGCCACGCAACCTCGAGCTCTACGCGGGCGAGTCCTACCGGCTCACGGGCGCCACGTTCCCCAGCGACGACACGCCGCTCGTCTACTCGGTGTGCGATCCGGTCGGGGTCGTCGGTGTCATCACCCCGTGGAACTTCCCGCTCAACATGGCGAGCCGCAAGATCGGTCCGGCGCTCGCCGCCGGCAACACCGTGGTGTTCAAGCCATCGCCGATGACCCCGCTGATGGGCGAGCGGCTGGCCGCCGCGTTCATCGACGCGGGTCTGCCGCCCGGTGTGCTCAACGTGGTGCACGGGTTCTCGGCCGGCGCCACGTTGGTGGCCGACGAGCGTGTCGGCGCGGTGAGCTTCACCGGCTCCAACGCCACCGGCGCGAAGATCCACGCCGCAATGGGCCTCGGTCGCCGAGTGCAGCTCGAGCTCGGCGGCAAGAACCCGGTGATCGTGCTCGCCGACGCCGACCTCGCGGCCGCCGCGTCCATCGTCGCCCGGTCCAGCTTCAGCCTCTCCGGGCAGGCATGCACGGGCGCCGGGCGCATCCTCGTCGACAGCTCCGTGCACGACGAACTGCTCGAACGAGTGGTCGCGCTGGCCGGCGACTACGTGCTCGGCGCCGGCGACCAGGCCACCACCACCATGGGCCCGCTCGTCGACGAACACGCGGTCGCGGCGATGGAGGCAGCCGTGGCTCAGGCAGTGGCCGACGGCGCCTCCGTGGCATGCGGCGGCATCCGCCCGGACGACGAGGCGCTCGCGCACGGCTGCTTCTTCCCGCCGACCGTGATCGCCGATGCGCGGCCCGACATGGCGCTCAGCCGCGACGAGGTGTTCGGCCCGGTCATCGGCTTCGAGCGCATCGAGGGACTCGACGAGGCGATCGCCTCCGCCAACTCGGTGAAGTACGGCCTCTCCGCCGCGCTCTGCACGCGCGACCTGCACGCCGCTCAGCAGTTCGCCGCCGAGATGCAGGCCGGCATGGTGCGCATCAACCGCGCCACCGTCGGTGCGGCGTTCAACGCGCCGTTCGGCGGCATCAAGCAGTCGGGCACCGGCACGCACAAGGAGCAGTTGGGCCCGACCGTCATGGAGTTCTACACCGTCATGCGAACGATCTGGATGGGCAACTGATGGACCTCGGACTCCAAGGACGCAGGGCACTCGTGCTCGGCTCGTCGAGCGGTCTCGGCCGCGCGGTGGCCGACGCGCTGGTGGCCGAAGGCGCACGGGTCGCGGTGGTGAGCCGCTCGCAGGAACGCAGCAGCGAGGCCGCGGCCCACATTGGCGCCGAAGTGGCGTTGGTCGCCGACCTCACCGTCGCGGGCGAACCGACTCGCCTCGTGGCCGATGCCGTCGCGGCACTCGGCGGGCTCGACATCGTCATCGTCAACACCGGCGGCGGAAAGCCCGGCCCCATCCTCGCCACCGCCGGCGCCGACGACGCCGCGTACGCCGCGATGCTGCGCCCCGCGCTCGAGATCAGTCGCGCCG
>JAUXQB010000336.1 GCA_030685215.1 Actinomycetota bacterium
GACGAACAGACAGGCAGCGATCGCATCTCGCGCAAGATCGCCCTGCGACAAGCCGTCGATCATGAACCTGCTGGCGATCAGCGTGGCGACGAGAGCGAGGCCGGACGCGGGCAGCAGCCGCCTGGCGCGCCGAGCCCAGAAGTTGGAGAGCGAGATGGTGCCGGTGGTGGCCAGCTCGCGCAGCAGCAGCGAGGTGATCAGGTACCCGGAGAGCACGAAGAACACGTCGACGCCGATGAGACCACCGGAGGCGATGGTGAACTTGGCGTGGTACAGCAGCACGAGCAGCACCGCGACCGAGCGCAGGCCCTCGATGTCGGGCCGGAACGTTCCCACGCGTGGCTGGTCGGTGAGTGCCGGCGGCGGCACGGTGGGGGTGGAGGTGCGGCGCACCGGTTCCTGGCCATCGTGGTGACGCGACCAGTCGGCCTTCTTCACCCACCAGGCGGCGAACAACGCAGCGAAGGCGATGCCCACCAGAACGGATTCCACGGGTGGCGAATCTAGTGCACCACCTCGCCGGCGCTCCTGCTCTCGCCGCCGGCGACGCGTCACTAGATTGCGGACACCTCACTCCTTCGAACGCGGCACAGGTGACGCTCATGACCTCCACCATCGACCAGGCCTCCGACACACCGTTGAAGTGGCACCTGCGAGGCAACTGGGCGCCGGTGCTCGACGAGCTCACCGACACGCAGCTGCGAGTGGAAGGCTCCATCCCCACCGAGCTGCAGGGCGTCTACCTGCGCACCGGCCCGAACCCCAGCACCGGCAGTTCGCCGCACTGGTTCTTCGGCGACGGGATGGTGCACGGCGTGCGCCTGGCAGGTGGGCGGGCCGAGTGGTACCGCAACCGGTTCGTAGAGACGCCCAACATCAGCGACCCGTTGCCCGACCCGATGGCCGGCATGGCCGACCTGAGCCGTGGCACCGGCAACACCAGCGTGCACGTGCACAACCGCGAGATCCTGTGCCTCGAGGAGGGGCACTGGCCGTGGCGCATCGACGCCGAGCTCAACACGCTGGGCGTGCAGAACTACGGCGGAGCGCTCACCTGCGCGATGACCGCGCACCCGAAGGTGTGCCCGATCACCGGCGAGCTGCTGGCGTTCAGCTACCTCAACCCAGGCCCGGAACCGCTGCGCTACATCCGCGTGAGTGCCGGCGGCGAGCTCGAGCAACTGGAGAGCATCGCGCTGCCCAAGATCGTGATGATGCACGACTTCAACGTCACGCAGAACTACGTCGTCTTCATGGACCTGCCGGTGTGCTTCGACCTGGCAGCGCTCGACTCCGGTCTGCCGTTCCGGTTCAACCGCGACAACGGCGCCCGCCTGGGCGTGATGCCGCGCCACGGCAGCAACGCCGACATCCGATGGTTCGAGATCGAGCCGTGCTACGTGTTCCATCCGGTCAACGCGCACGAGCAGGGCGACACCATCGTGCTGCACGTGTCGCGCATGCTGGAGGCGTTCGGCACCAGCAACGACGATTATGCCGAGGTCGGGCGGCTGCACAGGTGGACCATCAACCTCACCACCGGCACCGTCACCGAGGAGGCCGTCGACGACCGGCCGGGCGACTTCGGCCGTGTGAACGACCGCATGGTGGGTCTCGATGCCACGTACGCGTACCTGATGGCGCTCGCCGGCGAGGGCAACGCCGAGGAGCCCGTGTACGGCTCGTCGCTCTACAAGTACAACCTGCACGACGGCACGTGCGTCGAGCACCACCTCGGCGACGGCGTCCGCGGCGCCGAGCCGGTGTTCGCGCCGGCCGTCGGCGCCGGCCGCGACGACGAAGACGCGGGCTGGGTGATCAGCCTCTCCCACGACGAGGCCAGCGGTGCATCACGCCTGCTCATCATCGATGCACAGCGGTTCGACGCGCCCCCGGTGGCGGTGGTGCACCTGCCCCGCCGGGTGCCGTACGGCGCGCACGGCGCATGGGTGCCCGACACCGCCCTGGGCTGATCCGCGGAAGTCCTTGACACGATGACATCATCATGACATCATGTTGACATCACCGAAAGGACACGATGATGTCAACCTTCCACAACAACCCGGAACTGGTGGCCGCGATGCACGCCGAGCGCACTCGCCGCCTCCGTCAGCTGAGCCGCACCCGCCGCCCCCGCCCGGGCTACGACGACCGCCGCTGGGACTGAGACCGCCGTGCAACTGCAACCGGTCATCAACTCCGTGCAGGCCGTGCTGATCGGCCAGGGCCCGCTCGCCGGCGGCGACGTCGCCGTCGAAGAGGCCATCGAGCACCTCGTCAACGCTCTCGGGCCCGCGCTCCGCCAGGCGGCGATGGAGCTCGCCGATCAGGCGGCCTGCGAGGTGCGAGCCCAGCTCCCCGACCGCCAGGTCGACCTCGTGCTCTCCGAAGGCGACCCCAGCCTGCGCATCACCGAGGCGCCCACCGTGGTCGACGTCGCCAGCACCGAAGACCTCGATGCTCGCATCACGCTGCGGGTCACGCCCACCTTGAAGAACCTCATCGAAGACGCTGCCGAGACGGCGGGTGCCTCCGTGAACGGGTGGGTGCTCGATGCCCTCTCCAAGCGCGCCCGCAAGTCGCCGTCGAGCCACGGCTTCCGCACCACCCACAGCTTCGATCTCTAGGGTGACCGACATGACCCGTCACGAACAATGGTCGGTGGGCGAGCGTCCGTCGCTCGACATCGGGGTGCCGGTCGGCTTCATCGACGTGCGCACCGGCGACGCCGGCATCATCCAGCTCACCCTCGAGTCCGCGGCCGCGGCCGACTTCGAGATCACCAACACCGGCGACCGGGTCTCGGTGCGCCACCCCTCGCGCTGGTCGCTGCGCGGCCGCAACTGCCGGCTCACGGTCACGGTGCCCGCGGGAACCGATGTCACCGTCGACTCCGCGTCTGCAGAAGTGCGGCTCACCGGCCGCTACGGGGCAGTGCGCGTGCGCACCGCGTCGGGCGACATCCAGGTGGACCGCGCGCTGCGGCTCGATGTCACCACCGCGTCGGGCACCATCGCGTGCGGCACGGTCGACGGCGACACCAGCCTGTCGTCGGTCTCCGGCGACTGCACGCTGAAGTCGGTCGACGGCCGGCTCGATGTCACCGTCACCTCCGGCGATCTGCGCGTCGACACGTGCGCGGGCGACGTCAGCATGGCCTCCACCAGCGGCTCGGCGCGCGTCGGCCACTGCGGCGGCAGCGACATCTCGGTGCGGTCCATCTCCGGCGATGTGCGCCTCGGGCTGCCCAGCGGCATTCGAGTGGAAGCCGATCTCTCCACGGTGAGCGGTCGGGCACAGCTGCCGGAACCGGCCCCCAGCGGCGGCGACCGGCGACCCGTACGCCTGATGGTGAAGACCGTCTCGGGCGACATCCGCCTCGAACGCTCGAACTGAACCGCTCAGCGCACCGACACGCGTTGCTCGGCGAGCTCCTCGGCGAAGTGGCACGCCACCTGGTGACCGGGGCGCAGCTCGCGCAACGTGGGCTGCTCCTCGGCGCAGCGGGGCTGCACGAACGGGCAGCGGGTGCGGAAGCGGCAACCGCTGGGCGGATTGGCGGGTGAGGGCAGGTCGCCCTGCAGCACGGTGCGCTGGCGGCGGTCTTCCACCACCGGGTCGGGCACGGGCACGGCCGACAGCAGCGCCAGCGTGTACGGGTGCAGCGGCTCGGTGTAGAGGCGGTCGGCCGGCGCGCGTTCGACGATGCCGCCGAGGTACATCACGGCCACCGTGTCGGCGATGTGGTGCACCACCGCCAGGTCGTGCGAGATCATCAGGTAGGTGAGCCCGAGTTGCTGCTGCAGCTCCTCCATCAGGTTGATCACCTGTGCCTGGATGCTCACGTCGAGCGCACTCACCGGTTCGTCGGCGACGATGAGCGACGGTTCGGCCGCGAGCGCGCGAGCGATGCCGATGCGTTGGCGTTGACCGCCGGAGAACTCGTGTGGGTAGCGATGCGCCGCACCCCGCGGCAACCCGACCGCGTCGAGCAGTTCGAGCACTCGTTGACCCACCGCGGCACCGTGGCGGAGGGAGTGCGTCTTGATCGGCTCGGAGATGATGGACCCGACGTTCTGGCGCGGGTTGAGACTGGAGTACGGGTCCTGGAAGATCATCTGCACGTGCCGGCGCGCCTTGCGCAGCTCGACGCCCTCCAGCTTGGAGAGCTCGATGTCGTCGAACGTGACGGTGCCGGTGGTGATGGGCACCAGGCGGACGATGGCCTTGCCAACGGTGCTCTTGCCGCACCCGCTCTCCCCCACCAGGCCGAGCGTCTCGCCGTCGGCGATGTCGAGATCGACGCCGTCGACCGCGCGGACGGCGCCCACCTTGCGGTCGAAGATGACGCCCTCGTAGATGGGAAAGTGCACGCGGAGGTCGCGAACGGTGAGCATCAGCCGACCTTCCACATGGATTCGCCCAGGGGCTCCGGGTTGACGCAGCGCACGAAGGTGTCGTCGAGCGCTTCCAGCGCCGGTGGGCCGCCGAGGCATGCCTCGGTGACGGCCGGGCACCGCGGCGCGAACGCGCAACCATCGGACCAGTCGAT
Organism: Actinomycetota bacterium; assembly: GCA_030685215.1. Taxonomy (GTDB): domain Bacteria; phylum Actinomycetota; class Acidimicrobiia; order Acidimicrobiales; family Ilumatobacteraceae; genus UBA668. The sequence goes on from JAUXQB010000336.1 coordinate 4,553, forward strand.
GACGTCGCGAGGCGAGCCGGGGATGGGCGTGAGCTTGCCGCCCACCAGGTCGAGGCGGGGCACCGAGGCGAGCAGGCCGCGGGTGTAGTGGTGGCGGGGCTGCGCGAACAGCGCGTGGCGCTCGCCGCTCTCCACGATGCGGCCGCTGTACATCACGTGCACCCGGTCGCACATGCCGGCGACCACACCGAGGTCGTGGGTGATGAGGATGAGCGCGGTGTTGCTCTCGGAGACGAGCTCGCGCAGCAGTTCGAGCACCTGCGCCTGGATGGTGACGTCGAGCGCAGTGGTCGGTTCGTCGGCGATGAGCACCGCCGGCTCGCAGGCCAGGGCCATCGCGATCATGACGCGCTGACGCATGCCGCCCGACAGCTGGTGCGGGTAGTTGTCGAGACGGCGCCGCGCTTCGGGGATGCCGACTCGATCGAGCAGCGCGGCCGCGCGGCCGGGCGCCTCGGTCTTGTTGCACACGTTGTGCCGGCGCAGCACTTCCGTGAGCTGGCGTCCGATGGTGAGCACCGGGTTGAGCGAGCTCATCGGGTCCTGGAACACCATCGCCACCCGGCGGCCGCGCACTGCCTGCAGCTCGCGCTCGCTGGCCTTGAGGAGGTCGGTGCCGTCGAGCGTGATGGCGCCTTCCACCTGCACACCTCGTTCGGGAAGCAGGCCGAGGATGGCCAGCGAGGTGACGCTCTTGCCGCTGCCGCTCTCGCCCACCACGCCGAGGGTCTCGCCGGCACGCACGGAGAACGAGACACCGTCGACGGCGCGAACAGGCGCAGTGCCGCGCGTGTTGAAGGTGACCTTCAGGTCGTCGACCACGAGCAGTGGTTCGTTGGTGTTGATGATCCTGCTCATCGGCGCAATTTCGGGTCGAGGGCTTCGCGCAGTGCTTCACCGAACAGGTTGAAGCCGAGCACGGTGATGAAGATGACCACGCCGGGGATGATGCTCAGGTGCGGCGCCACGTTGAGGTAGCGCTGCGCGTTGGCCAGCATGCGACCCCACTCGGGGACGCCCGGGTCGGCGGAGCCGAGGCCGAGGAAGCTGAGTGCGGCGGCGTCGATGACGGCGGTGGCGAGGGCGAGGGTGCCCTGCACGATCATCGGCCCGAGCGAGTTGGGCACGATGTGCGACATCACCAGCGGCCGCCTGCTGAGCCCGACGGAGGTGGCGGCGCTCACGTAGTCCTTCTGCCGCTCGGCCATCATCGAGCTGCGCAGCAGCCGGGCGAACAGCGGGATGTTGGGCACGGCCACGGCCACCATCACCGCCACTTGGCTCTGCCCCATGACGGCGGCGATGGAGAGTGCGAGCAGCAGGCCGGGCACCGCGAGCATCACGTCGGTGATGCGCATGATGACGGAGTCGACCCAGCCGCCGAACGCGCCGGCGAGCAGACCCAACGCGGCACCGATGGAGGCGCCGATGGCCAACGAGACCACGCCGATGACCAGCGATGCGCGCGCGCCGTACAGGATGCGCGAGAGCATGTCGCGCCCGCTCTCGTCGAGGCCCAGCAAGTGCTCGCGCGACGGGCCGGGCACCGACGACGGGCGGATCTGGTCGAACCAGGTGGTGGCACGCGGGTCGTAGGGCGCGAGCCACGGGGCGAAGATGGCGATGAGTACGAAGAAGACGATGACGCCCAGGCCCAGGAGTGCGACGCGGTTGTGGCGCAGCCGGTTCCATGTCTCGCGCGAGAGGCTGGAACCGGAGGTCTCGACGACCCGGTTGCCCATCAGCGATTGCAGGTGCTCCTGCACGGTGGCCATGGTCAGTGCACCCTGATGCGCGGGTCGATGACGGCGTACAGCACGTCGACGGTGAGGTTGACGAGCACGAACACGACGGCGAGGAACAGCACGCCACCTTGGATGACCGGGTAGTCCTTGTCGAGCACGGCGCCGCTGATGAGCTGACCGATGCCACCCCATGCGAACACGGTCTCGGTGAGCACCGCGCCGGAGAGCAGCAGGCCGGTCTGCAGACCCACGACGGTGACGATGGGCAGCAGCGCGTTGCGCAGCACGTGGCGGCGGTCGATGATGCGCCGCGACATGCCTTTAGCGCGCGCGGTGCGTACGTAGTCCTCGTTGAGCACTTCCAGCACGGAGGCGCGTGTGATGCGAGCGATGATGGCGAGCGGGATGGTGCCGAGCGCGATGCCGGGCAGTACGAGGTGTTTCAAGGTGTCGCCGAGCGCGCCCATGTCCATCGCGAGGATCGAGTCGATGGTGTTGAAGTTGGTGACGTGTTCGAGCTCTCGGGTGGGTTGCAATCGTCCGATGGTCGGGAACCAGTTGAGCTGCAGCGCGAAGATCCACTTCAGGATCTGCGCGAGGAAGAACACGGGGATCGACACGCCGGCCAGTGAGGCGATGACGGCGGTGTTATCGACCCAGGAGCGCTCGCGCTTGGCGGCCGCGAAGCCGAGCGGCACACCGACGCAGATGGCGAAGGTCATCGCGGCCATCGCGAGCTCGATGGTGGCGGGGAAACGGCGGAAGAGCTCGTCGGTGACGTCCTTGCGCAGCGTGATCGACTGACCGAACTCGAGCCGCGCCACGCGACCGAGGTACTTCACGTATTGCTCGAGCACCGGCTTGTCGAAGCCGTATGCGGCGTTGACCTGTGCCACCCGTTCGGGAGTGGCCCGTTCACCCAACAGCGCGGTGGCCGGCCCGCCGGGCAGCGCGCGCACCCACACGAACAGCAAGAAGCTCAACCCGATGAGGATCGGGATGAGCAGCAGCAAGCGGCGGAGGATGAACTTCAGCATGAGGAGCGGAGCTCCGTGCGGTGTGGGCCGCCGACGTCGTGCCGGCGGCCCACACTCACAAGGACACGCAGTGTCAGCTCATCGACACCACAGCGAAGCTCTCCAACGACACCGGGCTGGGAATGTAGCCCTTCACGTTGGGAGCGAACGCCAGCGCCGGCTGTGTGTGCACGTAGGGCACGCCGGGCAGGAACTCCATGATGAGCTTGTTGGCTTCTTCGTAGAGCGCCGTGCGCTCGGCCAGGTCCGCGGTGTCGCGGGCCGTGGTGAGAGCGTCGAAGATCTCCTGGTTGTTGAAGCCCCACGCCGCCTGCTCGCTCCGGAAGAACGTGCCGATGAAGTTGTCGGGATCGCCGTAGTCGCCGGTCCAGCCGAGCAGGTAGATCTCGGCGTTGCCGGCGTCGACGTCGTCGAGGTAACCCGAGCGCCACGGTGCGGTCTTCGGCTCGATGGTGAAGCCGACGGCTTCGAGGTCGGCGCGGAAGGCTTCGAAGTTGGCGGTGGGGTCCGGCATGTACGGACGGCTGACGTCGCTCGGGTAGTAGAACTCGATGGTGAGGTCGGTGACACCGCTCTCCGCGATGAGGGCCTTGGCCTTCTCCGGGTCGTAGCCGTACTGCGGCACGTCGGCGCTCCAGCCGAACAGTTCCGGCGGCATGAACTGGCTGGCCACTTCGGCACCCTCGGGGTACTTGGCCGTCACGAGCGCCTCACGGTTGAGGGCGTACGCGATGGCTTCGCGGATCTTCGGGTTGTCGAGCGGCGCCTTCGCCTGGTTGAAGCCCACGTAGCCGACGTTGAACGCCGGGCGCAGCAGGATCTGGTAGCCACCCTCTTCGAGTGCGGCCACGTCGGCCGGATCGACCAGGTCGTAGCCCTGGATCTCGCCGGTCTCGAGTGCGGTACGACGGGCGGGGCCGTCGGCGATCGGCTTGAAGATCACCTTGTCGAGCATCGCCTTGGTGCCCCAGTAGTTGTCGTTGCGGGCGATGGTGAGCTTGTCGCCGGGGGTCCAGCTCTCGAACACGAACGGGCCGGTGCCCACGGGGTGCTCGGTGCCGAACGTGCCGTCGAACGTGGGCGCGTCGTCGGTGCCGCCGACCTTGTCGGCCTCGTAGGTGGTGAGGGCCTCAGGGCTGGCGATGACGAATGCCGACACGGCGAGACCACTGAGGAACGCGGCCGACGGAGCGGTGAGCGTGATGACAGCGGTGGCCGGATCGGGCGCGTCGCAGCTCTCGTAGAGGCTGGGGACGGCACCGTCGGAGAAGCCACCGAAGACGGTGCTCCAGTAGTACGAGACGGCAGCGCTCTGTGCGACGCCGGTGAAGTTGTACCAGCGGTTGAAGTTGAAGCAGACGGCCTCGGCGTTGAAGTCGGTGCCGTCGTGGAACTTGACCCCGGTCTGCAGGTCGAAGGTCCAGACGAGACCGTCGTCGCTGGCGGTCCACGACTTGGCCAGCAGCGGCTCGACGGCGGTGCCGCCGGGCTCGGTGGTGACCAGGGTCTCGAACAGCTGGTCGATGACGCGCAGCGACTCGCCGTCGCTCACGTAGGCGCCGTCGAGCACGACCGGATCGGACGAGGTGCCGAAGACGAGCGTGCCGCCGGCTTCGCCACCACCGGTGGTCTCGCCGGGTGCCGTCGTGTCGTCAGAGCTCTCGTCGTCGCCACCGCACGCGGCTACGGCCAATGCCGAGACGAGTGCAAGCGCAACCCATTTCTTTCCTTGTCGCATGTGGACCTCCCCTTCCATGGCCCCCGTCTGAACGGCGGGGGTGAATCGGGCCACCATAGCGTGTCGTGTGTTCCTGGGTTGGAACATCGCTGCCAGTGGCAGCACGCTCTGGAACGGTCCAGCTCAGCGGGTCACGGCGACGTCGGTTCGCCCGCGATGGCGAACAGCGGACGCCACGCGGAGTCGGGCCCCACGGGGAACAACAGGGAGGGTGCCTCGCCCTGGTTCGGCCAGCGCGCCTCGTACGGCAGCCCGTCGAAGAGCACCTTGTCGCCGGTCATGTAGAGCGGCTGGGGCGTCCAGTCGGGGTGCGTGCCGGGGGCGACGGTGGTCGGCGTGAACGGCTCGTCGTCGGCACTGACGGGGCCGAGCAGCGCCCACGGGCTCTCCCACGAGTTGGGCGTCACAGTCGACGGGTCGAAGCCCTGCGTGTACCACTTTGCCTCGTAGACCATGCCGCGACGGACGATCTTGAAGCCGTCCGGGTACTGCGCGTCGGGGCGCCAGATCGGGTACGGGCTGGCGGCGGGATCGTCGATGATGTTCGGCGGGTCGGTCACCGTCACCGAGTTGCCCTGCGGCAACGACGAGGTGCGGCCGACGAGCACGGTGAACACGCCGGCGAACGCCAGCGGGTCCTGCTCCACGCTGCTGCAGGTGTTGGAGAGCACCATCACGTCGGCGAACGACGGGCTGCACTGCGCGTCACGGTTCAACGACCAGATCGACACCCGCCCGAGGCCCTTGGTCGTCGCGAAGTCGGCGAGTCCCTTCGCGTCGTCGAGCGTGAACACTTCGCCGACGATGTCGTTCTGGCCGATCATCGGAGTGGCCCCGAGCATCGCCCAGCGCTGCGACTCGTCGAGCGTCACGCCCTGACCGCGGTAGATGTCGACGAGCTGCGTCGACGCGGCCTCGAGGGCCGACTTGGTCGCCGCCAGCATGTCGCCGGTCGGGGACTCGGCGCTGCCGAAGTTCATCGTCATCGCGTTCACACCGGTGAGCACGACGCCGCCTTCGAGCGTCTTGGTGACGAGCTCGATGCCGTCCGCGGTGAGGCCACCGGTGGAGACGGGCAGCGTGATCCAGACGTCGAGTTGCTCGTCCGCCGCTGCACGCTCCTCCTGCACCGCCGCGATGGCGAGCGCGCGACGCTCGATCGACGCTGCGTCGGCGAGATCGGCGTTCTCGATGTCGAGGTCGATGGCACGGAGGTCGTAGCGCTCGACCACGGAGCGGTAGGCGTCTTCGAGGTCGGCCTGGTCGGTGCACGCGTACGCGAGCTCCTCATTGGCCTGACCGCCGAACGACACCATGATCTCGCCGCCGGCGGCGCGCAGCTGCGTGATGCGGCGGTCGAGCTCGAGGTCGGCGGCGGCCTGATCCAGCGTGTACGCGCCGCCCCAGCTGGGGGTGCACGCATCATCGGGGTC
>JAUXQB010000029.1 GCA_030685215.1 Actinomycetota bacterium
CGGCAAGGGTTCTTCGCACTCGGAGAGTATTTCGGATCAAGGGGTCCACTTCTATACCATGGGGGGTATGAATCGTTCATTGCCGTCCGTTGGGAAGATGTTTCGACGGGCGATCGTGCTGAAGTGCCCGCACTGCGGCAGCCGTCGCACGTTCATCCGGCGGTGGATGCTCCGCTACGACCGCTGTCGCACGTGCGGCATCCGCTGGCACCGCGAGCATGGTTTCGAGCTGGGCCCGATCGCGATCAACTCCGTCATCTCGTACGGCACGCTCGCGGTCGCAATGGTCATCGCATTCATCGCCACCGCCCCCGACTTCCCGGTGACCGCGCTCACGCTCGGGTTCGTGGCCGGCGCTGTGGTGGTGCCGTTGATCGTGTTCCCGTTCGCCAACATGCTGTGGATGGCGTTCGACCTGTTCGCCCACAAGCCCGACGAGCGCGAACTGGCCGAGGCGGAAGCTGCGGTGGCTGCCGGCCTCGCCGGCTGATCCGACCGCAGTCACGGAGGTTCTCCACTTTTCTCCTGCAGGTGCTTGATCGAACGACTGTTCGTAGTTACACTCGTGTCGTTCGAACAACTTGCACCTGGGACGTGTTGCCGGGTCGTCGGTCGGTCACCCGCCCGGGAACTCTGTCACACCCCTTTCGTACGGTGCTCACCACGCCCACCAAGCCGGTCTCGCCGGTGCGGTGGCACATCGGGGCCGGTCACGGTCCTCACCACACGACACCACCACGGGGCCCGCGGGCCAGGCAGGAAACAGGAGAACAGTTGTGAGCAACGATCGCGAGAAGGCACTCGATGTGGCGCTGGCCGCCATCGACAAGCAGTTCGGCAAAGGGTCCATCATGCGGATGGGCGAGAAGGGTTCGCTGTCCATCGAAGCCATCCAGACGGGTGCACTGGCACTCGACGTGGCGCTCGGTGTGGGTGGTCTGCCCCGCGGCCGCGTCGTCGAGATCTTCGGTCCCGAGTCCTCGGGTAAGTCCACGCTGGCGATGCACGTCGTCGCCGAGGCACAACGCAACGGCGGCATCTGCGCCTACATCGACGCCGAGCACGCGATGGATCCGGTGTACGCACGGGCCATCGGTGTCGACATCGACCAGCTGCTCATCAGCCAGCCCGACACGGGCGAGCAGGCACTCGAGATCGCCGACATGCTCGTGCGCTCCGGTGCGCTCGACGTGGTGGTCATCGACTCGGTGGCGGCTCTCACCCCTCGTGCCGAGATCGAAGGCGAGATGGGCGACACGCACGTCGGCCTGCAGGCTCGCCTCATGAGCCAGGCGTTGCGCAAGCTCACCGGCAACCTCAACAAGACCAACACCATCATGATCTTCATCAACCAGCTGCGCGAGAAGATCGGCGTCATGTTCGGCTCGCCCGAGACCACCCCCGGTGGTCGCGCGCTGAAGTTCTACGCCTCGGTGCGGCTCGACATCCGCCGCATCGAGAGCATCAAGGACGGTGCCGAAGTGGTCGGCAACCGCACTCGTGTGAAGGTCGTCAAGAACAAGGTCGCGCCGCCGTTCCGTCAGGCAGAGTTCGACATCATGTACGGCAAGGGCATCAGTCGCGAGGGTTCGCTGCTCGACATGGCGGTCGACATGGCCATCATCAAGAAGTCCGGTGCATGGTTCACGTACGACGGCGAACAGCTCGGTCAGGGTCGCGAGAACGCGAAGAACTTCCTCAGCGCCAACCCGGA
>JAUXQB010000032.1 GCA_030685215.1 Actinomycetota bacterium
CTGGAACTGCGGCCAGGATGTCGTCGAGCTCGGCACTGCTGAATGGAGCGTTGGTGCCGACCTGCACCAGCACGACCGTTCCTGCGCCGATGGACCCCGCATCGACAGCCGCTTCGATCGCCCGCGCGGCGCCCTGCGCTCCTCGGTTCTCGCGCGCGTCGACGACGACTCCAGCATCGGTGAGCAACTGCACAGCGCCCACCATCACCGACTCGCCGATCGCGACGTGAGCGGCCGTCGTCGCTGGCGTCGAGGTCGAGGGTGCCAACGTCTCGACGGACGACGGCACCGTGTCGGCGGGTGCGATCTGCTTGTTGTCGTCCTTGGCCACCACTGCGACCACGCCGATCAGCAGCGCGGCGGCAGCGGTGCCCCATGCGATCGCGCGCCATGGCGAGTGCCGGCCACGCCACTCGCGCTGCAGTTCGTTCGCGAGTTCGTCCTCGAAGCCGGGTCGCGACCGTGCCTCGTCGCCCATCACGTCGTACATCCACTGCTCAGGCATCTCGCGCCTCCTTCCGTCGTAGCCGCTGCATCGCCCGTGCCGCCAACGACTCCGCGGCGTGCGTGCTGATGCCCAGTTCGTCCGCTGCCTGCGCGAGCGTCATGTCGTCGACGTACCGCAACACCAAGATCGTCCGCTCCCGTTCGGGCAGGTCGGACAGGAGTGCCGGCATCAGCCGCGGGTCGTCAGCGTCGGCGGTCGACGACACCAGCCGCAGCCGGTTCTCCTCGCGCTGCGAGGTGCGCACTCGGTCGATGTAGCGGTGCCGCGCCGCGGTGGTGAAGTACCCGAACGACACCTCGCTCACCGCGCCTCGCTTCGCCGCGGCCAACGTGCCGACGTACACATCGTGCGCCAGGTCCTCAGCTGCGGAGCGATCCGGCCCGCAGAGCATCGCGGCGTAGCGGTAGACGTCGGCGAACGTCGCGCGGTAGCAGGCCATGAAGCCCTGCTCGTTGCTCACGTCCCACGTCGGTCCCATACCCACTCAGCGTTGCCGACCCGGGGGAACCCGTCGCGCACCCCGAGGATTCTCGTCGTTCGTGTCGCGGCTCCACCTGGACCGATGGCGGTCGGGCCGCGACACGAAGGGTGAAATCGTGCACGGACGGGCGGTTGAGGCGGGCAAGACTCGCTCGGATGGAACCTGTGGAACCGGCGCTCTTCTACTCGGGACTCGTCGCCGAGCTGTACGCGATGCTGCGATCGAGCGACCCGGACCCGGAGCCGTACGCACGGTTCATCGCCCGCACGGGCGAGCCGGCGCTCGAGCTGGGGTGCGGCGACGGCGACCCGCTGTTGGAGCTCCGCCGGCGCGGACTCGACGTGGAGGGGCTCGACTCGTCGGCCGACATGCTCGAGCGCTGTCGGGCCCGAGCCGGGCGGGAGGGCCTCGACGTGGTGCTGCACCACGCTGCGATCGAGACCATGCAGCTCGGCGCGCGCTATCGCTCGATCTTCCTCGCCGGCCCCACGTTCAACCTGATCATCGACGACGAGACGGCCACCCGCGCGCTCGATCGGATCGGCCAGCACCTCGCCACCGACGGGCTCGCGCTGATCCCGCTGTTCATCCCCGAACCGGTGGCCGGCGATCACCTCGGACGACCCAAGACCCGCGAGACCGGCGAGGGCGCGACGGTGTCGTTCACCGTCACGTCGGTGCGTCGCGACGAGACGCGCCGTCTGCAGTCGGCAACCTTGCTCTACGAGCGGGTGGGCGCGGGCTCCGATGCGACGCTCGAACGCGACTGGGTGCTGCACTGGCACACGCAGGCGGGTTTCCGTGCGCTGGTCGCGCGGGCCGGGCTGCAGGTGCGAGCGGTGATCGGCCCCGATGGCCGACCCGTCGCCGACGACGCGCAGCAGTTCGTGTTCATCGTCGGCAACGGTTGACCGCGGAGCGCCGGCGGCCGAGACTCGTACCCCTCGTGCAGGGAGCGCGACCTCAGCGTCCGATCACGAGCACCAGCAACCCGCAGAACACCACTCCGGCGGCGGTGATCCGCCGGCGATGGTCGCCTTCGCCGAGGTACCTCCACCCGGCCAGCGCGGCGAGCACCACGCTCGACTCGCGGAGTGCGGTGACGTAACCGACCGACGCGTACTGCCACGCCACGTTCACCATGCCGTACGTGGCCGTCGCCGCGAACCCCGCGCCAACGGCCTGCGGCCAGCGGCGGCGGAGCGTGGCCGTCATGTCGTGCCGGCGGCCGCTCGCCAACCCCCACGCGGTGTTGAAGACCGCGCCGCCGATCATGCTCAGGAAGATGTAGGCCACCGTGCCGCGAGTGGCGCGGGAGCCGGCCGCGTCGAACAGCGAGTAGGTGCCGATGGTGGCCGCGACGCCCAACGCGACCACGAGGTTGAGGCCGGTGGCGCCCACGGCGAGCAGGCACAGCCCGGCGACGACGGTCGCGATGCCCAGTGCCTCCCACCCGTTGAGGTGGTCGGACAGGAACAGCACGCCGCCGATGGCCGCGAGCGCGGCGCCACCACCGCGGGCGATCGGGTAACTGACGGAGAAGTCGCCGATGGTGTACGCCTTGGCCAGCAGCAACAGGTAGGGCAGGTGCACCAGGCCGCTCAGCGTCGCGAACAGGTACGCGCGACCGGGCATGCCGAACAGCACATGGTTGCCGATGGCGAGCGGCAGGCAGACGACGCCCGCCATGAAGAACTGGGCCCACAGCACCATGTACCGGTCGCCTTCGGCGCGCTTGGCGACGAAGTTCCACCCGGCATGGATGACAGCAGCCGCGAGTGAGAGGAGCGTGGCGAGGAGCACAGCAGGGTCAGCGTGCGGCGGCGCGCGCGGCTTTGGGTTGCTTCACCCAGCGCCGACCGAAGAGGTAGATGACCGGCAGCGTGAACAGCAGCGGGCCGATGAACGCCAGTGGCCGGTACAGCCACCACATCAACGACGGCTCGCGGGCCTCGTTGCGGCTGCCGGAGAGCGCGTAGCGGGCGGCGCGATGCAGCGCCATACCGGTGGTGTGGAAGAGGAACAGCGGCATCGAGAAGCGGTTGATCAGCTCGCTCGCCTTCGCCCACCGCGGCCGAGTGAGCCGCAGCTCGACCATCGGTCGGATGGCCTCGGCGACGCCGGCCTGGAACGCCACCAGCGCCACGATGCACAGCGTGGGCGGCGCCATGTTGGAGGTCTCGCCGGGTACGCCGACCATCGAACCCGGATAGAGCCCGCTGCCGACGAGCCCGGCGAGCCCGGCGAGACCTGCCCACAGCAACGTCCAGTCGACGCGGCGCGCGGCGTGCACCAGCCGGTCGTAGAAGAACCCCAGCTGGTGGCACAGCGCCCAGACGACCACCATGTTGATGATGCCCAGCCACTCGTGCCCGTAGCGGAAGCGGAGGATGTCGACGGCGCCGGCGGCCGCGACCATGAAGACCAGCACGACCGTGTCCCACCGTTCGTGCAGCCACAGCGCGATGGGCAGCAGCGCGACCAGCATCAGATAGACGCCCATGAACCACAGCGGGCTCACCACCAACAGCACCGCGCGCCCGATCCACTCGAGGTCGAAGATGATGCCGAGTGCAATGCCGAACGCGATCCACACGCCCAGCAGGGCGGCGGCGGGCGCCGCCAACCTGCGCAGCCGCCGCAAGACGAAGCTGCCGATGTGCTCGCCCTTCTGCTGCGCGCTGCGCCAGGCGACCAGGTGCGAGTAGCCGCCGACGTAGAAGAACAGCGGCATCACCTGTAGTAGCCAGGTGGCTGCCCACAACCCGGTGGTGAAGCCGATCGGGTTGGTGGCGTGCGGGCCGTCGTCCTTCCAGATGACGATGGTGAACACCCAGTGCCACGCGACCACGACGAGCAGGCTGAAGGCACGCATGAAGTCGATGTACGTGTTGCGCGTGGAGACCTGCACGGCGCCGGTTGCCGCATCAGTCGCGGGGGTACCCTCGGACTGTGGCGACGGATGCATGGGCCGATCGTAGGCGGTGGCAGGAAGCGGTCGGCGGTGTTCTCGCCGTGCTCGTCGTGTCGAACGTGCTGTCGAACCGTGTGTTGCCCGCGTGGGCGTACGTGCCGTGGAGCGTCGCGGTGGCCGCGGCAGTGGTGCTCATCGTTCGTCGGGTCGTGACGGTGGAGCAGATGGGCTTCACCGAGTGGAAGCGCGGCGCAGCGTTCGGGCTGGTGCTGTTCGTGCTGACGGCCGGCGTGCTGACGGTCGCGGTCGCGATGCCCGTGTTCAACGAGATGTACCAGGACCGCCGAGTCGGCGACGGCGCCGATCTGTGGCTCTACCACGCGTTCGTGCGCATCCCGTTCGGCACCGCGCTACTGGAGGAGACGGCGTTCCGGGCCGTGCTGCCGGCCTTGTTCGCGGTGCGTTGGGGTGTGCTGCGCGGGTGCGTCGTCGCCTCCGTGTGCTTCGGGGTGTGGCACGTGCTGCCGGCGCTGGGGCTCAACGAGGTGAACCCCGTGGCCACGCGCATCTTCGGTGAGGGCGCAGGAGGCGTGGCCGCCGCGGTGGTGTTCGCCGTGGTCGGCACCACCTTCGCCGGGCTGTGGTGGTGCTGGGTGCGCTACCGGGCGCGCAGCGTGCTCGCCACCATCCTCGGTCACGTGGCCACGAACTCCGTGGCGTACACCATCGCCTGGATCATCGCCGGCTGACCGCGGTCGAGTGCCATTAGCCTTGCGGCGATGGATCGGCCGATCGGGATGTTCGACAGCGGTTTCGGCGGGCTCACCGTGGCCCGCGCCGTGATCGACCTGCTGCCCGACGAGCACCTCGTGTACATCGGCGACACCGGCCGCTACCCGTACGGCCCGCGCCCGCAGTCGGAAGTGCGCGAGTTCGCCCACCAGATCGCCTGGAGCCTGGTGAAGGAGCACGGGGTGAAGGCCATCGTCGTCGCCTGCAACACGGCCTCTGCCGCCGCGCTCGACGAGTTGGAAGCGGAGATGCCGGTGCCGGTCATCGACGTGGTCGCGCCCGGCGCACGCGCGCTCGTGCGTGCCACGCGCAGCGGCAAGGTCGGTGTCATCGGCACCGTCGGCACCATCGGGTCCGGCGCATACGACCGTGCCGTGGCGGCCACGGGTGTCGACGTGCAGCTCACCTCCGCGGCGTGCCCGGGGTTCGTCGAGTTCGTCGAGCGCGGGCAGACCAGCGGCGACGACGTGCACATCCTCGCCGAGCGACTGCTCGCCCCCGTGCACGATGCGGGTGTCGACACGCTGCTGCTCGGGTGCACGCACTACCCGTACCTGGCCGAGGTCATCGCCGATGTGATGGGCCCTGATGTGATGCTGATCAACAGCGCCATCGAGACCGCGTTGGTGGCCCGCGACCAGTTGAGCACCACCGACCTGCTCCGCGTCGCCGACGGAACCCCGGCCGAGCACCGCTTCCTGTCGAGCGGCGACATCTCGTGGTTCGCCGATCTCGGCGGTCGCCTGCTCGGCCCCGAGCTGCGCGACGCGGCGCAGTGGCACCACGACTGAACCACTTTCACCTTCACCAAGCCCTACCGAGGAGACCCATCATGCCCCGCCCCGACGGACGCGCCGACGACGAACTGCGCCCGATCACGTTCGAGCGCGACTACACCGAGATGGCGGCCGGCAGCGTGCTGGTCACGTTCGGCAAGACGCGCGTCCTGTGCACCGCCAGCATCGACGAGAGCGTGCCGCGTTGGATGAAGAACAGCGGCAAGGGCTGGGTGACGGCGGAGTACTCGATGCTGCCCGGCGCCTCGCCCGAGCGCATCGACCGTGAGGCGGCGAAGGGCAAGCAGAGCGGCCGCACCGTCGAGATCCAGCGACTCATCGGCCGCGCGCTGCGTGCGTCGTGCGACATGAAGCTGCTCGGTGAACGGCAGGTCATCGTCGACTGCGACGTGCTGCAGGCCGACGGCGGCACCCGTACCGCCAGCATCTGCGGTGGCTACCTCGCGCTGCACGACGCGCTCACTCGCCTCGTGCAGAACAAGGCGATCAAGCAGCACCCGCTGCACTCGTACGTGTCGGCCATCAGCGTCGGCGTCTGCGGGGGAGTGCCCGTGCTCGACCTGCCCTACGTGGAGGACAGCACCGCCGAGGTCGACATGAACGTGGTCGTGCTCGGCCACCCCGGCGAGGAACCGAAGTTCGTGGAGGTGCAGGGCACGGCCGAGGGCGCCGCCTTCAGTCGTAGCGAGCTCGACTCGCTGCTCGGACTGGCCACGAAGGGCCTCGCCGAGATCATCGACCTGCAGGCACTGCTGGTCGCCGACCCGCCCTCGCCCCGGGTGCTCGGCCGATGACCGCGCTGCCGCATCTCGTCTGCGCCTCGAACAACCCGCACAAGGTCGCCGAGATCGCGGCCATCCTCGACGGACTGGTCGAGCTGTCGCCGAGACCCGACGACGTGCCCGACGTGGTGGAGGACGCGGGCACGCTCGAGGGCAACGCCCGCCTGAAGGCTGCCGCCATCTGCGCCGCCACCGGGCTGGCCGCGGTTGCCGACGACACCGGTCTGTTCGTCGACGCGCTCGACGGTGAGCCCGGCGTCGACACCGCGTACTACGCCGGACCGAACGCCACCTACGCGGAGAACCGTGAGAAGCTCCTGCACGCGATGGAGGGCGTGGAGGATCGCACTGCGCGCTTTCGCACAGTGGTGATGGTGGTGTGGCCCGACGGCAGCGAGCTGTCGGTGGAGGGCGTCTGCCCGGGAACGATCGCCACCGCCGAGAACGGTGAGCGTGGGTTCGGGTTCGACCCGCTGTTCGTGCCACTCGACGGCGATGGCCGCACCTTCAGCCTGATGACCGACGCCGAGAAGAACGCGATCTCGCATCGCGGTCGCGCGTTCCAAGCTCTCGTGGTCGCACTCCGCGAGCAGGCAACTTTCACGCCCTGACTGCCGCGTCGGTGAGGCCGAAGGTGACCACGAAGCCTTTGTGGTCACTGCCCGGGATGGCGAGGTCGTCGATGGCGATCGGCGCGACGCCGTCGCCGAACAGCGCGTGATCGATGCGCACGAACGGCGGCGGCAGCAGTCCTTCGTCCATCGGCCAGCTGACGCTCCACCCGCGACCCATCGTCTCGTGCACGTCGCGCCAACCGCGATCGAGCAGGGCGCGGAACGACGGATGCCAGCGCGCCGCGTTGAAGTCGCCGACGATCACTGTGGGCAGCTCGCCGACCGTCGCGTGATCACCGATCGCGGCGAGCTGCTGCTCCCACAGGTCGGCATCGAACGTGGGTGGATTCGGATGCACACCGAGCACGCGGACCTCGTGGCCGTCGACGTCGAGCACGACGTCGATCGTCGCGCGGCCGCCCACACGTGTGACGCCACCACTCACGATCGGGTGACGACTCCAGATGCCGATCGCGCTCGAACTGCGCGACACCGCCTCCGCTCGGTACGGGTAGTCATCGCCGGCGCGTGCCTCCAGCGCCTGCTGCACCGGGTTCACGAACTCGGCCATCACCAGCACGTCGGCGTCGGTGGCGAGCAACGCGTCGGCGACGGCCTCGGGCGCGGGGTTGTTGTACAGCACGTTGGCGTACGCGACGGTCAACCGCGGCGTGGCTCCGGCCGCGGCAGGCGCGCCAGCGTGGAACACCACCGGTTGCGTGAGCACCAGCAGGGTGGCCAGCGGCAGCAGCGCCACCAGCGCCAGCACGTGCCGGCGGCACAACGATGCGACGAGTGCGAGTGGCGCCGACCAGACCAGCACCCACGGGGTCAGCGCCTGGAACGCGGTGATGGTGCGGCGGCCTTCGATGCCGAACCACTGGGTCATCGAGAGCGCCAGCATCGGGACGAGCACGAGCCACGCGGCGGTGTCGAGCGCTCTCCTGACCCACCGTGGCATCGGGTCATCCCATCACAGCTTTCGCGCGCTGTCCGGTCACCAGCCTCGTAGGTCGATGGGCCAGCGGTCGATCACCTCGTGCCCGCGCACCAGCCAGGTCACGTCGTGCATCGCCATGGTCGGGTCGATGTGTGCGGGCACCACGTGCACGTGGTCGCCCACGGCGGCGACACCTGCGTGGGGTACGAACGTGACGTGCTCGTCGCTCAGGAACCACACGTCGGCGCCCTGGCCGTCGAGCGTCTCGAGCGACGGGTTGCCGTGATCCATGCCCATCGCCTTCAACCCCACGTCGGCGACGGCGAACTTGGGCGTGGCGGAGATGACCGTGCCCAGCACGTAGCACGCTTGCACGAACGGCGTGCCGATGCGTGCGTAGTACGTGTCCATCAGTGCGTAGCTTCCCGCCTGCACTTCCGTCACCCGGTCGTGCAAGTGGTAGGTGCCGGTACCGCCAGCGCTGACGATGTCGCCGCCGACGTCGGCGTGGGCGGCGAGCAACCGGTCGACCGACTGCTGGACCTTCACGCGCTGCTCGTCGTGGTCGTCCATCACCATCAGGTGGCCCTCGTAGCCCATCACGCCGCGCACGGTCAGCCCACGACCGCGCGCGAGGTCGGCGATGTGGCCGGCCTCCTCCGGCCGGCACCCGCAGCGGGGGAGTCCGACGTTCACGTCGACCAGCACGTGCTGCAGCCCGGCGGCCGCCGCGGCATCGACGGTCTCGGGTGAGTCCACCGCGATGGTGACCAGCGCGACGTCCTGCACTGCCGCGAGCGCGGCCAACCGCTGCGGGTGCAGCACCTCGTTCGCCAGCAGCAGGTCGCTGCCGAGACCGGCGGCAGCCATGCCCACCACTTCGGCGACGGTGGCGCACGTGAACGAGTGATGACCCTGCTCGTGCTGCGCCGCCGCGAGCGCGGTGCACTTGTGCGCCTTCACGTGCGGCCGCAGCGCGGCACCCGGATGCGCGACGGCCATGGTGGCCAGGTTGTGCTGCAGCAGGTCGACGTCGATGACGAGTGCTGGCGTGGGCAGATCGTGCACGTTCATGGCGTGGCGATCATCGCGCACTCAGTCGGTGAGCGGCTCCAACCGGGAGATGATGAGCCGGTCGAGGCCGAGCTCGCGGGCCTTGTCCTGCGACTTCTGGTCGTGGTGCGCTGCCCAGCCGCTGGTCTCGAAGGGCGCGTCGCCCGCGGCGTCGAGTGCGGCCGCGATGTGGTCGGACGCTGCCGGGCTGCTGAGCCGCACGTTGACTCCATCGGCGTGCAGGCCGGCGATGCGAGCGAGCGCGACGCTGTTGACGCCGACGATGACCGGCATCGGTTCGATGGTGCGCAGCACCTCGATCTGGCGCACGACGGCTGCGTGACGGTCGGCCATCTCGGGCAGGATCGGGATGCCTCGCTCGTGGTGCTCGCGAGCCCAGGGCGTGGTGGGTGCGGCGCCGGCACCGACGCCCATCCGCAGCCGGCCACCGCTGATGCGCTGCACGCTCGATGCCGCCGCCGCGAGGACTGCCGGGTGACGGTTGGCGACGTTCGCCACCAGAGCACCGAGATTGATGGTGGTGGTCGCCACCGCCAGTGCGCCGAGCAGCGTGCAGCACTCGAGCACCGCGCGGTCGCCGCCCACCATCGCGCCGTCGAAGTGGTCGAGCACCCAGGTGGTGTCGAAGCCGTCGGCCTCGGCCTGCAGCACGGCGTCGCGCAGCGGCTCCCACTCGTTGTGCCCGGAGCTGAACTGGATGTCGAGGAGCATGGTGCGGGCGGAGGGACTCGAACCCACACTCCTTGCGGAACGGGCTCCTAAGGCCCGCGCGTCTGCCAGTTTCGCCACGCCCGCGGCGAGAAATGCAGAGCCTACTGCCGGGTGCCCGACGGCTACCGTCGACGTTCATGAGCCTCGAGCTGCGACCCATCACCCGCGACGACATGGCTGCCGTGTGCGACCTCCTCCGCGCCTCGCAGCGCTTCGACGGCGTCCCGCAACTGGTCGAACTGGAGGAGATGGAGGAGGAGTTCGACGACGAGACGGTGGTGCTCGCCACCGACACTCGCCTGGCGCTCCGCGACCAGCAGGTCGTCGGCTACGTGTACACGGTGCACCTGCCCAGCGAGGTGCGCGAGGAGCGCTGCTTCGTGTTCGGCACCGTGCACCCCGAGCATCGCCGCCAGGGCGTCGGCACCGCGCTGATGGAGTGGGCGCTCGAACGCGGCCGCGAACAACTGTTGTCGAGCGGTCGAACGCTGCCGCGGTACCTGCGCACCGACGAGTTCGACTTCATCGAGCCCGCGTTCCGGCTGTTCGAACGCATGGGCATGCAGCCGGTGCGGTACGGCGAGGAGCTGCTCCGACCGCTGGTCGCCCTGCCGCCCATTCCCACGGTGAGCGGGGTCACCATCGTGCCCTGGCCGGAGGGTCGCGACGAGGAGATCCGCCAGGCGAAGAACACTGCATTCGCCGATCACTGGGGTTCCACTCCCACCCCGCCCGGTCCGTGGCAGCACATGGTGCGCGGCGTCACCGCGCGGCCGGATCTGTCGTTCATCGCGCTCGACGATGCCGGCAACGTGATCGGCCACTGCCTCAACTCGCGACACCCGAGCGAGGACGAGATGCTCGGGCGCCGCGACGCCTGGATCGACAGCTTGGGCACGTTGCGCGAGTGGCGCGGTCGCGGCATCGCGTCCGCGTTCGTCGTCCACTCGCTCCACGCGTTCCTGGCCGCCGACTGCACGCACGCCTCCATCGGCGTCGACAGCGAGAACCCCACCGGCGCCGCCCGTCTCTACCGCGCGCTCGGCTTCGAGTTGCAGCACCGCCGCATCACCCACCAACTCGAGGTCTGACCACCCCGCCATCCGAGTGCCAGGCGACCATCCGAGTGCCAGGCGACCATCCGAGTGCCAGGCCGCCATGCGAGTGGCAGCGGACCCCCCGTCGGGCCGCTGACACTCGGATGCCTAGGCTCTGCGGCATGGGGTTCACCGGCTTCCCGCCCGAGGCGTTCGACTTCTACCGCCGACTCAGCGCAGACAACTCGCGTGCGTTCTGGCTGGCGAACAAGCCGATCTACGACCAGGCGGTGCGTGCCCCGATGCTGGCGCTGCTCGACGAGTTCCCCGACATGGGTGCGTTCCACGTCTTCCGCCCGAACCGCGACGTGCGCTTCGCCAAGGACAAGACCCCGTACAAGGACCATGTGGCCGCGTACGTGGAGTCGCAGGGTGGCGCCGGCCACTACATCCATCTCGGCGCCGAAGGGATGTTCGCCGGCTGCGGCTACTACGACATGGCGACCGACCAACTCGAGCGGTTCCGTGCCGCGGTCGACGCCGATGCCACCGGCAGCGACCTGCAGGCTCGATGCACTGCCGCGGAGAAACGTGGCCTTCGGCTGGGCGCGATGAGCGCGTTGAAGACCGCACCACGAGGCTTCGCGAAGGACCATCCGCGCATCGAGCTGCTGCGTCGCAAGGGCCTGGTGGCCTCGCAGGACTGGCCACTCGCACCCTGGATGCACACGCGAAAAGTGGTCGCCAAGGTCCGCGACGCGTGGGCCGCGGCCGGCGACCTCGACGAGTGGCTCGACATGCACGTCGGCCCCAGCACCCTGCCACCCGACGACCTCCACCGCCGCTGAACGTCCCCGATCTGGACCGGATTCGTTGCGGGGAGCGGGACGAATCCTGTCCGGAACCCGGGCTGGGACGATTCCTGTCCAGAAGCCGCCGACGCGTCAGGCGACGGGGATCCAGACGAGCGACATCTGGGTGACCTTCACGTCGCTCTTCTCCAACGGCACGTCGAGGGTGGTGATGTTCTTCGCGATGCCCATCCACTTCACGTCGATGGCCGTGACCTCGTCGGTGAGGTCGGCCTCGAGCTCCTCCATCTGGTGGTGGAGCAGCTGGATCTTGTTCTCCGCGGCGTCGAGGCGGGCGCTCGACGCGTTGGTGCGGCCACGCTTGCCCGCCGCGCTGCCGGCCTTGCCGAACACGGAACCGAGCATGCCGCCACGCGACTTCTTGCCGCCGAACAGGTCGCCGAGGATGGAGCCGGCAGTGGAGAACATCTCGTCGTTGCGGCGACCCTTCTGCTCGGCCTCGAGCACCTCCGCGCGGTCCTCCGCGGCCTGCAGCTGAGCGTTCAGCGAGTTCACCTTCGTCTGGTACTTGTCGCGCAGCTTCGCGACCGCCTCGTCGCCCTTCGCGTCGGCCACTTCGTAGCAGCGCTGGAAGAACGCCTCCGGGGTCTCGCCGGGGCGGCTGTAGAGCTTGAGCTCCTTGTTGCACTGCAGCTGCATGCTGCGGCTGCGCACGAGGTGATCGACGAGGTTGCGCTCGAGGCCACTCCAGAACGTCTTGTTCTTCAATGGCGCCGACGACAACTGGTACGTGGCGCCGACGGGCGGCTCCACGCGCAGGTCGCGGTCGTCGTAGTCCACCGCGACCGCGAGCGATGCATCGACCTGTTGCGCGAGTGGGAACAGCACGGCCTCGTACTCCTCGTCGTGGATGAGGTCGGCCGCGGTGTCGTCGTAGCGGAGTGCGACACGCGCCGCGATGGCCGGTTCCCAGCGCGTACCGCGCGGGTCGCCGCCGATGGTGGTGAGCCATGGCGCCGCCACGTCGACCCAGCGGATGGCGATGCCCTCGGCGATCTCCTGCATGACCGGGCTCTCGTCGTGCGCGAGGTCGGTGGGGGGAGCGGCCGGAGCCACCGACGTGGGCGAACCCGTGGGCGGCGGCAGCGTCGAGCTCGGCGGCGCGGCGACAGTGGGTGGAGCCGGGGGAGTGGCCACCGCGACGCCCTTCTGTTCGGCCATCAGCACCGCGATCTGGTCGCGGGTGAGCGGGCCGCGCAGGTAGCTCATCGCCCAGCGGGTGGTGAACACCTCCGGCTGGTCCTTGCCGGCGCGCCGCAGCACGAACTCGCGCTTGCCGAGTCCGCTGATGGTGTCGCCGATCGCGCCCACGTCGACGCCGCCGGCCGCCGCGCTCATGCCGTCGAGCAGCCGCTGCTTGTCGCGGTCGGTCTGCAGCCGGCCGATCATCCACGTGCCTGCGTTCGACAGCGCCTTGTAGTCCACGTCGACGGGGTTCTGCGTGCTGAGCACCACGCCGACACCGAACGCACGGGCCTGCTTCATCAGGGTCATGATCGGCTTCTTGGTGGGCGGCATCGCGGTAGGTGGCAGATAGCCGGCCACCTCGTCCATGTAGAGCAGCGCGCGCAGGTCGGTGGTGCCGCTCTGCTTGCGCATCCAGGTGACCAGCTTGCTGAGCACGAGCGTGGTGACGAACTGGCGCTCCTGGTCGCTGAGGTGCGCGGTGGTGAGGATGGCACAGCGCGGGCGGCCGTCGGGCGTGCGCAGCATCGAATCGATGTCGAGCGGCGGGCCGGTCATCCACGCGCCGAACGACGGTGACGCGAGCAGCCCGTTGAGGCGCATCGCGAACGCGGTTCGGTCCTTCGGTGGGAAGAACTGATCGAGTTCGAACACGCCGAGCTTGCGGATGGGCGGGTTGAGCACCATGCCGACCAGCGTGGGCAGGTCGAGGTGGCGGCCCGCGTTCCACTCGTTGAGGATGAGGTTGCTGAGCAGGATGTGCTCGCGACTGCTGAGCGGGTCTGCCTCGATGTCGACCAGGCTGAGCAGGCCGCTGACGAAGCCCTCGATCTCGTCGCCGACGATCTCGGGGTCGGCGCCGGCACCAGGCGCCTGCAGTGAGCCGATGATGTTGAGGCCGACTCCAGCGTTGGACCCGGGCGTGTAGACGGTGAAGGTGGTAGCCGCGCGCAGCGCGCCGATGCGCTCCGGGCCCACACCCCAACCGGCGAGCCCGTCGGACCACGCCTTCGCCTGCGCGGCCGCGAACTCGGGCACGGTGACGCCCGCCTTGGCGGCGTCGCCTTCGTTGACCCACGGCTCGAAGTCGGTGGGCGCCAGCGACGGGAACGTGAGGCACAGGTTGGTGAGGTCGCCCTTGGGGTCGATGAGCAGCGTCGGCACCCCCGCGGACAGCGCTTCCTCGATGAGGACGATGCCGAGTCCGGTCTTGCCCGATCCGGTCATGCCGACGATGACCCCGTGCGTGGTGAAGTCGCCGCTGGCGAGGAGCACGCTCTTGTCGGTGCGAGTGTGCTGTGCCGGATCGATCGACCCGCCGAGGTGGAAGTCAGCCATGGCCCGCCACCGTAGCGGCCTCGCGAACGGGCCGGCAGCTCGGTCAGCGCAGCGTGACTCGGTAGGCGCAGCGCTGCCCACCGTCGAGCAGGTGCTGCTCGCGTGCGACGTGCACTTCCGGGCCGAGCGCCTTCTGGAAGAGGTCGAGCTCGGCGCTGCACAGCCCGGCGCACGAGTCGGCGGCACCGCGGATGGGGCAGTGGTGCTCGACCAGGGTGACATGGTCGGGGCCGTCGACGGCCTCGGCCAGGTAGCCCTCGGCCGTGCGCAGTTCGGCGATGCGGTGCACGCGGTCCTTCATCGACGACGCGCCGTCTAGCACACCGCGATAGGTGGCCAACTGCCGCTCGGCGCGAGTGCGCACGACGCGATCGAGGGCTTCCTCGCCGAGTGCGCTGCGGATGGACTCGATGATCTCCACCGTGAGCTCGTGGTGGCGATCGGCGAACAGCGAGCTGGCGGCCGGCGCCAGACGCCAGTGCACGGGAGGCCGGCCGCGGCCTGCGCTGGGGGCCATCACGCGCTCGACCAGTTCGGCTGCCTCGAGGGTCTCCATGTGCTGGCGGATGGCGGTGTCGGTGAGGCCGAACTCGGCGGCCAGCTCGGGAGCGGTGGCGGTGTCGGCGCGCTTCAGGCGCTCGATGATGCGGCGCTTGGCACCGGACAGGTCGGCAGTCACCTCGGACACGTCGACGAGCCTACCAATATCGAAAGTCGACCTTTCGAAAATGCGGCTCGCGATCGCAGTTCGCGATGGCCAGAACGCGGTGGTCGTGCGATTGGCCCCAGCGTTTGACAAAATGTCAAACATGACCGTGTCCACCGACCCCATCGCACATGCGCTCGAGAACCAGTTCGGTCTGGCCGACCGAGTGGTCGACGAGGCTGCGATGGCGAACAGCGTCGCCCGTTTCCGTGAGCGCAGCATCACGTTGCCCACGTTCGGGCAGCTGGCCGACCCCTCCACCATCCCCGCCGACGTGGTGGGCGACGCACCGAAGGACGGCCCCGACCCGCGCAACCTGTGGAGGGTGCACTGGTACAACGACCTCGCCGGCAACCGCGTGTCGGTGCCAGACCACGTGGTGCTGCCGTCGTCGCTCACCGGCGTGGAGAGCCCCATCATCGTCGTGTTCGGCGATCGCTTCCCGATGATCACCGCGCACAAGGTGCTCGCCGCATACGCATGCTTGGCGCCGCGGGTGGTCACCGGGCAGTTCGACCCCACCCGCCACCGTGCCATCTGGCCGAGCACCGGCAACTACGCACGCGGCGGCATCGCCATCAGTCGCATCATGGCATCGCGAGGGGTCGCCATCCTCCCCGCCGGCATGAGCCAGGAGCGGTTCGACTGGCTCGACAAGTGGTGCGAGAACCCGAAGGACGACGTCATCCGCACCGTCGGCACGGAGAGCAACGTCAAGGAGATCTACGACGCCTGCAACGAGCTCGCCAAGGATCCCGGCAACTTCGTGCTCAACCAGTTCTGCGAGTTCGGCAATCACCTCGGCCACTTCGAGGTCACCGGTCGCGCGCTCGCGCACGTCTTCGACACGGTGCGCGCCGCGTCCGGTCGCGACCTCAACCTGGCAGCGTTCACCAGCGCCACCGGGTCCGCCGGCACCATCGCCGCCGGCGACCGCCTGAAGCGCGACTACGGCACCCGCATCGTCGCGGTCGAAGCGCTCGAGTGCCCCACCATGCTCGAGAACGGCTTCGGCGAGCACAACATCCAGGGCATCGGCGACAAGCACATCCCGCTCATCCACAACGTGATGAACACCGACGTGGTGGTCGCCGTCAGCGACCAGGCCACCGACCAGCTGTACGCGATGTTCAACAGCGACGACGGACTGGGTTACCTGGCCGATCGCCGTCACGTGCCCCAGCAGCTGCTCGCCACGCTCGAACACTTCGGGCTGTCGTCCATCTGCAACGTGCTCGCCGCCATCAGCACCGCGAAGGTGCTCGGCCTCGGGTCCGACGACGCCATCATCACCGTCGCCACCGACGGCGCCGCGCTCTACCCGAGCGAGTACACGAAGATCACGGCCCGCGACTTCGGTGGCGGGTTCACCAACCTCGACGCCGCACAGGTGTGGGGCGAGCACCTCGCCAACGTGCCCACCGCGCACACGCTCGAGCTCACCGAACGAGAGCGCAACCGCATCTTCAACCTCGGCTACTACACGTGGGTCGAGCAGCAGGGCACCCCGTTCGAACTGTTCGAGGCTCGTCGCCACCAGTCGTTCTGGCACGATCTCCGTCGCCTGCTTCCCGTGTGGGACGAGATGATCACCGAGTTCAACCAGCGCGTCGCGGCGGGCTGACCGTGCTCGAGCGTCCGCTCATCGCCGGTTGGCAGTGCGCGGTGTGCGGCGAATCGGTCGACATCGCGCAACCGTTCAGCTGGCGGTGTCCACGAGCCTCCGACGACGACCGCCATCACTCGCTGCAGCTGCTGCAGAGCATCTCACCGCTGCGTTCGAGCGGCGACGCCAACCCGTTCCTCGCGTTCCGCCCGTACCTCGCGGTCGATGCGTTCATGGGCGCGCACGGTCTCACCGACGCAGCTCGCGCGGCGATGATCGGCGAGCTCGACACGTTGGTCGCCGCGGTCGAGGGCCGCGGTTTCGTCACGACGCCGTTCGAACGCGCCGACGCGCTCAGCGACGCGCTCGAGTTCGGCGCCGACGGGGGAGTGTGGGTGAAGGACGAGACGCACAACGTGGCCGGCAGCCACAAGGCACGTCACCTGTTCACCATCCTGCTGCACCTGCGCGCCGCAGAGTTCTGCGGCCTGGCGCCGTGGGCCACCGCCGCCGATCGGCCGCCGCTGGCCATCGCGTCGTGCGGCAACGCGGCCATCGCGGCCAGCACGCTGGCCGCCGCCGTCTCCTGGCCGATCCGTGTCTTCGTGCCCTCCTCGCCGAATCTCCACGTGACGAAACGATTGGGGGAGCTGGGGGCGCAGGTGGTCGAGTGCCCGCGCCTGCCCAGCGATCCACCGGGCGACCCGTGCGTGCACCGCTTCCGCGAAGCCGTGGCGGCCGGAGCGGTGCCGTTCAGCGTGCAGGGCCCGGAGAACGCGTGGTGCCTCGACGGTGGCCGCACCATCGGCTGGGAGATGGCGCGCCACATGGAGGAGACCATCGTGGGTCCGCCGTTCGACCGCCTGTTCGTGCAGGTCGGCGGTGGAGCATTCGCGGCCTCGGTGGCGGCGGGCTTCCGCATGAGCGGCATCACGCCGCGGCTGCACGCGGTGCAGACCGAGGCGTGTGCACCACTCGAACGCGCCTGGACGCGTGCGCTCGAGCTCGGCGGGCCGAAGGGCGCCGCGGCGCACTGGGCCGAGTGCATGTGGCCGTGGGAGCACGTGGGCACGTCGGCCGCCGACGGCATCCTCGACGACGAGACCTACGACTGGCTGCCCGTGCTCGCTGCGATGGCCGACGGCAACGGCTCGCCCGTGGTGGTCAGCGAGGCGCAGGTGCTGGAGGCCAACGAGGTCGGCTGCCGGCTCACCGGCATCGACGCCAGCCACACCGGCACCGCCGGTCTCGCCGGCCTGCTCGCGCTGCGCGAGTCGGTCGTCGGCGGGTCGGTGGCACCCGACGAGCGAGTCGCCGTCATCTTCAGCGGCATCCGCCGCTGACCTCGTCAGCTCGGTCGCCCGACCGGGTCGCGTGTGAGCACTTTCGCCCGGCAGGCGGTCGAAAGTGCACAGACGCGGGGTGGGTGGGCGTCGGCCGGGTCACGTGTGAGCACTTTCGCCCGGTGGGCGGTCGAAAGTGCACAGACGCGGGTGGGGTGGGACTGGGGCACACTGAGCGGACGATGTCTGCGCTCACCGAACTGCTGCCGCCTCCGGGCTCCGACCCGTCGGCGGTGCTCGACGCGTTCGCCACATGGGCGGAGGCCGGCGGGCGGCCGCTGTACTCGCACCAGGAGGAAGCCGCGCTGGCCCTGGCAGCGGGCGAGCACGTCGTGCTGGCCACCCCGACCGGATCGGGCAAGAGCCTGGTGGCCGTGGCGGGCGTGCTGCTCGCGCTGAACCACGGCACGCGCGCCGTCTGGACCGCACCCATCAAGGCGCTGGTGGCGGAGAAGTTCTTCGACCTGGTGGATCTGCTCGGCGCACAACAGGTGGGGCTCGCGACCGGCGACGCGGCCATCAACGTCGACGCTCCGGTGCTGGTGTGCACGGCCGAGATCCTGGCGAACCACGCGCTGGCGGTCGGCCCCGGCAGCGACTTCGGGTTCGCGTGCCTCGACGAGTTCCACTACTACGGCGAGGCAGACCGCGGCTGGGCCTGGCAAGTGCCGCTGTTGGAGTTGACCAACTGCCAGATGCTGCTCGCGTCGGCGACGTTGGGCGACATGAGCACCATCGTCGACGACCTGCGCGAGCGGTCCGGGCGCGCCGTCACCGAGGTGACGTCGGTGAACCGGCCGACCCCGCTCTACCACCAGTACCGGATGACCTCCGTGGCCGACAGCGTGCTCGATGCCACCAACGACGGCCTCACTCCCGTGTACGTCGTGCACGGCACGCAGGCCAACGCCATCGAACGCGCACAGGCGCTCGTCAGCCTGAAGGTCACCACACGCGAGCAACGCGAGGCCATCGCCGCCGCACTCGCCGGCGTGAAGATGGGTCGCGGCTTCGGCGAAACGCTCGACCGCCTCATCCGCAACGGCGTGGGCGTGCACCACGCGGGCATGCTGCCGCGCTACCGCCGCCTCGTCGAGCGCCTCGCCGGTGAGGGACTGCTGCCCGTCATATGCGGCACCGACACGCTCGGCGTCGGCGTCAACATCCCCATCCGTACGGTGCTGATGACCGCGCTCACCAAGTTCGACGGCAAGCGCGTGCGGCAGTTCACCGTGCGCGAGTTTCACCAGCTCGCCGGCCGCGCCGGTCGGCCCGGCTTCGACCCCGACGGGCACGTGTGGGTGCAGGCACCCGACCACGTGATCGAGACCGCCCGCGCGCTGAGTCGGGCCGGTGACGATCCGAAGGCGCGCAAGAAGGCGACGAAGGCGAAGGCGCCGGAAGGCTTCGTGCACTACGACGAAGCCACGATGAACCGCATCATCGCGGCGCGGCCGGAGCCGCTCGTGTCGCGCTTCCGGGTCACCGCGGATCTGGTGGCCAGTGTGCTCTCCCGACCCGACGGCCCGAGCGCGCTGAAGCACCTGCTCGCCACCAACCACGACGCGCCCGCTCGCCGTCGGCTGCACAAGAAGCGAGCCATCGCCGTCTACCGCAGCCTGGAAGCCGCCGGCGTGGCCGAGCGTCAGCGCGATGCGAACGGCCGCTGCGCGGGCGTGCGCGTCGGGTCGCTGGTGGAGGGCCAGGACGAGCGCTCGGCCCTGCGCTTCTCCGCGCCGCTGATGCCGTTCGCGATCGAGGTGGTCGCCACCCTCGACCCCGACGAGCCCACCTACGTGCTCGACGTGGTGAGCGTCATCGAATCGGTGCTCGACGATCCGCGCCAGATCCTCTACGCGCAGGAGAACGCGGCGAGAGGCGCGGAAGTGGCTCGCCTGAAGGCCGAGTACGTGCCGTACGAGGAGCGCATGGAACGGCTGGAGGGCATCACCTATCCGAAGCCGCTGGCCGAGTTGCTCGACAACTGCATCGAGACCTATCGGCAGCATCACCCGTGGATCGCGGAGGGGCCCTCGCCGAAGTCGATCCTGCGCGAGATGTTGGAGGGCGGCGACACCTTCTCCACCTTCGTGCGCCGCTACCGACTCGAACGCAGCGAAGGACTCGTGCTGCGCTACCTCACCGATGCGTGGCGCACGCTGGATCGTTCGCTCACCGACAATGCGTACACCGACGCGTTGGAAGACGTGATCGAGTGGCTGGGAGCGATCATCCGCGCCACCGACGCCACACTGCTCGACGAGTGGGCCGTGCTCGCCGGGAAGCCGGTGCACGATCACCTCGCGCCGGAGTCGCCCGCCGCCGCCCGCGTCTGGCCGCCACCCGCGTGGCGCACGGCACTGCGCACCGCAGCGTTCGGCTGGGTCGACCTGCTCGCGTCGCGTTCCCACGCAGCCCTGGCAGAGCGCAGCGGTTGGTCGGTGGCCCAGATCACGGAAGCGATGGCGCCGTACTGGGCCGAGTACCCGACCATCGTCACCGATGGCGATGCCCGCGCGGCGGCACAGTTCGCACTCACCGAGGAGCCCGGTCGCTGGGTGATCACGCAACGCATCGTCGACCCGGAGGGCGACGGCGAGTGGCGGTTCGTGGCCGTCGTGAACCTGGAGGTGGCCGAGATCGAAGGCGCGCCCACCATGCAGATGGAGCACCTGGGCACCTTCTGAGGCGCGGGCTCAGACCTCGTGCAGGCGACCGTCGGCCACGTCGTACACGAAGCCGCGGATGTGTTCCTTGTAGGGCACGAACGGGCTCTGCAGCAGGCGGACGATGCTCTGGCGAGTGTCGACGAACGGATCGTTGAAGCCTTCCAGCGACCAGCTGGGCTTGGCGCCCACCTCGGCCATCAGCTCCTCGTTGAACGCCGCTTCGTCGATGCCGTGCAGCCCGCAGTTGGTGTGGTGCACCAGGATGATCTCGCGCGTGCCCAGGCTGCGCTGCGACAGCACGAGCGAACGGATGACGTCGTCGGTGACCACTCCGCCGGCGTTGCGGATGATGTGTGCGTCGCCGTGTTCGAGCCCGAGCATCTGGAAGATGTCCATGCGGCTGTCCATGCACGCGACGATGGCGAGCTTGCGCTTGGGTCGCAGCGCCAGGTCGTGGTCGTTGAACTGTTCGACGTAGCGGTGGTTGTGGCGCAACAGTTCGTCGGCGCTCGGCTGGAAGGGCTCGTCGGACATGGGCGGGCGTCCTTTCCTGGTCGGTCGGCTGGGCGGGTGCGTCGGAAGGCGGTGCCGGGACCGATTGGCCGGGCAACAGGCACGGTAGCGTTGCGGCCATGACCGACACCACTCGTCCCATGGGTCTCGACGGCGGCATGGATCCGCGCCTCGACGTGTTCAACCGCCTGCTCAAGAACCGGGTGGTCATGCTCGGCACCGATGTCAACGACGACATCGCCAACCAGATCTGCGCGCAGCTGCTCTACCTCGAAGGCGAGGACAGCAACGC
>JAUXQB010000041.1 GCA_030685215.1 Actinomycetota bacterium
AACCTGGCGGCTTCCGGCCCCGACCAGTTGCACGTCGCCCGCCCCCACGCCTTCACTGTGCGATGCCCATCGGCCAGATACGCACCCGCAAGCGACACCCGATGCACATGAGTAGCCATGATCGCTTCCTGCCGGCAGCGCTCGCGGTTCAACCCGCGCGTGAACGCCTCCAACTCGGCCGGCGTCATCGTCGCCACATCGACCTCGAGATCCGCCACCGAACTCATGTACGCATCATCCCAAAAGGGTGTGACAGAGTTAGTTGGGAGCGACGCGGGAGAACACCATCGCGTCGGCGCGGCGGTTGGCGAACGCGAGGAACGATCGCAGGGTGCCCTCGCACTCGAAGCCGGCGGTCCTCAGCACGTGCTGTGACGCGACGTTGTCGGACTCAACCCACGCCTCGACGCGTGCCAGTCCCACCTCCGCCAACGCCCAGTCGGAGAGCAGGCGCGTTGCCCGTGCGGCATGACCGTCACCGCGCGCCGAGGGCACCACCCAGTAGCCGATGCCTGCGACCCCCGCTTGGGGTCGCAGTGTCAGCACGACGAGACCGATCGCGGCCTGTGTCGACGGTGACGCGAGCGCCAGGCTGAGCCCTTCCCCGTTCTCGAGGCGCGACCACTGACGCTCGATGAACCCGCGTCCGGCAGCTTCCGAGTACGGGGCAGGCACGGAGGTCGACTCAGGAATTCGCGGGTCGCTGCTGGCCTCCTCGACGCACGCAAGATCGTCGAGCGTCCACGCGCGAAGCAGGGTCGATCCGTCGGTCAAATCGGGAATCGGGTATCGAAGACCGGCCACCGACTGGTCAGCCGACCTTCATCTCGCCGAGCTCGGACCAGTCGTCCTGGTCGACCGTCTGGCTGACGATGCGCGGGGTCTCGACCAGGTGCTGCGGCAGGGTGGCCATCGCCGCAGCGAAGTGGGCCGACTGCACGTGTGCGGTGCCGGCCCCGCCGTCGCGGAACGCCTCCACGAGCACGTACTCGGTGGGGTCGTCGAGGCTGCGCGACCAGTCGAACCACAGGTTTCCGGGCTCGGCACGCGTCGCCTCGGTGAAGTCGCGGGTGATGTCGGCCCACTGCTCGGCGTGTTCGGGCAACACTCGAAACTTGGCGGTGATGAAGATCACCGGGTGATTGTACGGCCGCCGAATCGGCCGCCGTGGACGGCGTACCATCGCGTCATGGCTGAGGAGTTCTCCGAGCGGGACCTCACGGGTGCCCGCTTCGAAGGGGTCGATCTCTCGGGTGCGACCTTCGATCGTGTGTCGCTCGCCGGCGCGCGCTTTCGCGACGTCGACATGAGTGGCGTGCGCATCCGCGGTGCGTTCCTCGACGATGTCGTCATCGACGGTGGTGTCCGCGGCGTGCGCGTCAACGGCATCGAGATCGCACCGTTGATCGAGGCCGAGCTCGAACGGCTGCACCCCGAACGTGCCAAGTTGCGGCCCACCGACGCGGCCGGATGTCGGGAGGCATGGAACGTCATCGAGGAGCTCTGGGCCGGAACGGTCGAGCGCGCACGGCAGGTCGACGCTGCCCTGCTGCACGAGCGGGTCGACGACGAGTGGTCGTTCATCGAGACGCTGCGACACCTCCTGTTCGCCACCGACGCATGGGTGCTCCGAGTCGTCCTCGGCAACCCGTCGCCGTGGCACCCGCTCGACCTTCCGTGGGACGAGATGCCCGACGTCGAGGGGATCCCGCGCGACCGCGACGCGCGACCCACCCTCGACGAGGTGCTCGCGTTGCGCGCCGATCGGATGGCAACCGTCCGCCGCGTCGTCGACGAGCTGACCGACGAACAGTTCGCCGGCTCCACCGATCCGGTCGACTCGCCCGGCTGGCCGCCGTCGCAGCGTTTCTCCGTGCGCGAGGCACTCGGCATCGTCATCAACGAGGAGTGGTGGCACCGCCGCTTCGCCGAGCGCGACCTCGACGCGTTGAACGCCCGAGCCTGACTGGTCACACGAATCCCACATTTTGTGTGGGATGAGTAGGACCAGACGGGGTAGGGAGCGAAATATGACCACAGGGGTGGAGTTTCGGGTCTGCGACGGGCAAGACTGCGCGCATGTCGATCTTCAGCGAACCCATCCACACCTTGCGCGGCGAGGAGTCGTCGCTCGGCGCCTTCGAAGGCAAGACCATCCTGGCGGTCAACGTGGCCTCCAAGTGCGGGCTCACCCCGCAGTACACCGGCCTGGAGGCACTGCAGGCGCAGTATGGCGAGCGCGGCTTCACGGTGGTCGGCTTCCCGTGCAACCAGTTCGGTGCGCAGGAGCCCGGCTCGGCCGAGGAGATCGAGACGTTCTGCAGCACCACCTACGGCGTCACGTTCCCGATGATGGAGAAGATCGACGTGAACGGCGAGGGCCGCCACCCGATCTACTCCACGCTCACCGAGACCGCCGACGGCGAGGGCCACAGTGGCGACATTCGTTGGAACTTCGAGAAGTTCCTCATCACCCCCGACGGCTCCGTGGCCCGCTTCAGCCCGATGGTGGCACCCGACGACCCGGCGCTGGTGAGCGCCATCGAAGCCAGCCTTCCCGGCTGACGCCCGCGGCAGGAGCAATCAGGCCCGCAGCGGCCCGATCACCTGCTCCACGAAGCGAAGGATCGGCTCGGTCGCCTTCGGGTTGCCGAAGTCCATCACGAAGTGCTGCACTCCCAGCGCGGCCATGTGACGCAACTGCTCGACCAGCTGCTCGCTGTCGGCATCGGTCTCCGGCAGCGGGCGCTCGACCGTGGTGGTGACCTCGATCTCCGCCGGATCGCGCCCCGCCTTCTCCGCGGCCGCGTGCACGATGTCGAGCTTGCGCGTCCATGCCTCGTCGCTGCGGAACCCGCCGTTCCACATGTCGGCGAGCCGGCCCACCATCGGCAGACCGATCTGCTCTCCCGACGCGCCGATGCAGATGCGGGGCACGGGGTCGGGCAGCGGCGGCGCCGAGGCGCCGGCGATGCGGAAGTAGCTGCCCTCGAACGACGGCTCGGCCTCGGTCCACATCAGCCGGCAGATGGTGATGACCTCCTCGAGCTGCTCGAAGCGCACCTTCGGCCGCGGGAAGTCGTAGCCGTACGCGGCGTACTCGTCCTCGCGCCAGCCAGCCCCGATGCCGAGGACGAAGCGGCCGCCGGACAACACCTGCAGCGTCGCGGCCATCTTCGCCGTCAACGCCGGAGGCCGGTAGCCGTGACCGAGCACGTGGTGGCACAGCTCCACATCCGGGTGTCGGGCCGCCAACCAGGTGAGCGTGGTCCACGCTTCCAGGAAGGGATCGGTCTTCGCGTCGAACCCGTAGAAGTGATCGGCGATCCACAGCGAGTCGAAGTGGGGGAGCGCGGTAGGCAGGATGTGCTGGTCCTGCCACGCGGCGATCGGCTGGAAGTCGCTCCAGCGGTTGCCGATGACCGGGGAGAGCCATCCGAACTTCAGTGCGTTGCGTGAGGGGTCGCTCATGCTCCGCAGCGTAGGTGTCAGCCGGCGTGAGCGAGCGCGGGCGCGGTGATGACCGGCGCGTCGGTGCACCGCGACAGCAGGTCGGCGAGGCCGGGCTCGTTGCGATCGACAGAGCTCGGCAGCAGCACGCGAGCGGTCTCGTGGCTGACTACCACGTCGGCCAGCTCGGTGGCCGCACTCGGACCGCGAGCGGTCATCGCCAGCAGTTGCTCGGGAGCGAGTGCGAGCCGCTCGCCCACCTGCTCGAGGTAGCACCAGCCGGCCGTCGCCATGTCGACGTCGGCGGCCCGCGCGGCGTCGCGCAGCGCGCGCGAGGTGGGACCGCTGAGCAGCACCATCAGCACCACGTGGCGGTCGGCGGCGTCGAGCAGTTGGAGGGCGCTCTCACCATCGGGGGAAGTGGGGTCGAGCAGCACCAGGGTGATGGGCACGACGGGCGAGCTGTTCATACCCATCACCGTACGGAACGATCATGTCGTGGGCATGAACGGCAGATCACACATCTGGTCGCGCTCCGGTGTCACATGTCACGCCGTGTCGGCCGTGCGACGACCTGCGGTGCGTCTCGTGTGGCAGCATCGGGGCAATGTCCAGTTCGGTGCTGCTCACGGCTCCCTGGCGGCGGGCCGTGGTACAGCTTCGCCACCGGCCAGGCCTGTTGATCGCGTCGGCCGTCACGGGCGTCATCGTCGGACTGGTCTCCGCCGCCCCCGTGCTGTTCGTGTCGAGCGTCGGCGCCGGCGCGGTGCAGGTGCAGTTCGCGGATGCCTGCCCTGCGAGTGTGAGTCCGACGATGGCCTCGCACCGGTCCTTCCCCGGAGTGCCTGTCGAGCAGATCCCCGACGAGATCGACCGCCTGCGGGCGGCCGTGGGCGACGATCCGAGCTTCCTGCCGCCCGAGCACGTGGAGGCCAGCTACACCGCCAGTCCCGTCACCGCCGGCGAGCGGGAGGCGAACATCGGCTTCCTCGTGCGCGACACCTGGCGCGACCACGTGGAGATGCTGTCGGACGAGGTCGCCGGCGACGTGTGGCTGCCCGACACGCTGCAGGACCGCCTCGGCGTGCAGCCCGGCGACACCATCGCAGTGGAGACGCGGAGCGGTGAGGTGGAGGGCCTGGTGGTCGCCGGGGTGTTCCGCGACCTGGCCTCGGAGGATCTGGACGACTACTGGTGCGCAGCCACTGCGGCCATCATTCCGCAGAACATGTACGGCGAGATCTTCCCGCCACCGATGGCCATCGTCGAGCGCGACACGTTCGAGGATCGCGGGCTGCGCGCGAGTCTCTACTTCTCCCGCCTCGTTGCGGAGTTCGCGTACCCGCCCGCCACGCTCGACGACGCTGCCCGGTTGACAGCGTCGACCGCCCGCGCCACTGCTGCGGCGGCAGCCAACCCGCAGGCCGACTCGATCAACTCGTCGATCGCGCGGCTGGAGCAGCGCAGCCGCCTGGTGCGCGACGCCGTGCGCGACACCACGTTGCCCGTGGCGGTGATGGCCATCGTCTGCGCGCTCGCGCTGGCCGGGGTGCTCGGGTTGCTCTGGGTGCGCGCTCGACGCAACTCGTGCATCGCGCTGGTCACCCTCGGCATCTCGCCGGCAGCAGTGGGTGTGAAAGCGGCCGCGGAGACAGGTGCCGCACTGTTGCTGGGTTCGGCGCTCGGCTGTGCGGTCGCGCGCTGGACGATGGGCATGTGGGCCCCGACTTCGTCGATCGAGCCCGGCGCGCTCACCAGCGCGCTCGTCGTCGCGTTGCTCGCGGGTCTGGTCGGCCTGCTCCTGGTGGGCGCATCGGCCGCAGCCGCCTCACGCTCGCTGCTGTCGGTCGCGGCCCCGGCGCGGCGGAGCTGGGTGGCGTACGTGCCGTTCGAGCTCGGTTTCGCGGCGATCGCGTGGTGGGCCGCGACCGACCTGCAGCCGGAGGCGCTCGTCCCCATCGAGGGCCGCCGCGTGGTCGACACCAGCTCGGCGGTGCTCGTGCTGCCGCTCGCGGTGCTCGCACTCGGTGCATCGTTGGCGGCCCGAGCATGGTGGTGGGTCACGCGCCGCAGTCGTTCGAGCACCTTGCCTGCGCACCTGCCCCGCCGCCTCGCGTTGCGCCGCCTGCAGCACGGGTCGAAAGCGGGCACGGCCATCCTCGGTGCCGGCACGCTCGCGCTCGGGGTGTCGATCTTCGGGATGACGATGAACTCGTCGTTGGAACGCACCGGCGTGGCGAAGAGTGCGGTGTTCGTCGGTAGCGACGTCGCGGTGCTCATCGCCGGCGAGCTCCCGACGGATCCGGCGCCGGAAGCGGCCACCGAGGTGTGGGAGCGCGAGGACATGGAGTTCGCGGGCCTGCCGGTCGACGTGCTGGCAGTCGACCTCGACACGTTCGAGGCGGCAGCGTTCTGGGACGACTCGTTCGCCGACCGGTCGCTCGCCGAACTGCTGCAGTTGCTCGCCGACTCCGACGCCAACAACGACGCCGACGATGGCGGTGCCATCCCGGTCATCGTCACCGGTCCCGTGCCGTCCACCGGCGAGCTGACCAACCCCAACACACACGTGGACCCGATGCCGTTGAGGGTGGTCGCCACCGTCGAATCGTTCCCTGGCGCGGCGCTCAGCAAGCCACTGCTCGTGATGTCGCTCGACCAGGCTCGCGAGGGGTCGATCAAGTTCCGGCACTACGTGTGGGCGAAGGGCGAGTTCGAGTACTGGCGAGTGGCGTTGCAGGAGCTCGACGCCGGTCCGATGGTGGGAATCTCCCGCCAGGACGCGGTCGACTCCTCGGTGCTGCAGTTCGCGAGCTGGTCGTTCGACTTCGTGAAGGCGCTCGGTGTGTTCGTCGGTGCGCTGGTGGCCGCCGCTCTGCTGCTGCATCTCGCCGCACGTCAGCGGCAACAGGCGCTCGGCTTCGCGTTCCTGCGGCGGATGGGGTTGAGCGCGCGCCGCCACTGGTGGGCGCTCGTGTTCGAGATGGGTGGGCTGCTGCTCGCCATCTTCGTGCTCGGCGCTGCGCTGGCGCTGGTGTGCGTGCGCATCATCAGCCCCAACGTCGACCCGCTACCGATCGTGCCGCCCTCGCCGGTCATCGTGGTGCCGTGGGGTGCGCTCGGGGTCGCGGTCTGCGTCGGCGCAGCGGTCGCGTTCGTGGGCAGCGCGCTCGCGCAGTGGCTGGGCGCTCGAGTCGATGTCGCGGAGGTGTTGCGCGATGGAACGTGACCCCGATCCGCTGATGATCGTCGACCGGGTCGGCGTCGAGTACCGGGCACTCGACGCCGTGGTGCCCGCCGTCGTCGATGTGTCGCTGGAGGTGCCACGCGGCGCGCTCCTGGTGCTGGCCGGTCCGTCGGGCTCCGGCAAGTCGAGCCTGCTGCGCGTGCTCGGGCTGCTCGACCGACCCACCCGCGGGCAGCTGTCGATCGACGGGGTCGACGTCGGTGCGCTCTCGGACCGCAGCCGGCGCCGCCTGCGCCGGCGGAAGCTCGCGTACGTCCACCAGCGTCCTGTCACGAATCTGGTCGACGACCTCGTCGCCGGCCAGCAGATCGCGTTTGCTCGCCAGGTGCGCGGATTGCCGCCGTGCGACGCAGCCGATGTGCTCGGTCGCTTCGGGCTCGCTCACCACGTGGCGTCGCGCCCGGTGCAGTTGTCCGGTGGCGAGCAACAACGGCTGGCGATCGCGATGGCGGTCGCCGGCGAGCCGCGCGTGTTGCTGGCCGACGAGCCGACCGCCGAGCTCGATCGTCATCACGCCGCGGAGGTGATCGACGCCATCCGCCGCGCCGCCGCGGACGGGCAGACCGTGGTGGTGGCCAGCCACGACCACGACCTCATCGGCGCCGCCACGCACCTCGTGTGGCTGAGCGAAGGTCGCCAGATGACGGTCGCCGACGGGGAGCACGATGTCTGAGCTCGTGCGCGCGTCGGCGGTGAGCAAGTGGTTCCGGTCGGGTCACGAACGGATCACGCCCGTCGACGCGCTCGACCTGGTGCTGGAGGCGGGCGAGATCGTGGTCATCACCGGTCCGTCGGGTTCCGGCAAGACCACCCTGCTGCAGTTGCTCGCCGGTTTCCAGCAACCCGACGCCGGCACCGTGCAGTGGCCGGGCACGAGCGACGGCGCGGTGCCCGCGTGGAGCGACGTGGCGGTGGTGCCGCAGTCGCTCGGTCTGCTGCCCGAGCTGTCCGCGAAGGAGAACGTGGCGCTGCCGCTGCTCGCGAGCAGGTCGTCGCTCGACGGCGTTGCCGGCGCGGTCGAGGCAGCGCTCGCCGCGCTGGGTGTCGACCACCTCGCGGATCGCCTGGTGGGCGAGACCTCGTTGGGTCAGCAGCAGCGCGTGGCCGTCGCGCGAGCGATCGTCGGCACGCCGCACGTGATCGTCGCCGACGAGCCGACGAGCCACCAGGACGAAGCCCACGCCCATGTCGTGCTGCGCGCGATGCAGGCGGCGGCCGACCGCGGAGCGGGCTGCATCATCGCCGGCCACGACGATCGCCTGCTCGACACGGCGACACGCGTGCTGCACCTCGAGTCGGGTCGCTTCACCAGCGACTGACGCGGGTCACTGGAACGCGCAGAACTCGTTGCCCTCCGGGTCGGCCATGACCCACCAGTCGATCTCCGCGTCGCGGGCGCGTACCAGCGTGGCGCCGGCCTCGACGAGGTCGTCGATGGTGGCGTCGGCCAACTTGACGTCCCAGTGCACTCGGTTCTTCACCGTCTTCGGCTCGGGCACAGGGTTGAACACCCAGAAGAGGAACGGGAAGCCCGCTGCTCCCTCGACCCACACGAACGGTGCACCCGGCCGGCGTCCGACGACACCGCCGGTGCGCGCCGCCCACCACGATGCGATGCGCTCCGGATCTGCTGCGTCGACGACCAGCTCGAACGGGCCGCTCGGCGCGTCGGGATACTGCGGGTGCGGCCCGAACACGCACAGCGCCACGCCGTCGGGGTCGTTGAGCACGTACCACGGATGGTCCGGGGCCGGCTCGCTGGCCACACGCGCGCCGGCGGAGATGAGCGGCACCGGGTCGCCGCCCGGTACGCGCAGGTCGAGGTGCACGCGGCTCTTGCCGGCGGGCGGCTCGATGACCGAGTTGATCCAGACCGTGCGCTCCTTGGAACCACCCATCGGTGGTTCCAGGTGGAAGTCGCCGCCCTCGTGCTCCACCACCGGTTGGTGCAGCGCAGCACCCCAGAACCGCGCCACGGCCTCCGGTCGACCGCCTCCGGCGGTGACATCGATACAGAGGTCCTTGAACACGACATCGGGCATCGCGTGAAGCTAGCCCCGCCGCGCGCGTCCGTCCGACTGCTGCTCACCGTTCAGCTTCGGCCGCGTCGACGACGACTGACACACTCTCGCTCATGAGCACAGACCTCGAGCCCGATGCCCTGCGCGAGAAGTACCGCTACGAGCGCGACAAGCGCGTGCGCGGCGACGGCAACGAGCAGTACGTGGAGATGGTGGGGCAGTTCGCGCACTACCTCGACGACCCGTACGTCGCGGTGCAGGAGCGTCCGGCGCTGCACGACGACGTGGAGGTGGCCGTCATCGGTGGTGGCTTCGGCGGGCTCCTCGTGGGTGCCCGCCTGCGCGAGGCCGGCGTGGAAGACCTGCGCCTCATCGAGAAGGGTGGCGACTTCGGCGGCACCTGGTACTGGAACCGCTACCCGGGCGCTGCATGCGACGTGGAGAGCTACGTGTACCTGCCGCTGCTCGAAGAGGTCGGCTACGTGCCGCAGCAGAAGTACTCACCCGCGCCCGAGATCCTCGAGCACAGTCGCAACATCGCGCGCCGCTTCCGGCTGTACGACAACGCATGCCTGTCCACCGAGGTCACCGACCTCACGTGGGACGAGACCGACCGCCGCTGGATCATCAGCACCAACCGCGGCGATCGCATGCGTGCTCGTTTCGTGGTCATGGCCAACGGTCCGCTGCACCGGCCGAAGCTGCCTGGCATCCCCGGTGTCGAGACCTTCGCCGGGCACTCGTTCCACACCAGTCGCTGGGACTACGACTACACCGGTGGCGACTCCACCGGCGGCCTCGACGGGCTGCGCGACAAGGTGGTCGGCATCATCGGCACCGGCGCCACGGCAGTGCAGTGCGTGCCGCACCTCGGCGCGTCGGCGAAGCACCTCTACGTGTTCCAGCGCACACCGTCGAGCATCGACGTGCGCGCCAACCGGCCCACCGACCCCGAGTGGGCGCAGCAGCTCGAGCCCGGCTGGCAGAAGCGGCGGATGGACAACTTCAACAACCTCGTCAGCGGCATCCCCGAATCGGAAGACCTCGTGGCCGACGGGTGGACCGACATCATCGGCAACCTGCTCATCCGCATCCGCCAGGGTGCCAGCGACCTGAGCCCGCAGGGCCTGAGCGAGACGATGGAGCTCGCCGACTTCGACAAGATGGAGCAGATCCGCGCTCGCGTCGACCAGATCGTGCAGGACCCGGTGATGGCCGAGGCGCTGAAGCCGTGGTACCGCCAGTTCTGCAAACGGCCCTGCTTCCACGACGACTACCTGCCCACGTTCAACCGTCCGAACGTCACGTTGGTCGATACCGACGGCAAGGGTGTCGATCGCATCACCGAGACCAGCGCGTGGGCCAACGGCGTGGAGTATCCGGTCGACTGCCTCATCTACGCCACCGGCTTCGAAGTGGGCACCGACTACGCCCGGCGCGCCGGCTACGAGGTGCACGGCAGCGACGGGCTCACGCTCACCGAGAAGTGGGCCGACGGCGCGTCCACGTTCCACGGCTTCCACTCGCGTGGGTTCCCGAACTGCTTCATCGTCAGCATCGTGCAGTCGGGCTTCTCGGTGAACTTCCCGCACATGCTCGACGAGCAGGCGAAGCACCTCGGGTACCTGCTCGGTCGTGCCGAGGTGGAGGGCATCACCCGCATCGAGGCGACGCAGGAAGCCGAAGACGCGTGGGTGCAGACCATCATCGACATGGCGCAGTTCAACGTGAAGTTCCTCGAGTCGTGCACACCCGGCTACTACAACAACGAGGGCCGGCCCGCAGAGCGAAGCGTGCGCAACGGCAGCTTCGGCGCAGGGTCGCCGGCGTTCATCCGCGTGCTCGAGTCGTGGCGCGACGACGGCACGCTCGCCGGCCTCGACATCTCCACCTGACACATCCCGTCCACGTCATCTCGCACGCGGAGATTCCTCGCTCGGGGCATGACGCAAACGAGTTCTGACGTCGGGAAATGGGCGGGGCGCGGCGGACGGGGCGTGGCTAGGGTCCGCGGCCGTGACCGAGCCGCACGACTCTCCTGCGTTCGTGGTGCCTGCGCTCGTGCGGCAGCGGGCCGAGGCGCACGGGGCTGCGGGACGCCAGTGGCTCTCCGAGCTCCCCGCCGTGGTGACGTCGCTCGCTGCGCAGTGGGAGCTGTCACTCGGGAGCGCGTACGACGGCGGCACGACGTCGCTGGTGGTCGCAACCACCGATGCCCGCGGCCGCGCCTGTGCGTTGAAGATCGCGATGGCGCTCGACGACCACGACCGCACGTCCTTCCGCCGCAGTGTCATCGCGCACGACCTCGCCGACGGCCGCGGATGCGCTCGGCTGTACGCACACGACGACGCCACGTCGGCGTTGCTGCTCGAAGGGTTGGGCCGCAACCTCGCCGAGCTGGAGGTGCCCCTGCCGCTCTTGCTGCGGGCGATCGCCGACACGTTGCAGCAGTTCTGGCGCCCCGTGCC
Source organism: Actinomycetota bacterium (assembly GCA_030685215.1). Classification (GTDB taxonomy): domain Bacteria; phylum Actinomycetota; class Acidimicrobiia; order Acidimicrobiales; family Ilumatobacteraceae; genus UBA668. Next base: position 11,187 of record JAUXQB010000041.1, read on the forward strand.
CGAGGACTGCGATCTGCCCTCCGCAACCGATCGCGTTGCGTGGCTGGCGAACGAGATCACCACGATGTGGGACGGTCTCGGACAGCCGTGCAGTCGCGCCGTCGTCGACCGCGCGCTCGACTACTGCGCGGAGCGATCGGCAGCGTTCGACCCGAACCACGCGGTGCTCGTGCACGGCGACGCGCACGGCTGGAACACACTCGACGCCGGGGCCGGCACGTACAAGTTCATCGATCCGGAAGGCGTGCGGTCCGAGCCTGCCCACGACCTGGGTGTGCCGATGCGCGAGTACAACGGACCGCTCCTCGTCGGCGACACCATGCGCCTGGTGCGCGAACGGGCGGAACTGCTCGCCGGGTGGTGCGCGGTGGACCCGGAAGCGGTGTGGCAGTGGGGCTTCATCGATCGCGTCGCCACCGGACTCAGCAACGTGCGCGACTTCGAGAACGATGACGGAGCCATCTTCCTCGAAGTCGCGACGCGCTGCCTCTGAACTCGGGCGTCAGACGAGCGACAGCACCAGCTGTTCGTCGTCGTCCTCGACGGGAACGAGGTCGAGTGCATCGGAGCCGAGGGCACTGGTGCCCTTGGGGATCCACACCCACACGAACACTGCAGCGACCAGGGCTGCGACCGCGCTCGCCCACATCGACAGGGCCCAGCCGTCGACGAACGCATTGCGGGCCGCTTCGATCACGCGAGGTGCGTCGGCGCCCAGCTGCGGCGCCACGGCGAAGGTGCTGCCGATGCCGTCCTTCACCGATTCGGCCAACTCAGGCGACAGCCCGACAGTGGCCTCACTGACGCTCGACTTGTAGCCCGCGTTCAGCAGGCTGCCGACGAGGGCGATGCCGATGGCGCCACCAAACTCGCGCACGGTGTCGTTCAGGGCAGACGCGACACCCTGCTTGTCCTCCGGCAGCGAACCGGTGATGGCCGTGGTGCCGGGCGTCATCGCCAGACCGGTGCCGAAGCCGATGATCATCAGGCCGGGGAGCACCGTGAGGTAGCCACCGTCGACACTTCCGAAGGCAGCGGTCATCGCCAGGCCGAGACCGACGATGGAGATACCGGCGGTGAGGATGGGCCGCAGCCCGGTGCGCTGCGCGATGCGCGGCGCGATGGTGCTCATCGGCATCATCATCGCCGCCATCGGCAGCAGGCCGACGGCGGCGCGCAGCGCGCTGAACCCGAGCACGGCCTGCAGGAACTGCACGACCACCAGGAACAGACCCATGATGATGACGAACGTCGCCATCAGTGCCACCGAGCTGCCGGCGACGGCGCGGTTGCCGAACACCCGCAGGTCGATGAGCGGGCGTTCCTGGCGCAGCTCCCAGCGGACGAACCAGATGGCCGACGCGATGCCGACCACAGCGCCCAGCACGGTGAGCGGCGCGGTCCAGCCGACCTCGGGGCCTTCGTGGATGGCGAGGACGAGCCCGCCGACGGCGAGTGCCGACAGCACCGAGCCGAGCGTGTCGAAGCGACCGGTGTGGTGCTCGCGGGAGTGGGGCACGAACTTGACGGTCATCGCCAACGCGCCGAGCGCGAGCACCGTTGGCGCCATGAACACCCACGGCCAGGTGAAGTTGTCGACGAGGAACGCCGACGAGATGAGCCCGAAGATGCCACCGGCGCCGGCGATGCCGCTCCAGACACCGATCGCGTTGCCGCGCTCCTCGGCGGGGAAGCTCGACGTGATGACCGACAGCGTGACGGGCATGATCATCGCGGCGCCGACACCGGCGAGCACGCGGGCGGCGATGAGCAGCGAGATCGTGCCTGCCGCGCTGGCGACCACGTTGGCCACGGCGAACAGCACCAGGCCACCGACGAGGACGTGCTTGCGGCCCCAGCGGTCGCCGATGGCGCCGATGGGCAGCAGCAGAGCGGCGAGGGCGATGGTGTAGCCGTTGATGGCCCACAGCAGCGCGCTCTGACCGGCGCCGAGGTCGACGGCGAGCTGCTGCTGCGCCACGTTGAGACCCGACACGGATGCCACCACCGCCATCAGCGCGGTGCACGTGGCGATCAGGATCATCCGCCGCCGACGAGCGTCAGCGGCGGCGGCCGGGTCGAGGGGGAGGTCGGCTCGGTCGAGCCGGTGGGAGGGGGTGTCGGTCGTCATCGGGTCCTTCGATCAAGTCATGAACAGTACGAGACGGTACCGTACTGTTTATGCCACGAAAAGACCAGACCCCGAAGGTGAGACGTTGGTCACCAGTACTGTCGTGCTCGGTGACGGACCCACGGATCGAACGCACGCGCCAGGCGGTGATGGACGCGGCCACGTGCCTCCTGATGGAGGGCGGACCCACCGCCGTCACGGTCGACGCAGTGGTCGCTCGCTCCGGTGTGGCGAAGTCCACCATGTACCGCCACTGGGCCACTCGCGACGAGCTTGTGGCCGCGATGTTCACCCACCTCGTGCCCAGCTTCGAAGTGCCCGCCGAAGGCCTCGGCTTCGAGGATTCGTTGCGCGCGTTGGTCGGCTCGGTGGTGCAGCACATGAGCGGCGAACAGTTCCGCAAGACCGTGCCCGCGCTGTTGATGCTGAAGACGCGCCATCAGGAGATCGCCGAGGTGGAGGAGCAACTGCACGCGCAGCAGCAATCGGTGTTCGACGAGGTGTTCCGCCGCGGCGAGGTCGAGGGTCGGGTACCAGCGACCGTCGATCGCGAGCTGCTGCTCACCCTGCTGGTCGGTCCGCTGATGATGGCGATGATGTTCGAGTCGGTGCCGCTGGGCGACGAGCTCGTCGAGCGCACCGTCGCACAGTTCCTCGCGGGCCTCGCGGTCGCCAGCGAATAGCCTCGCCCACATGCGCCTCACGCCGACCGATCGCGACCGGCTGCTCATCTTCACCGCTGCCGAGCTGGCTCGTGCTCGCCGCGCGAGAGGCCTGCAGCTCAACGTGCCCGAGGCCACCGCGCTCATCGCCGACACGGTGTGCGAAGCCGCTCGCGACGGACTGCGGCTGATGGAGGCTGCGTTGCGCGGGGCCAGCGTGCTCACTGCGGCCGACGTGCTGCCGGGCGTCGCCGACATCGTGAGCGAGGTGAAGGTGGAGGCCGTGTTCGCCGACGGCACGCGGATGGTGGTGGTGCGCAACCCGTTCGGTGCCGATGCCGGCTCCGGCGACGATGCGCCCGGGGCGGTCATCGTTGCCGCGCGCCAGTCCGTCGAGCCGGTCGGGCTGCTCACCATCGAGGTCACGAACACCAGCGACGTGCCCGTGAGCATCACGTCGCACTTCCACTTCTTCGAGGTCAACCCGCGGCTGTCGTTCTCCCGCTCGAGTGCGTACGGCATGCGGCTCGCCATCCCGGCAGGGGCTGCGCAGCGGTTCGAACCGGGGATGCCCACGCAGGCATCGCTCGTGCCCATCGGTGGCGAGCGGGTGGCCATCGGGTTCGCGGGGTTGGTCGACGGACCGCTCGACGCCCCGGGAGCGAAAGCTGCGGCCCTCGCCCGTGCCGCCGAACAGGGCTACCTGGGTGCGTCGGCATGAGCGGCACGCACGACCACTCGCACGACCACGGGCACGGGCATCCGCACCGGCACTCGCACGGTGAGTTCGAGCACAGCCACGACGACGGCGCGGTGCCGCACAGCCACGTGCACACCGACGAGATCCTGCCCTACGACCTCGGGCCGAACGACTACGCCGCCATCCATGGCCCCACCGTCGGCGACCGGGTGCGGCTCGGCGACACGGGCCTCGTCATCCAGATCGAGTACGACGCGCAGGAGCGCGGCAACGAGTTCCTGGCCGGGTTCGGCAAGACCGCGCGCGACGGGTTGTTGTTGAAGGCCGCCGCGGTGCGCGACACGTGCGACGTGGTCATCTCCAACGTGGTCATCATCGACGCCACCTGCCGCATCGGGAAGGCGAGCATCGGCATCCGCGAGGGCCGCATCTGCGCCGTCGGTCGTGCGGGAAACCCCGACGTGCAGGACGATGTCGACGTGGTGGTCGGCACCGGCACCACGATCATCAGCGGCGAAGGCCTCATCGCCACCGCGGGTGCCATCGACACGCACGTGCACCTGCTCTCGCCGCGCATCATGGAGGCGTCGCTCGCGTCGGGCGTCACGTCCATCATCGGGCAGGAGTTCGGTCCGGTGTGGGGCGTCGGGGTCAACTCGCCGTGGGCGCTGCGGCACGCGTTCAACAGCTTCGACCAGTGGCCGGTCAACATCGGCTTCCTCGGTCGCGGGTCGTCGAGCGACGAAGCGCCCCTCGTCGAGGCACTGGTGGAAGGCGGCGCGTGCGGCTTCAAGGTGCACGAGGACATGGGTGCGCACACGCGTGCACTCGACACTGCCCTGAACGTCGCCGAGCAGTTCGACGTGCAGGTGGCGCTGCACACCGACGGCCTCAACGAATGCCTCAGCGTGGAGGACACACTTGCGGTGCTGGCCGGGCGCACCATCCACGCGTTCCACATCGAAGGGTGCGGCGGCGGGCACGTGCCGAACGTGCTGAAGCTCGCCGGGGTGCCGAACGTGATCGGCTCGTCCACCAACCCGACGCTGCCGTTCGGTCGCGACGCGCTCGACGAACACTACGAAATGATCTTCAGTGCGCACGGGCTCAACCACCACTCGCACAGCGACCACGCGATGGTCACCGATCGCATCCGCAACGGCACGATGGGAGCAGAGGGCGTGCTGCACGATCTCGGCGTCATCGGCATCACGTCGAGCGACGCGCAGGGCATGGGGCGCGCCGGAGAGACCGTTCGCCGCACGTTCCAACTTGCCGCGAAGAACAAGCAGGACCTGCTCACCGAACCGACCGTGCACGACAACGACCGCGTGCGTCAGTACATCGCCAAGCTCACCATCAACCCCGCCATCGCGCACGGGTTGTCGCACGAGATCGGCTCGCTCGACGTGGGCAAGTTGGCCGACATCGTGCTGTGGCGGCCCGATCACTTCGGTGCGAAACCGCAGCTGGTGCTGAAGGCCGGCTTCCCCGCGTACGGGGTCACCGGCGATCCGAACGCCACCACCGATTCGTGCCAGCCGCTCGTGCTCGGTCCTCAGTTCGGTTCCTTCGGATCCACCGCCGCCGACCTGTCGGTGGCGTTCGTCAGCCAGGCCGCCGTCGACGCCGGCGACGACCACATGACCACTCGTCGCCGGCGAGTCGCGGTGCGCGGCACGCGCAACATCGGTCCCGCGCAGATGGTGCTCAACGACCGGTTGGGCACGGTCGACGTCGACCCCGCCACCGGCATGGTGTCGCTCGACGGTGAGCGCGTGTACTCGGCACCGTCCGACACCGTCTCGCTCAGCCGCCTCTACTTCCTCTGATCTCGCACGACTCGAAGGAGCCACTCCGATGACCACCCCTCGCCTCGCCGGCTTCTCGATGCCACCGGAATGGGTCCCACACGAGCGCACCTGGATGGAGTTCCCACCGGTCAACGAGGGTTTCGGCGACGGCAGCGACGGGTGGCTGGGAACGGTGCGCGAGGTGTGGGCCAGCGTGGCGAACACGATCGCCCGCTTCGAGCCGGTGTCGCTGGTGTGCAACGTCGGCGATGGCGAGATCGCCCGCGCGATGGTCGACGAGTCGATCGCGATCCACGAGACACCCATCGGCGACTCGTGGGCGCGCGACAGCGGTCCCACCTTCCTCATTCATCCCGACGGTCGACTGGGCGCGACTCACTGGAAGTTCAACGCGTGGGGCGACGCCGGGTTCAGTGACTGGACCGACGAGCAGCACGTCGGCGCGTTCATCGCCGGCCTCGCGGGCGCAGAGCTGTTCAGCTCGATGATGGTGAACGAAGGCGGCGGCATCCACGTCGACGGTGAGGGCACCGTGCTGTGCACCACCTCGGTGCAGCTCGACCCCGGCCGCAACCCGACGATGAACGCCGAGTCGGTGGAGACCGAGTTCAAGGCGTTCCTCGGCGTCAGCAAGGCCATCTGGCTGCCGCGCGGGTTGACCAAGGACTACGACCGCTTCGGTACTCGCGGTCACGTCGACATCTGCGCCTGCTTCGTGGCGCCCGGTCGACTGCTCGTGCATCGCCAGACCGATCCGACGCACCCCGACTTCGAGGTGACCGCCGAGTACATCGACATCCTGCGCCGGTCCACCGACGCGCTGGGTCGCGAGCTGGAGCTCGTGGAGGTGCCGGCGCCCGTGCAGACCCACGCCGATGGCGAGCTGGTCGACTGGAGCTACCTGAACCACTACATCTGCAACGGCGCAGTCATCCTGTGCAGCTTCGACGACCCCAACGACGACGTGGCCGCCGGCATCCTCGAAGGTGTCTACCCCGGTCGCGAGATCGTGCTGCACGACGCTCGCGACATCTTCGCCAGCGGTGGTGGAATCCACTGCATCACCCAGCAGCAGCCGAAGGTGTGACCCGGGTGGCGATCGCGTACGAATGGCGAGGTGCGTTCACGAACGGAGAGCTCAACGAGCTGCACGCGGAGGCGTTCGAGACCCGGGTGTTCACCGCCGACGAGTGGGACTGGATGCAGCTGACCGCGGTGCACAGTCTCGGCTGGGTGACGGCTCGCGACGGCGATCTGCTCGTCGGGTTCGTGAACGTGCTGTGGGACGGGTTGGTGCACGCGTGGCTGCAGGACACCATGGTCGCCATCTCTGCACGCGGTCGGGATGTCGGCACCGGGGTGGTGGCGGTGGCCCGAGAGCAGGCGCGAGCGGCGGGCTGTGAGTGGTTGCACGTCGACTTCGACGACCACCTTCGTGCGTTCTACTTCGACGCCTGCGGTTTCCGACCGACCAACGCCGGCCTCATCGCGCTGCAGGAGTGAGGCAGTGCAGCGGCCACGGCGATCGTCGAGGGCGCAACCTCGGCTCCACGGTTCTGGACGTCGCGTTCTCTGGCTCCACAGTTGCGGGCACAACGAAATCGGGAGAGCGATCGGGGCGGCGGCACGGCAGGATGGTCGGCCGTGAGCAGCATCGTGGTCTCCGAACTGGAATACGCACCGCCGGGGGCCGACTCGCTGTTCTTCGACGTCGGGTTCGGGGTGTCGCCCGGCGAGCACGCAGCGCTGGTCGGCGCCAACGGGGTCGGCAAGAGCACCATCCTGCGCATCCTCAGCGGCGACCTCGAGGCCGACGAAGGCGAGTTCGCGCTGGGCGGCACCGTGCTGTGCATGACCCAGGACGTGGGCATGTCGCGGCCCACCGACACGCTGCGCGACATGCTCATCGAGGTGGCGCCGACGGCTCTCCGACAAGCCGGCCGGACGATGGTGATCGCGGAGAACGCGATGTACGCGGGCACCAGCGACGGCATGGACTACGCGGAGGCCCTCACCCACTGGGGCGACCTCGGTGGCTACGAGCTGGAGGCGCAGTGGGCAGCCGCTGCCCGCCGCAGCGTGAAGACACCGGTGGAGGACTTCCACACCCGGCTGGTCAGCGAGCTGTCGGGTGGCGAACGCAAGCGCCTGGTGCTCGATCTGCTGCTCACCAGCAACGCCGACATCCTGCTGCTCGACGAGCCCGACAACTACCTCGACATCCCCACCCGGCTGTGGCTCGAGGAGCAGATCAAGACCTGCAAGAGCACCATCCTGATGGTGAGCCACGACCGCACGCTGCTCGAGCGAGTGGCCAACAAGATCATCGTCATCGAAGGCTCCGGCGCCTGGGTGCACGGTGGCTCGTACGCCACGTTCCCCGAGGCCCGCGCCCGCCGCCAGGAGCTGCTCGGCGACGCGCTGAAGCGATGGAACGACGAAGAACGTCGCCTGTTCCAGCACATGAAGATCATGAAGCAGCGCGCCGCGCAGAACTTCAAGAACGCCACCAAGGCCAATGCCGCGGAGACGCGGTGGGAGAAGTTCGTGGCCATCGGTCCGCCGCCGCCACCGGTGCCCGACCAGAACATCTACGTCAACCTGCGCGGGGCCGACAGTGCACGTCGAGTGGTGCAGATGATCGACGTGTCGGTCAACGACCTGTTCCTGCCGTTCAGCGATGAAGTGCACTACGGCGAACGCACCGGACTCATCGGCCCCAACGGCACCGGCAAGAGCCACCTGCTCGGCGCGCTGGCCGGCACCATCGAGCACTTCGACGGCACCATCGGGTTCGGTCCGCGCACGTCGGTCGGCACGTTCACCCAGATCAACGACCGCCCCGACTTCCTCGGCCGCGAGTGCTTCGAGATCGTGCGCGACCGAGTGTTCGACGACGAGAAGTCGATGAAGGCGCTCGCTCGCTACGGCCTGGCGGGCAACGCGCGCCAGGAGTTCGACACGCTCTCGGGCGGCCAGAAGGCCCGTCTCGAGATCTTGTGCCTCGAACTCGAAGGGCACAACGTGCTGCTGCTCGACGAGCCCACCGACAACCTCGACATCGAGTCGTCCGAGGCCTTGGAGAAGGCACTCGACGGTTTCCAGGGCACGGTCATCGCCGTCAGCCACGACCGCACGTTCCTGGCCAAGCTCGACCGCTTCCTGATGATCAACGACGACGGCGCGGTGTACTCGCTGCCCGACTACGACCTCGCGATGGCCGCGCTCGGCAACCCGGCCGGCGTCGCGAAGTTGCGTCTCGCCAAGTCGCTCACCTGACGACGTCGCGCCCGCACGCGAGACTTGGCGTGTGGTCACGATCGACGACGTGCGCGCCATCACCGCCGGCCTCGAGCGGTCGTACGAGGTAGTGGTGCGCGACCGCGTGAAGTTCCGCGTGGGTCGCATCGTGTACCTCGCGTTCAGCCGTGACGAGACGATGATGGGCTTCGCGTTTCCTCGCGACGAGCGCGCCGCGCTGGTGGAGAGCGAACCACACAAGTTCCTGCTGCCGAAGCCGGGCGACATGCGGTACCAGTGGGTGGTGGTACGGCTGGCAGCCATCGATCGGCAGGAGCTGCGCGAGCTGGTGGAGGAGGCGTGGGCGATGGTGGTGCCGAAGAAGGTGAGCGCGCCCTACTTCGCGCGAGTCATCCGCGACGAGCCGCCCACGCATTGACCAGATCCATCTGCGCGCCAACCTCAGGACCCGCCATCGGACGATGTGCGGCCACGTGCGCGAGCGCGGCGTCGCGGGGCTGCCCGAGCGCCATGAGGAGGCAGACGGCCAGCGTGCCGGTGCGACCGATGCCGGCCGCGCAGTGCATGAGCAGGTGCTCGCCGTCGTCGAGGCGGCGGACGAGATCGGTGAGCAACGGAGCGACTGCGTCGACGGTGGGCGCGTGCAGGTCGTGGATGGGGAACCACACCACGCCGTCGCCGGCATTGGCCCGCACCCAGGCGAGGTAGTCGGGGTAGCGGTCGGCCAGCTCGTAGGCCTCGACCAGGCACACGACCGTGGTGGCGCCGCAGCGCTGCATCGCGGCCGCGTGGTCGGGGCCGATGGCGTGCTTCCCGCACAGCGACAGCCCGCCGGTGGCGATGGGCAGCGGAACCGTGTCGATGCCGCCGTCGCGCCCGCGTGCCCCCAGCCAGTCGGTCATCGCGCCGAACGTATCGCCGTCATCACGCTTTCATCACACCGACCGGCCACGATGTCGGTCGATGAGCAGACACTGGATGACGGTCGCGATGTGTGGTGGGCTGCTGGTTGGCGCGTGCGCGCGGTCGGAACCGACCAGCACGCCCACGACCGCTGTGGAGATCACGACGATGCCCGAGACGACGATGCCCGACACGACCCAACCCGACACGACGGTGACGGTGGCACCCGCGGTCGCGGCCATCGGCACCACGGTCGAGGGCAGCATCGTCACCGCCGACGGGCGCACGCGCACCTACCGGCTGTACACGCCGTCGACCGTGCCGGAGGGTCCGGTGCCGCTGCTGGTCGCGCTGCACGGCGGCACCGGATGGGGCGCCCAGTTCCAGCGCACCTCCGGGTTCGACGGTCTCGCAGAGGCGAACGGGTTCCTGGTGGTGTTCCCCGACGGCATCGGCATCGGTGCCGACGGCACGCAGATGCGCACGTGGAACGCGGGCTACTGCTGCGGACCGGCCGTGCGCGAGAACGTCGACGACGTCGCGTTCATCGACGCACTCATCGATGCCATCGGTGCCGAGCACGACATCGACGACGCTCGGGTCTTCGCGGCCGGTCACTCCAACGGCGGCATGCTGTCCTACCGGCTGGCGTGCGAGCTCTCCGATCGCATCGTCGCCGTCGGCGTGCAGTCGGGCAGCCTCGGCGTGGAACCCTGCGCGCCGAGTCGACCGGTCTCCCTGCTGCACATCCACGGCAGCGAGGACCGCAACCACCCGATCGAGGGCGGCGAGGGTTCGGTGAGCATCTCCGGCGTCTCGTACCGATCCGCGATGTCGTCGGTGGAGCTGATGGCCGCAGGCGTCGGATGTGGCGAGGCGTCGGCGTCGGCCGAGCGCGGTGATCTGCGCGTGACGACCTGGTCGGGCTGCGACGGCGTCGAGGTGCAGCTGCTGGCGGTGACCGGCGCGTCGCACGCCTGGATGGGGCATCCGGCACCGAACCCGTCGGCCGACCCGCCGTACCAGGGCATCGATTCCAGCGTCGAGATCCTCACCTTCCTGCTGAACCACCCCCGAGCCAACTGAGGTGAGGCCGTCGCAATAGGGTGCGGCCATGGCTCTCATCTCGTTCAGCCGCCGCCTCCGCGAGCTCGCCGAGGCGCAGCCCGACCGGCCGGCCATCACCTGCGGCCCCGACACCGTCACTCGTGCCGAGCTGGTGCAGCGCGGCGATGACCTGGCCGTGCACCTGCACGAGCACGGAGTTCGCGAGGGCCAGATGGTCACCATCGCGTTGCCGAACAGCATCGACTGGTTCGTCGCGTACTTGGCCGCCTGGCGACTGGGCGCCATCCCGCAGCCCATCTCGTGGCGGCTGCCGCCCCGCGAGTTCGACGCCATCATCGAGCTCGCCGACCCGGGTGCGGTCATCGGTGTCGACGAAGGTTCCATCGAAGGTCGCTGCTGTGTGCCGTTCGGCTTCCGCGCCCCTCACGCGGATGCCGCCCACCTTCCCGATCTCGTCTCGCCGGCGTGGAAGGCACCCACGTCCGGCGGCAGCACGGGCCGCCCGAAGCTCATCGTCTCCGGCGACCCGGCGCTCATCGACACCGACGCACCGCCGCCACTGCTGCTGGGCACCGACGGCTGCCTGGTGATGCCCGGCCCGCTCTATCACAACGGTCCCGGCGTGTGGAGCTGCCAGGCGTTGCTCAGCGGCAACCACGTGGCGCTGCTGGCGCGGTTCGACGCGGAGGCCACGCTGGCGGCCATCCAGGAGCACCGTGGCACGGTGCTCTACACGGTGCCGACGATGATGAAGCGCATCTGGCGGCTGCCCGACGACGTGCGCGAGTCGTACGACCTGAGCAGCCTGCGCGTGGTGTGGCACCTCGCCGAGCCGTGCCCGGAGTGGCTGAAGCAGGTGTGGATCGACTGGCTCGGGGCCGAACGCATCTACGAGCTGTACGCCGGGACCGAAGCGCAGACCGCCACCATCATCACCGGCTCGGAGTGGCTGGCGCACCGCGGTTCGGTCGGCCGCGCGGTGCCGGGCACCGTGATGATCACCGACGACGACGGCAACGAACTGCCCGTCGGCGAGATGGGCGAGGTGTGGCTGCGCAGCACCCGCGACACGCCCACCTACCGTTACCTCGGCGCGGCCGCGCGCACGCTGGAGGGTGGCTGGGAGTCGCTCGGCGACCACGGCTACCTCGACGCCGACGGCTACCTCTACCTCGGCGATCGCGCCGCCGACATGATCCTCAGTGGCGGCGCCAACATCTACCCCGCGGAGGTGGAGGCGGCGCTGCAGGAGCACACCGGCATCCACTCGTGTGCCGTCATCGGTCTGCCCGACGACGACAAGGGCAACGTCGTGCACGCCATCCTGGAAGCCGACCCGGCCGAGATCGACGAGGCCGAGCTGAAGGCGTTCCTCGCCGAGCGGCTCGTCGTCTACAAGCTGCCGCGCACCTTCGAGTACGTGAGCGAACCGCTGCGCGACGACGCCGGCAAGGTGCGCCGCACCGCGTTGCGCCAGGAGCGCCTCGATGCGATGGCGGCCGCCGGCGATGAGTGACGCACTCACCGGCCAGACGGTCGAACTGCTGCAGACGCTCATCCGCAACCGTTGCGTCAACGACGGCACGGCCGAGTCCGGGCACGAGACCCGCAACACCGAGGTGCTGCATCAGTTCCTCGGCACCAGCGGGCTCGACGTGCAGACGTTCGGGCCGTCGCCCGAGCGGCAGTCGCTGGTCGCCCGCATCCAGGGCACCGACCCCACGGCTCCGAGCCTGTGCCTGATGGGGCACACCGACGTGGTGCCGGTGAACGAGTCGGGGTGGTCGCGCGACCCGTTCGGTGGCGAGCTGGTCGACGGTGAGGTGTGGGGCAGAGGAGCGGTCGACATGCTCAACCTCACCGCGTCGATGGCAGTCGCGTTCCGCCACCTCGCGGCCACCAGCTTCCGTCCTCGCGGCGACCTCATCTTCTTCGCGGTCGCCGACGAGGAGTCGGGCAGCACGCACGGCATGCGCTGGATGGCCGATCACCACGCCGACGCCATCCGAGCCGACTTCGTGCTCACCGAGAACGGTGGGCTGCACAGCGGCCCGCGCGAGGCGCCCTACGTGGGCGTCAACGTCGGAGAGAAGGGGGTTGCCTGGCGCACGCTGCGGGTGCGCGGCACGCCCGGCCATGGCAGCACTCCGTTCAAGGCCGACAACGCGCTGATGACCGCGGCCGCAGTGGTGCAGCGCATCGGCGACTACCGGCCGGCCCCGAGGTTCCACGAGCTGTGGCGCACTCGGGTCGAGACCCTCGGTGTCGACGAGGAGGTGCAACGCGACCTGCTCGACCCCGAACGCATCGACGCCTTCCTCGACGCGCTGCCCGCGCCAGGGCCGGGCGCGCACCTGCATGCCTGCACGCACACCACGTTCTCGTGCAACACCATCGGGCCGGGCACCGACGGCGCGGCCGAGGCCACCCGGATGAAGACGAACGTGATTCCCGATTGCGTCGACATCGGCGTCGACGTGCGCACGCTGCCGGGCGAAGGAGCCGACGACGTCGACGCCCACCTGCGCGCCGCGCTCGGCGACCTGTACGAGCGCGTCGAGGTGCAGGTGGTGATGAACGACGCCGCGTCGATCAGCCGCACCGACACGCGGTTGTGGGATGCACTGTCGCGCAGCATCGCCAAGCCGTTTCCGACTGCGCGGCCGACGCCACAGCTCATCGTCGGGTTCACCGACTCGCGGATCTACCGCCAGATGGGCGCGGTCGCGTACGGCGCAGGCCTGTTCAGCCCCGACCTCGATCCCGGCGACTTCGGACGCCGGTTCCACGGGCACGACGAGCGTGTCGACGTGGAGAGCCTGCGTCTCACCACCAATCTGTGGCTCGACGTCGTACGCGACCTGCACGGTTGAGGGCACTGCCGCCCGTCTGGAAACTGGGCACTTCTGGACGAACTATCGTTTCCGTGAGGGGTTTCCGGTCAGGAGACGAGACGGGTGATGAGTGGGCTCTACGCAAGCGTCGTCACGGTGGTGGCACTGCTGTGCGCCGTCGTCGGCGTGTCGCTGCTGCGTCAACGTCGCGGGTCGCCGGCGTGCTCGTTGGTGTGGCCGCACACGCGTGGCACCATCCTCAGCGCCACCGTGCAGGTGAACCACAGCGGTCAGTCGCGTCACGAGGCGCCGCTGGTGCTGTACGCCTACCAGGTGAACGGGCAGATGTTCCAAGGGCATCGGGTGCGCGCCGCCGGCAACTGCAACAACGCGTCGGAGACGCTCGCGCGCTACCCACCCGGGTCGTCGGTCATCGTCTACTACGACCCCACCGATCCGTCGATCTCGGCACTCGAACCCTGACGACTCGCACGCGTACAGTTCCGGCATGAGCAGCATCGAACAGTCCTATGTGCAGCGCACGCCGTTGTCCGACGCGATGGGTCCTCGCGCCCGCAAGGTGATGCCCGCCGGCGACACGCGGGCCGCCGGCTACCACACGCCGTACCCACTCACGTTCGCCCGTGCGGAAGGCGTCACGCTCACCGACATCGACGGCAACGAGTACTTCGACCTGTCGAACAACTTCACCAGCCTGCTGCACGGTCACGCCTACCCGCCCATCGTCGATGCGGTGTCGAAGATCATCGGGTCGGGCACCGCGTGGCCGGCGCGCAACAACACCCAGGTCGAGTTGGCCGAGCTCATCTGCGACCGCGTGCCGTCGATCGAACTGGTGCGCTTCTGCAACTCGGGCAGTGAGGCCAACATGCTGGCGCTGCACGTGGCACGCACGCACACCGGCCGCCACAAGGTGCTGATGGCCAAGTTCGGGTACCACGGCAGCCACGAGGTGTTCGAGGCGGGCTTCTTCGGCAACGAGGGCGAGCACTCGTGGCCGCACACCATCGTTGCGCCGTGGGGCGATGCGGCAGCGTTCGAGCAGGTGCTCGAGGCGCAGGGCGACGAGATCGCGGCGGTGTTCCTCGAAGGCGCAATGGGATCGAGCGGGCTCATCGAGGCGCCGCCGGAGTTCTTCTCGCGTGTCATCGCCGCCACGCACCGGGCGGGTGCGGTGTTCGTGCTCGACGAGGTGATCACGCTGCGCATGTCGCAGGGTGGCCATCAGGTCAACCTCGGCATCACGCCCGACCTCACCACACTGGGCAAGATCATCGGCGGCGGTTACCCGGTGGGCGCGGTCGGCGGCAACGCCGAGCTGATGAGCCTGCTCGACCCGTCGAAGGGACGCATCTTCCACAGCGGCACCTTCAACGGCAATCCGGTCACCACCGCCGCGGGCGTGGTCTCGTACGGGCACCTCACCACTAAACGCATCGCCAACATGGCGGCGCAGGCGGAGGTGCTCGACACGCACATGGCCGCGTCGGCCGCGGCCGCAGGGCTTCCGTACAGCAGCCGACGAGTCGGCTCGTTGATCAACGTCTACTTCACGCCCGAGCCCCCGGTCGCGAACCTGGAGCGCAGCGATGCGGCGATCATGCGGTTGGTGCACCTCGCTGGCATGAATCGCGGTCTGTACTTCGCGTCGCGTGGGCTGATGGTGCTCTCCACGGTGATGACCGACGACGACATCGCCGACGCGTGCTCGCGCTTCGATCGCGTCTTCGCCGACGTGGCTGCCGAGATCGGAATCTGACGCGCTGTCACATTCAGAGGCGCTCGCTCGTCAACACGGCATGAGCGAACATTCGATGGAGATCCGTACCGATGTCGTCGTGGTCGGCGGCGGCCTGGCCGGCCTCACCGCCGCACGGCTGCTGCGGGCCGCTGGCTCCACCACCGTGGTGGTGGAACCGCATGTCGTCGGTGGCCGCGGCCGCACCGACGAGCGGAACGGCTTCCGGTTCAACCGCGGCCCGCACGCGCTGTACCTGGGTGGTGCTGCCCGGCGCGTGTTCGACCAGCTCGGCGTCCCGGTCGCCGGTGGCGCGCCCGGCAGCGACGCCTGCGGACTGCGAGGTGACACCATCGGAGTGCTGCCCGCCGGCGCGGCGTCGCTGGCGCGCACGTCGCTGCTGAGCGTGCGCGGCAAGGTGGCGTTCGGCCGCCTGCTGGCGCGGCTGCCCAAACAGCGACCCGAGGCGCTGGCCGGCACCACCTTCGCCGACTGGCTCTCCGGGCACGACCTGCCCGATGATGCGCGCGAGCTGGTGGAAGCGATCGCACGGATCTCCACCTACGCGAACGCGCCCGACGTGGTGTCGGCCGACATGATCGTCGGGCAGATCCAGACGGCGGTCGCCGACGGCGTGCGCTACGTGCACGGCGGGTGGCAGTGGATCGCGGACGGGCTGGCGACCGGGCTGCGGGTGGAGGGTCTCACCGCGACGGCAGTGCACCGCGACGGAGGCGATGTCGTGGTCGAGACAGCCGAGGGAGCACGCGTGATCGCCGCCGCGGCGGTGGTCGCGGTGGGGGCGCCGGCGGCCACGGCCGCCATGCTCGGCCGGGCGCCGTTCGACGTGGGGCCGGTGGTGGAGGCGGCGTGCCTCGACCTCGGCACCGACCTCCCGTCGTCGCCGAGCGTGCTGCTGGGCATCGACCGGCCGCTGTACCTGTCCAACCACTGCCCACCGGCGCGGCTCGCTCCTGCCGGGCGGTTCGTGGTGCACGTCGCTCGCTACCTCGCAGCGGGTGACGATTCGTCGCCGGCCGACCAGCGCGCGGAGCTGGCGGCACATGCCGCTCGAGCCGGTCTGACCGCCGATCACATCGTCGAGGAGCGCTACCTGCACCGCATGACGGTGGTGGCGGCGCTGCCGACGGCCGATCGTGGCGGTCTGCCCGGGCGGCCGAGCGTCACCGACAGCGGCGTGCCCGGCGTGTTCCTGGCCGGCGACTGGGTGGGTCCGGAAGGGCACCTCCTCGATGCGTCGGTGGCGAGCGCGGAGTCCGCGGTGAGCGCCGCGCTCACGGCTGCGAGACTCGTCGCCAGATGAGTGAACCTGTTGCGGAGTCCGTCGGCTCGTTCGAGGTCGAGCGCCCCCGGTTGCGAGCGCTCGCGTACCGGATGCTGGGGTCGATGGCCGACGCCGACGACGTGGTGCAGGAGACGTGGCTGCGGTGGAACCGGCTGGGCGTGGAGGGGCGGGCAGTGGTGGAGCGCCCGGCTGCGTGGCTCACCACGGCCACCTCGCGCCTGGCGCTCGACCGGCTGAAGTCGGCACAGCATCAGCGAGAGCTGTACGTCGGGCCGTGGCTGCCGGAGCCGGTGCTCACCGACGACGACCCCGCGGTCTCGGTGGAGCTCGCCGAGTCGCTGACGCTCGGCTTCCTCGCGGTGCTCGAGCGGCTCGGACCTGTGGAGCGCGCCGTGTTCCTGCTGGCCGACGTGTTCGGCGAACCGTTCGCCGCCATCGCTCCGGTGGTCGGTCGCAGCGAGGAGGCGTTCCGGCAGATCGCCTCGCGCGCTCGGCGCCGCGTGCGCGAGGAGCGTCACTCGTTCCACCCGACCGCGGTCAACAGTGACGAGCTCGTCGATGCGTTCATGGCGGCATGCGCGTTCGGCGACGTCGACCAACTGCGCCGGGTGCTCTCCGACGACGTGGTGCTGGTGAGCGATGGCGGCCGCGAGGTGCATGCGGCGCGACGACCGGTGCTCGGCTTCCACCGTGTCAGTCGTCTGCTCACCAGCCTCACCAAGCGGCTGCCGGCCGATCTCGACGTCGAGCGTCACGAAGTGAACGGCGAGCCCGGGCTGGTGTTCTCGCTCAACGGCGTGGTGTGGTTGGTGATGGTGTTCGAACAGCACGCGGATCGCTTCGTCGCCCTGCGGCTCGTGCTCAACCCGGAGAAGCTCCGTCACGTGGGACTGAACGCCGCTTCGTAGGCTGCGGCGATGACCACGCACCCCTTTGCCGACCGCGCCCTTCCGGAGTGGTACGACGACGCCAAGTTGGGCATCTTCATCCACTGGGGTCCGTACGCGGTTCCCTGCTACGCCCCGGTCGACCGCGACATGGGCGACCTGTTCGCCGCCGGTGATTGGGCCGAGGTGTTCAAGTGGAGTCCGTACACCGAGTGGTACCTGAACTCGTGGTCGTTGGAGGGCAGCCCCACCGCGGCGCACCACGAGGCCACCTACGGCGACCGCACCTACGAGAGCTTCGTGGAGGAGTTCCGGTCGCGCTCCGCTGGGGTCGACACGGGGTCGTGGGCGCCGCTGTTCCAGCAGGCGGGTGCGCAGTACGTGGTGCCGGTCACCAAGCACCACGACGGTTTCCTGATGTGGCAGAGCGAGGTGCCCAACCCACACCGCTCCGGCTGGATGGCCGAACGCGATCACGTCGCCGAGCTCGCTGCGGGCGTCCGTGCCGCCGGCATGCGCTTCGGGCTGTACTACTCCGGCGGGCTCGACTGGACGTTCCAGCCGCCGCCGGTGCGCGACTTGAAGAGCCTGTTCACGAACATCCCCTCCACGCCCGAGTACGCGGAGTACGCCACCGCGCACGTGCAGGAGCTGATCGCGCGGTTCAGCCCGAGCGTGTTGTGGAACGACATCGGCTGGCCATTCAACCTCGACCCGAGCGACATCATCGGCGAGTACTACGCGGCCGTGCCCGATGGCGTGGTCAACGATCGATTCAACCTGATCAACGTGATGCAGGGGACGTTGCACGCCGACTTCAACACGCCGGAGTACTCCACCAAGGCGAGCGAAGGCCGCAAGTGGGAGGTGTGCCGGGGCATCGGTCGCTCGTTCGGCTACAACCGGATGGAGAGCGAGGCCACCTACCCGTCGGTCGACGAGGTCATCTGGATGCTGGTCGACATCGTCGCCCGCGGTGGCAACCTGTTGCTCAACGTCGGCCCGTCCGCCGACGGCCAGATCCCGCTGGCACAGATCGTGCGGCTCACGGCCCTGGGCTGGTGGCTGCGGGTGAACGGCGACGCGATCTATGGCACTCGCGCCGGTGGGGTGGGCACCACTGCCGACGGTCGCGAGGTGCGCTTCACCTCGCGTGCCGGCGTGCGGTACGCCGTGGTGCAGGGCGCGCCCGCCGACGAGGTGCGGTTCGAGTGCTCGGCACCGGCGGCCGGTGCCGAAGTGCGCATGCTCGGCAACTCGCGCGTGCTGCCGCACACGTGGTCCGACGGCGAGGTGCGCATCGAGATCCCCGATCACCTCCCCGCTGCCCCCGCCACCGCGTTCTCCATCTCCGGCTGATCGCGGCCCGCTTCTGGACAGGAATCGTCTCGAATCGGATTCTGGACAGGAATCGTCCCGGGATGCGAGACGAATCCTGTCCGGAAGCCGAACCGTGCTCGCCGGAGCAGAGCCGACTTTCCGTGGAGGGTGTCGAAATCGGGAAAGCTGGTTCGTCGGATCAGTGACATCCACCTTCGGATGCGCCACTCACCAGGAGGTTCCCATGCCCAGGTATGCAGCACTCATCTACGGTCCGGACGAGACCGACGACAACACATCGCCCGAGGTGTGGGCCGGCATCATGGCCGAGTACACCGACTTCGGTGAGGCGGCCGGAGCCGCGGGCGTGATCGGCGGCGGCGAGGCCTTGCAGGCCACCACCACCGCCACCACCGTGCACGTGCTCGGCGGCGCCAAGGGCGGCGAGGTGGTCACCACCGACGGCCCGTTCGCCGAGACCAAGGAGGTGCTCGGCGGGTTCTACCTGCTCGACTGCGCCAACCTCGACGAAGCGCTGCACTGGGCCGCGCAGATCCCCGGCGCATGGCACGGTCGCGTGGAAGTGCGACCGGTCATCGACTTCAGCGGCGCGTGAACCAGCGACGTCCGGCGAGCCGACGGTGACCGAACCGCTCGAACAGATGATCCGCTACGAGGGTGGCCGCGTGCTGGCCACCCTCGTCCGGCTCACCGGCGACATCACCATCGCCGAAGACGCGGTGCAGGACGCAGTGGTGGAAGCGCTGCGCCGCTGGCCCACGACGGGGCCACCCGACAACCCGGCTGCGTGGCTCACCACCGTGGCGCGCAACCGGGCCCTCGACGTGCTGCGCCGCGAGGCCAAGCGCACCGCCAAGGAGACCGACGCG
>JAUXQB010000043.1 GCA_030685215.1 Actinomycetota bacterium
CACCGAGGCTCTTCCCCCGCCGTCCGCCCTGCCCGACGTGCCCACATCCACCGAAGCGCCGACCATCGTCATCGAGACCGGCACCACGGTGCCGGCCCCGCATCCCGCTGACACCCCGCCCGGCACTGAGCAGGCCGCGCCCGCGGTCACGGACAACGACACATCCCCGCACCGGTCGCTCGTCACCCTCGCCGGAGTGACCGGAACCGTCGTGCTCGCCTCCGGGCTCACCACCGCCCTCGTACGACAGCGGCGTCGTCGCCGCGCCCTCGGCACCGGCCGACCGAGTCGACTCTCGACACGACAAGCCGAAGTCGAGACCGCGATCGTCGCCGCCTCCAACGTTCCCTTCACCAGATGGGCCGGCCAAGAACTCGCCGCGCTCGCTCGCCAACTCACACCAAGCGCGATCAAGGGCGCTCCGATCGCGGTCGAACTGGAACCCGGAGTCGGCATCGAGATCCTCTGGGACCAACCGTGCCACACCGCACCCACCCCATGGGAAGCAACCGACGGCGGCTGGTCATGGCGCGTCCACTACGACCCCGACGAACCAACACCCCTCGCCGAATGGCCCTCGCCAATCCCCGCCTTGGTCACCGTCGGAACACGCGGCCACCGCCAACTACTCGTCGACCTCGAAGCAGTCGGAACGCTGGCAGTGTCCGGACCGCCGGTGGACGTCGAGGCATGGATCCGAGCGGTCGTGCTCGAACTCGGGGCCGGCGACGACCTCGCCGATGCCAGCGTGCTCATCGTCGGCAGCGGAGTTGACGGCGTCGAACACCTCGAACGAGTCGCGCACGTCGATCCCGACGAAGCAATCGGACTGCTCACCGCCAGGACCCACGACGTCACAAACCTCCTCGACGAACACGAATCGCTGTTCCACCGTCGCCTCGGTGAGAACCCAGTGCTCGGCCTCTCCACGGACGTCGTGGTGTGTGGCGACATCGAACTCGAGACCCAGACACAGATCGCAGCCTGCGTGGTCCCTCGTCACGGGGCAGCCGTCATCCTCACCGCCGACGTCAAACACGCCGGTGCCCGCCTCGTCCTCGACGGCTACGGCTCCGCCGTCCTCCACGGCATCGGCACCGACCCGATCCTCATCACACCCGTCGGCGTCCCCCGAGAAACCGCCGCCGAGATCGCCGTGCTCCTCGACCACGAACACGACGCGTCCGCCGACGAACCGCTCACCGACGAACTCGTCGCGGAACTCGTGCCGGAGTCCGAGCAGCGGGCCGATGACGTAGCGATGGCGTCAGCAAGCGAACCGAGCGCCGCATTTGTCCAGAACAGCCTCCTCGACTCGGCGTCTTCCGACAACGGCGACGACGAGTGGTGCCAACCCGAACCCGCACTGCTCGTCCGCGTCCTCGGACGGCCAGCCGTGCCCGACCGGCCCGAGATACAAGGCCTCAAACTTCGCCTGCTCGTCTACCTCGCCTGCCAGAACGGCCGAACGGTGTCGAGGTCTCGGATCCTCGACGCCGTCTGGGGCGGCGAAGCACGCGAGCGAAAGACGTTCTCGAACAAGCTGTCCGACCTGCGCAACACCCTCGGCACGTCACCGCCAGGGAGCCCCTTGCTGTCGACCGCAACCGACGCCGGCGTCCGACTCGACCCGAGCGTGATGACCGATCTCGCCGTGTTCATCACCCTCGCCGCCCGTGCCCGCGACGCCGCGTCGAACGAAGCGATCGAACTACTCAGCGATGCACTGGCGCTCGTGAACGGCGAACCCTTCGACGACGGCGGGTACGAATG
>JAUXQB010000065.1 GCA_030685215.1 Actinomycetota bacterium
CTGCGCAACCGGCGCGGGCTCACGCAGGCGGAGGTCGCCAACGCCGTCGGCATACCCGTCACGGTGCTCAGCGCATACGAACGAGGCCGGCGCCAGCCCGGCGTCGAGATCGCCGGTCGACTGATCGAGGCACTCGGGTACCGCGTGCAGTTCGTGGCGTCGCCGTCACCGCTGGTGCGGGCACACCGGCTGGAGGAGGCGTTGGCGCTGGCCGAGGCGTTGCCGTTCCGCCCGCGCCCGTTGGCGACGGCACGACGATGACCACCTTGGTCGAGCGGGTGGTGTCCGTGTGCGACGCACTCGATCGGGCGCGCCTGCCGTGGGCGCTGGGCGGGGCGTTGGCGCTGGCGTATGCCACCGAAGAGCCGAGGGGCACGCGCGACATCGATGTCAACGTGTTCATGGCCGCCACTGCAGCGGCCGAGGTGTTCGCCGCACTGCCGGCAGGAGTCGAGCACGGTCCGGCCGACATCGCCGCGGCGCAGCGAGACGACCAGGTGCGGCTGTGGTGGGAGGGAACGCCCATCGACCTGTTCTTCGCCGTGGAGCAGTTCCACTTCGATGTCGCCGACCGTTGCCGCACCGTGCCCTTCGGAGGCAGGCTGATCCGAGTGCTGTCGGCCGAGGACCTCGCCGTGTTCAAGGCGATGTTCGACCGGGGTCAGGACTGGGTCGACATTGCGACGATGGTCGAGTCGCTCGCCATCGACCTCGACGTGGCGGCCGACCGACTCGCCGGCCTGCTCGGCGACGATCCGCGAGTCGAGCGACTGCGCACGACGTCGGCGTCCGGTTGACATTCGCCACGGTCACCTCGTGACCGTGGCGATAGGGTCGAACGCCGTGACCCGCCTCGTTCTTGTCCGCCACGGAGAATCCATCGTCACCGTCGACCGTGTCATCGGAGGGCCACGCACCTGCTCGGGCCTGTCGCCGCTGGGACGCCAGCAGGCGCAGCGACTGCACGACCGGTGGGCGGCCGCGAGCGAGTTCGAGGTCGAT
The DNA here is from genome assembly GCA_030685215.1 of Actinomycetota bacterium. Classification (GTDB taxonomy): domain Bacteria; phylum Actinomycetota; class Acidimicrobiia; order Acidimicrobiales; family Ilumatobacteraceae; genus UBA668. The sequence continues at coordinate 1,003 of JAUXQB010000065.1, forward strand.
GTGCTGATGGCCAGCCAGTACCCGCGCGCCATCGAGACCGCCGAGATCGTGGCGCCGGCGCTGGGCGGCCTGCCCGTCGTCACCGACGACGGCTTCGGCGAGCACGATCCGGGTCCGGAGTGCGATGGCCTCTCGTACGTCGACTTCCTCGATCGCTACAAGATCGGACCCGAGGCCTGGGACGCGGCCGACCCGTTCGCCACCACCTTCCCCGGCGGCGAGACCGTCGCCGCGTTCCACTATCGGGTGGGTTCGGCGGTGCGTCGCGTCATCGATCAGCACGAGGGCAAGACCGTCGTCATCGCGTGTCACGGCGGCGTGGTCGACGCGGTGCTGCGTCAGGCGTTGAGAGCGCCGGCCATGGGTTCGTTCCAGATCCACACGCTCAACACCTCCATCACCGAGATGCAGCTGGTCAAGCCCAACGTGTGGCGCCTCAACCGCTACAACGACACCGCACACCTCTCCGGGCTTCCGGCCAGCACCAACCCACCGTTCGTCGACCGGGCCTGACCACTGGTGACCGAGCGCTTCGACGTCGTCGTGGTGGGCGCCGGCTCGGCAGGTGCCGTGGTGGCGGCTCGGCTCAGTGAGACGCCCGGGCGCAGCGTGCTGCTGCTCGAGGCCGGGCCCGACCACGACGCCGCGCACACGCCACCGGCGATCAGCGGGCCGTCGTTCGTGGCGGCGATGGCCGAGCCCGGCCGGGTCTGGCCGAACCTGATGGCGCAGCGCACTCCCGCGCAGGGTGAACGCCACTACGTGCGGGGGAGAGGGATCGGCGGGTCGTCGGCCATCAACGCGATGGTGGCACTGCCCGGCGAGCCCGGCGACTACGACGCCTGGGAGCGCGACTTCGGGTGCGCCGGTTGGTCGTGGGCCGACGTGGCGCCGTGGTTCGAGCGGCTTCCGGTGCCGCTTCGTGTGGCGACGCCGCGCGAGACCGGGCCGATCGCCCGAGCGATGCTGTCGGCTGAGCCGACCGCCGAACCGGCCGCGCTCACGCGCCACGGCGACGGCAGGCGTGCATCGGTGAACGACGTCTACCTGCAGCCGGCGCGTGGACGATCGAACCTCGCCGTGCGCGGCGACGCGCTCGTCGATCGTGTGCTGTTCGACGGACATCGGGTCGCCGGGGTCGTGATGGCCGATGGCAGCGCGGTCGAGACGACCACTGTCGTGGTGTGCGCAGGCGCCATCCACTCCCCGGCAATCCTGCTGCGCAGTGGTGTCGACCGCCCCGGCATCGGGCTCGGGTTGCACGACCATCCCTCGTTCCCGATGGCGATGATCCTGCACGAGCCGCCTTCGGAACCCGCCACGCTGGTCGCTGTGTCGGCGCTCCTTCGGTCGGGGTACCGGGTGCATCACGACCTGCAGGTGCTGGCGATGGACATCGTCGACCCCGCGATGCCCACGCTCGGCCTGCTGATGGGCGCTGTGATGCAGGTGCACTCTCGCGGCGAGGTGCGACTCGCATCGCCCGACCCCGCGGTCGACCCGATCGTCGAGTTCCACATGCTCAGCGACGAACGCGACCTCGTGGCGCTGCGCGCTGCGGCAGCGCTCACCGAGCGACTGGCGCTCAGCGAGTCGATGGCCGCGGTGGCCGTGCCGGCACCGTACGACACCACCGACGTCGCGCTGCTCGCCGGCGTGGGCGACTACGTGCACGCGGCCGGCACGTGCCGCATGGGTGCAGTGTCCGACCCGCTCGCGGTGGTCGACCCGCATGGTCGTCTCATCGGCTACGAGGGTCTGCTGGTGTGCGACGCGTCGGTGATGCCGGCGGTGCCGCGGGCCAACACGCACCTGCCGACGGTGATGATCGCGGAGCGCATCGCCGGCATGTTCGTCGCTGCGACCTGATTCGTCAGCGGGCGTGTTCGGCCAGCGGGAAGATGGTCGGCCAGTCAGCTGCTTCGGTGAGCAGCGCGTCGCGTTCGGCCGGCGTCAACGGCTCGTACTCCGCTGCGGCGGCCAACTGGAGCGGCAGCACGTCTACGTCGCCGGTGGTGCAGAACGCGTGCACGCCCGGCGTGCCGAGCGTGAAGCGCACGCCGCGCGCCACCGAGGCGGCGTCGGTGAACGGCTCGTACCAAGTGGTCGAGGTCTTCTCCCGTCCGGCCCACGGGCGGTGCGCACCGGCCTTGATGGCCATCACCGCCACGTCGCGCACGGCTGCTTCGGCGAGCAGCGCGGCCAGGTCGGCCGCGTACTGCGGGTTGGCGAGTGCTCCCGGGTACACGGGCAGCATCACACTGTCGAGGTCGAAGCGGCGAACGGCTTCCAGCTGTGCGGCGGCGGTGCCGAAGTCGTGACCGGTGATGCCGACGAAGCGGGTGAGGCCTTCGTCGCGGGCTCTCAGGATGGCTTCGATGGCCGGGCTGCGCCGGTCGAGCTCGGCCAGGCCGGTGACGCCGTGCGCCTGGTACAGGTCGAACTGGGTGCAGCCCAGGCGTTCGAGGGAGCGTTCGAGGTGAGCGCGCACGCCGTCGGGGTTGGTGCGGTCCGACTTCTCGCCGATGAACAACCGGCCGCGCACCGCCGGCACGAGCGGGCCGATCACGAGTTCGGCGTGGCCGTACGACGGGGCGATGTCGAGGTGGTTCACGCCCGCCTCGAGCGCGGCGTGGAAGTGGTGTTCCGCGACCTCGGGCGAGGCATCCCAGAACGCCGCCGCGCCGAGTATGGCGAGTGACGAGTGGTGGTCGGTGCGGCCGAGTCGACGTGTGGCGATGTGGCTCATGCGCGAACTGTACGCCCAGTGGTCCGCGTGCGCAGTACGGCGTGGTAGGAACGCGAGATGTCGTACGAGAAGGGTCTTCACGAGCTCGGCCAGCAGTGCTTCGCGTACCTGCAGCCCGACGGCAGCTGGGGCTGGAGCAACGCCGGCCTCGTGGTCGGCGACGGCGCCTCCCTGCTGGTCGACACGCTGTTCGACCTGCCGCTCACCGCCGAGATGCTCGCATCCATGGCGCCGGTCACCGAGGCGGCGCCCATCGGCACGTTGCTCAACACCCACGCCAACGGCGACCACTGTTACGGCAACCAGTTGGTGGAGGGCGCCGAGATCATCGCCTCCGACGCCACTGCGCACGAGATGACCGAAGTGCCGCCGGCGATGTTGCACGCGCTCAACACGGCTCCGGGTGAGGTCGGCGAGTTGTTCCGCCACTTCTTCGGCGCGTTCAAGTTCGACGGCATCGAGGTGACGATGCCCACTCGCACGTTCAGCGGCCGGCTCGACGTGGAAGTCGGGGGCCGCGTGATCGAACTGATCGAGGTCGGCCCGGCGCACACGCGGGGCGACACCATCGCGTACGTGCCCGATGCGAAGACCGTCTACACCGGCGACATCCTGTTCATCGGCGGCACCCCCATCGTATGGGCCGGTCCGCTGGCCAACTGGGTGGCGGCCTGCGACCTGATGCTCGGCATGGATCTCGACACGGTGGTGCCCGGCCACGGCCCGCTCACCGACAAGGCCGGCGTCGCGGCCGTGCGCGACTACCTCGCGTTCGTCGACTCCGCGGCGCACGAACGCCACGCCGCCGGCATCGACGCGTGGGAAGCTGCCCGCGACATCGCCCGCGAGATCGGCGCACGCGACGACTTCCGCGGCTGGAGCGAGTTCGGTCGCATCGCGGTCAACGTCGACACCGCCTACCGGTCGTACGACCCCACGTACGTGGCCCCGAACGTGGTCGAGCAGTTCCGCCGCATGGCCGAGCTCGAAGGCTTCCTCCCCGCCTGACCGCCGTCGAGCCAGCGAACCATCCGAGTGCCAGCTGACCATCCGAGTGCCAGCCTGCCATCCGAGTGCCAGCCTGCCATCGGAGTGCCAGACGCGCCCCCGTCGGGACGCTCCCACTCGGATGGATCGCCGACGAGTGCACGGACGCGGCAGTCCGGAGATCAGCCGGCGGGCGGGAGCCGGCGGCGCAGGTGCTCCGCGAGCGTCTGCAGCGTCGCCGCGTGCGGGCCGGGTGCCGCGACGAGTGCGGGCAGCGCGATCGGCCACACCGACGTCACGCCCTTCACGACCTTCGGTCGCATGCGCACGCCCCAGCTGCAGCCGACGAAGCACAGCACGCCGCGCACCGCCACCTCGGGGAACGCGTCGCAGAGCGCGTCGCGCACCATGTCGACCTGAGCGAGCACGCCGTCGACGACCGCGGTGCAGTCGCGCCCGTGCACGTACAGCTGCTCGTCGCCGCGACCACGCGGGCGGCGCCGTTCGACGCGCCCTTCGTCCTTCCTGGCGCTCACCACGTACACGCCGTCGGGTCCGACGACGATGTGGTCGATCGTCGCCGTCGAGTCCGGCGCGCGGCGGTCGTGCAGCACCTCGACGCCGCGTGTGGAGTCCAGCACCTCGACCACCCGGCGATCGCCGCCCGGTGTGCGCGTGATCACCTGACCGCCGGACACTTCCGCTCGTTGGTCGTCCATCAGCCGCCCTCCCGTCGAGGTGAGCACGGCGGTGAAGCTCGCGCTCACTCCAATGATCGGCGGTGCATCCCCGAGGCTTGAGGAGTTCGGCGGCCACGCGGCCGTACCGCGGTCACGACGCAGCGGGGTCGTAGCGCTCGACGGCCTTGAACTTCGACGGCTTCTTCGGCTTGGTTCGGTCGGCGACGCTCTTGCGGATGGCGAACACCCAGCCGACGGCGACGGAGATGGTGAAGATGAACCACTGGATCGCGTAGCTGAGGTGGGGGCCTTCGCCGAGTTCGGGGAACGCGATCGGCTGCATCGTCGACGGCTCGGCAGGCGACGACTGCAGCAGTTCGAGGTACACGGGCGCCAGCGGCTGGTCGAACTGCTGACCGAGCGCCTCGAGATCGACCCGCCGGATCTCGGAGAGCTGCTGCGAGCCGTCGTCGCCGGTCTGCCCCGTACCCGCGCGTTGGCCTGTCTTGATCCGCGCGAGCAGCTGCACCTCGCCCGTCGGCGGCGCGGGCAGTGCGGAGCCTGCCGCCACGAACCCGCGGTTGACGATGACGAGCGAGCCGTCGTCGAGTTGCAGCGCGTTCACCGCATCGCGCCCGTTGAGGCCGTCCTGGCTGACGTTGACCACCTCGAACTGCGGTGTGGCCAGGTAGCTGCCGGTGACCTCGATCCGACGATACGCCTGACCATCGAGCTCGTCGGGGTCGACGGCCAACACGTCGGAGAGCGGTGCGACGTCGGCATCGGTGTTCGCGGTGACCTGCGCGTTGAACGCCTGCTTCTCGTCGAGGCGACGCAGCTGCCACAGGCCGAGACTGATCATGCCCGCGATCGCCGCAGCGCACAGCAGGTGGAAGCCGATCCACTTCGGCGACAGCAGAAACTTGTACATGCGCCGCCGACGGTAGCGGCAGCGCGCGTGAGTTGCCTCGTCGGCTCCGACGCTCGAGGCGGTGAGTCAGGTGCGGTCCCAGAGCATGCTCGACGGCTGGGCCGGGTCGAGCAGCACTGCGGCCGGAGACTGTCGATCGATGTGGCCGATCAGGCCCTTGAACACGCCGAACCCGCACAGTTCCTGCAGCGCCGGGCTGAACCCGCGGGCGGTGGCCAACGGGATGCCCAGTTGCTGGTTCTCCTGCTGGCGGATGAAACCGGCGCAGTAGTTCATCGCGAGCCCGCGCCGCCGCTGGTCGGTGGTGTTCGCGCCGCCGCCGTGCCACAGCCCGCCGTCCCAGACCAGGATGCTGCCGGCGGGCATCTCGGCGCAGATGCTGTCGTAGTGCTGCCCGTAGACGGGGGAGTGGTCGGCGAGGTGGCTGCCGGGGATGATGCGCGTGGCGCCGTTGGCCTCGGTGAAGTCGGTGATCGCCCACATGCTGTTGGCCGTGACCGCCCGATGTGGCTTGGGGATGGGGATGACCTGGTCGTCGGCGTGGATCGGCTGCGCGACTTCGCCCGGATGGATGGTGATCGACGACAGGCTGCTGACGAGGCAGCCGTCGCCGAGCAGGTGGTGCATCAGCGGCAGCACCGCTGGGTGCACGGGCACCTGCTCGTACAGTGAGCCGTGCGCGAGCAGGTTGTAGACGCGTGTGGTGGCGCGGCCTTCGAAACCGTTGGCGGCGAACTCGACGTGCAACTCGCGTTCCAGGCGATCGACGTCGTCGTGCAGCGCTGATGCAGTGGGGGCGTCGAACGCGTCGAGGAGGACGGTGTAGCCGTCGCGGTCCAGTCGTTCGCGGTGCGCGGCCAGGTGTTCGAGCGTGTCGCTCATCCGCCCACTGTGCCAGACGGCACAGTGCACGGCTACGGTCGTGCTCGATGGCCCCCGAAGAGATCACCTCCGAATGGCTCAGCCGCGTGCTGGGCGCCGACGTCACGATCACTGGCGACCAGCGCATCGGCGACGGACTGGTCGGCATGAACGTGCGCTACTCGCTCGCCGTTCCCGCCGGCTCCGACCTGCCGGCGTCGCTCATCGCCAAGCTGCCCTCGCCC
>JAUXQB010000072.1 GCA_030685215.1 Actinomycetota bacterium
CAGGCGCGCTTCTACCTGAAGACGGTTCGTGGCGCGGTCGATGCCATCGGTCGTCCGCTGGACCTGCCACTGATGGTCGACGTCGAGCAGTACTGGAACAAGGTCGCGCCGCTCCCCGGCCCCACCATGGTGCGCTGGCTCGCGGAGTTCGTCGATGTGGTCGAGAACGAAGGCGCCGATCTGGTGCGACCCGGCGCAGCGACGCCGAGCATCTACACCGGTGCGCCGTTCTGGCAGGCGTTCGTCGGCAACTCCGACGCGTTCGGTCGCTACGGATTGGTGCTCGCCCGCTACCCGACGTACCGGCTGGTCAAAGGCGCGAACGGCAAGAAGTTCGCGGTCGACCACACGCCGCCGGCCGCGGCGGCCACGTGGCCGGTCTTCGCGTGGAACCTGAGAGACGACCCTTCACCGCGTCTGCCGCCCGGCTGGGACGGTTGGGACGGTTGGCAGTTCTCTGGCGATGGCAACAACGGTGGCGCTCAGGTCGGTGTGGGGAGCACCCACGTGGACTGCAACATCTTCCTCGCCGACAGCATCGCCCGCTGGACCGGCGACCAGCACCACTCACCGGACACCTCGCCGCGGCCACTGGTCGCCGGGATGGTCCGCAACCTCACGGAGGAGATCGTGAACTCACTACCCAACGTCAAGCCCGGCGCGAGCGGTGAACAGGTCAAACGCGTGCAGGGTCTGCTGCTCGCGGCGGGATTCGACCCCGGTCCGCTCGACGGCAACTACCCCGACGACCCGACCCATGCCACGTTCCTGGCGGTGCGAGCGTTCCAAGCGGCGCGCGGACTGGTGCAGGACGGCAAGGTGGGCACCAAGCAGACCTGGCCCGCCCTCCTCGGCGTCTGAACGCGGAAGTGGATCAGTCGGCGGGATAGGCGTCGTCGCCGGCGACCTCGACAGCGATGTCGACGGGGTCACCGCGCAGGCGATCGAACACGTCGACCTCCACGCCGTCGGCATCACCCCATGCATCGACGACTTCCGCAGCCTGTTCGGGGGTATCGCACCACTCCTCGTGTACGACCACACCGTGTCGGCGAACCCGCACTTCGATCGAGCCTCGTTCTTCGAACTGGCGTCCTGCAACGTCGGTCATCAGGCACCTCCTCCGAGCACCCTCCAGTGTCGCCCTCGGTCGATGACCTGACAAGAGGCGAATGCCCATGGTGTGGGTCATACCCGTGGGGGTATAGCATGACACCATGAGATCGATCGAGACCACCACCACGTTGTCGATGGCCGAAGCAGAAGCTGCGGTGCGTTCCGCACTCGCTGCGCAGGGCTTCGGTGTGTTGACCGAGATCGATCTGGCAGCGACGCTGAAGGCCAAGCTCGGAGTCGACAGGGCGCCCCTCAAGATCCTCGGCGCGTGCAATCCCGCGTTCGCGCACCGCGCGCTGGAGATCGACGAGTCGGTCAGCCTGATGCTGCCGTGCAACGTCGTGCTCGCCGAGACCGCCGACGGGACGAGGATCAGCGCCGTCGACCCGCGCGAGTTCATGGACAGCGACGAGTTCCGGGCTTTGGCCGCCGATGCAGCGGACCTGCTCGCGGCCGCGCTCGCAGCGGTGCCCTCGGCCTAGACCGTCGTCGGCGCCCCTCAGGCACCGTTCGGGAGGGTGATCTCGAAGGTCGAGCCGCGCCCCGCGCCAGGCGAGCGCGCCACCAGGTCGCCGCCGTGCGCTCGGACGATGGCGCGGCTGATGGTGAGGCCGACTCCTGTTCCGCCGCTGTGATCGCTCGGGTCGGCGCGATAGAAGCGCTCGAAGACTCGTTCCAGGTCGTCGGCCGCCAGCCCGCGGCCGGTGTCGGTGACGGTGATGCGCAGTCCGTCGGCCGCCGCCCCGTCGATGCTCACGCGACCTCCGGCGGGCGTGTAGGCAAGTGCGTTGCCGACGACGTTGGAGAGCACCTGCACCATTCGCTCGAGATCGACCAGCGCGGGGAGCGGGTGCGGGGCCGCCACCACCAGGTCGACTCCGGCGGCCTCGAACTGCGGGCGGAGCCGATCGACGACGATGGTCACTGCGTCGCGGAGATCGCACGCGCTTCGCTCGAGCTCGAGCCGGCCCTCCTCCGAGCGCGACACCGCGGCGAGATCACCGGCGAGGTGGCTGAGCCGGACCACTTCGGTGCGCACCGTGTCGGTGAGCTCGCGCGAGGTGAACAACCCGTCGTCGAACCCCTCCAGGTATCCGTTGATGGTGGTCAGCGGCGTTCGCATCTCGTGCGCCACGTCGCCGATGAGCGCCGCACGTCGCTGTTCCGTCTCGGCCAGCCGCTCGGCGAGTCGGTTGATGTCGTGGGCGAGATCGGCGAGCTCCGGCTCCGGGGGCGGCGCCACTCGTGTCCGGTAGTCGCCGGCGGCCAGCGTGCGAGTGCCGGCCCGCAGCCGGTCGAGGCTCCGCACGCTCCTCCGACTCATCACGATCGCGATCGCGGTGGAGCACACCAGCGTTGCCGCGAGGGCGACGAGCAACGCGGTGTCGAGCGACGAGACGAGCGCGTCGCGCTGATTCATCGTGCTCTCACCCGCCTGGCCGCCGGGACCGCCCGGTCCGTTCCCGTATCCACCCGTCCGCTGTTCGAACAACCTCGGGACCAGGACTCGTACGGCAATGGCGAATGCTGCAACACCCGTGCCGGCCACCGCAGCGAACGACACGAGCAAGCGCGTGCGAGTGGACATCGGCGTCATGGCGTGGGAGCCAGGAACTTGTAGCCGACCCCGCGCACCGTGGCGATCCACACCGGTGCATCGACGTCGTCGCCGATCGCTCGGCGCACGTTCTTGATGTGCACGTCGACGACGCGCTCGTCGCCGTAGTAGTCGTAGCCCCAGACCCGCTCGAGCAACTGGCGCCGACTGAGCACCTGGCCAGGTGACGCGCTCAGCGCCGCGAGGAGGTCGAACTCGAGCGCACTGAGCTCCACTTCCACGTCGTCGACATGCACCTCCCGACGGCCGACGTCGAGCGACAGGCGCCCGAACCTGCGCCCCCGTGGCAACGCCTCGGCCAGGTGCGGCCTGCGCAGGAGCGCCTTGACGCGGGCGACGAGCTCGCGCGGGCTGAACGGCTTGGTGACGTAGTCGTCGGCACCGACGGACAGCCCGACGAGGCGATCGGTCTCCTCCGTGCGGGCCGTCAGCATCAGCACGTATGCATCCGACGAGGCTCGAACGCGCCGCAGCACTTCGATGCCGTCGAAACCGGGCAGCATCACGTCGAGCACCACGAGGTCGGGGTGGTGAGCTTCGAACTGTTCCATCGCGCTCGGTCCGTCGGCTGCTTCGATCACCTCGATGTGGTCGGCCCGGAGGTAGCGCCGAACGATCTCGCGGATGGGCGCCTCATCGTCGACCACGAGGACGAGCGGCGACCGCATCACAGCGCCATTCTGACGCGGCGGGGCGCCGGCCCAGAGGGTCGGCGCTCCAACCTGCTGTCGAGACGGGTCACCGACCGTTGCCCCACTGGTTGCCGGTGCCATCGAGCGGGCGGTCGGCCTGCGGGCCGGTGCCGTCCATCGGGCCGGACTGGTGCCGTTCGCCGGCCCCCGCGAGCGAGGTCGCGGTGACGTTGTCGGCGTGCTCGGGCCCCGTGCCGTCGCGTGCACGGATCTGATCAGCGGTCTGGTCGCCCGTGCAGTCGTGGGTCATCGTGCCGTTGCGGCCCTGCCGGTTGCCGTTGCCGTTGTCGCCCTGGTCGGCGACCACGATCCCGGCGGGCACCAGCACTGCCAGTGTGATGCCTCCGACGAGCAGACCCTTGTGGACCTTTCGCATCGTCCTCATCTCGTTCTCCTTCTCTTCGTCCGTTGCTTGCACGGTCATTGAACGTCGGCTCGATGAAGGATCGAGCGACGAGATCGTGAAGCTTCCGTGAAGCGGACAGTGGTGGCGGATGATACCCAGGGGGGTATTATTTGATCGTCCAGCGAACCTTTCACTGGTGTCACCCGACGACTGCCGGAGCCCCCATGAACACGAACACTCTCGACCGCAACGAGACCCGCCCCGCACGGTGGCCGCTCGAACGGATCCTCTTCGCGATGGCCGGCACGGTGACGCTGCTCAGCGCCGTGTTGGCTGCGTTCGTCAGCCCGTGGTTCCTGTTGCTCACCGCGGCCGTGGGCGTCAACCAGTGGATGTACGTGTCGTTCCGCGGCTGCCCCGCCTCCGTCGTCCTCGCTCGGTTCGGGGTGACATCGCAGTGCAAGTGGTGAGTCGCGGCTGACCTCCTCCACGTCGTGGGCACGTACGCTGCACTCACGAACGCAGCACCTCCTCCCCGAAGCCTGTTCGATGTCGTCGGCCCGGTTCGCCGCGCGCTGGTCGTGGTCGCTCACCCCGACGACGAGAGCTTCGGCCTCGGTGCACTGCTGGCCGCGCTCGCCGCGCAGGGCGCGGAAGTGGATCTGCTCTGCTTCACCCGCGGCGAAGCGAGCACTCTGGGCGCAACCGGCCATCTCGCCGACATCCGGGCAACCGAGCTCGCGGCGGCAGGACAGGAGCTCGGCCTGCACCACCTCGCGCTCCTCGAGTTCGGCGACGGCGCCTTGGCGCTCGCCGATGGGCGACGCTCGACGAGAGAGTCGAGGCCGAGCTCGATGGCGTCGATCTGCTGGTGATGTTCGAACCCGCCGGTGTCACCGGGCACGGTGACCATCGCGCCGCCACCGCCGCGGCCTTGCGGGTCGCCCGGCGACACGACCTGGCCACCCTGGAGTGGGGTCTGCAACCCGCGGTCGCCGCAACGTTGCGCACCGAGTTCGGTGTTCCCTTCAGCGCACTCGAAGGACCCGAGGTGCACGACGTGCAGGTCGACCGCATCCGGCAGAGCTCCGCGATGGCGTGCCACTCGTCGCAGTCGACGGACAACCCCGTGCTGCGCCGGCGGCTCGAGTTGCAGGGGTGCACCGAACGAGTTCGCTTCCACCAGGTCTCGGGCCGTGGCTAGCACGGTGCGCGTGATCGTGATCGGCGCTGGGTTCGGGGGGTTGAGCGCGGCGCGAGCGCTGGAGCGACCGGGTGTGCAGGTGGTGGTGATCGACGCCAACAACTTCCACACCTTCCAGCCGCTGCTCTATCAAGTGGCCACCGCCGGCCTCGATGCCGACGACATCTGCTTCCCCGTGCGCGCACATCTGCGCAAGCGCCGCGGCACGCGGTTCGTGCTCGGTGCCGTCACCGCCATCGATCTCGTCGATCACACCGTCACGGTCGACGGCGACCGTGTCGAGCACTTCGACCACCTCGTGGTCGCGGCGGGCTCGGTGAGCGCGACGTTCGGTGTGGAGGGTGTCGACGAGCACACGTTCCCCTTGAAGACCGCGGTCGATGCGTTGGCGTTGCGCGCACATCTGCTCGGGCGCTTCGAGGCCGCAGCAGCGTCGGTCGACGGCGACATCGACCTGGGCATCGCGGTGGTCGGCGGCGGCCCCACCGGCGTGGAGATGGCCGGCGGGCTGCGCGAGCTGATCGACAAGGTGTTGCGCAAGGACTACCCGGAGCTCGACCTGCGGCACGTGCCGATCACGCTCGTCGAGGCGGCCGATCGCGTGCTCGGACCGTTCCACCCGTCGCTCTCCGAACAGGCCCGATCCGCGCTCGAGAAGCGTCGGATCACGGTGCAACTCGGGGTGGGCGTTGCGCGCGTCGAGCCCGATGCGGTCGTGCTCGCCGACGGCCGACGGGTACCGGCCGGCACCATCGTGTGGGCGACGGGCGTGTCGGGCAGCCCCGTGGGCGCGCTCCTGGGTGTTCCCCTCGCTCGCGGGAATCGGGTGCCGGTCGCGGTCGACCTGTCGCTGCCGGGTCACCCGAACGTGTTCGTCATCGGCGACCTCGCGCTGCCGCCCGGTACGCCGCTGCCGCAGGTCGCGCAACCCGCCATCCAGGGTGGCGCGCACGTCGCCCGCCAGATCCATGCGCAGCTCGACGGTCGCCCCACCGAACCGTTCGTCTACCGCGACAAGGGATCGATGGCGACGATCGGGCGCAACCAGGCCGTGGCCGAGCTGCCCAACGGGTGGAAGTTCCACGGGTTCATCGGCTGGCTGATGTGGCTCGGCCTGCACCTCGTCGAGCTGATGGGCTTCCGCAACCGCGCCAACGTGCTGGTGAACTGGGCGTGGAACTACGTCACCTACGACCGCGGCTCGCGGATGCTGCTCTCGCACCCACCCGAGGCGTCGCCCCACGACTGAACCGGGAGGCGGAGGTCAGCGGATGCCGTTGTGCGCGATGACGTCGCGGTACCAGAACGCACTGTCGCGCGGAGTCCGCTCGAGCGTGTCGAAGTCGACGTGGACGAGGCCGAAGCGCTTGTCGTATCCCAACGCCCATTCGAAGTTGTCCATCAGGGACCACTGGTAGTACCCGCGCACGTCGACACCCTGCTGCATCGCGTCGCGCAGTGCCCGCAGGTGCAGGTCGAGGTACTCGATGCGACGCGGGTCGGCGCAGCGCCCGTCGACCACCGGGTCGTCGTACGCGCAGCCGTTCTCGGTGATGTGGATGGGCGGCAGGTTCGGGTAGTCGGTGTGCAGTCGCACGAGCAGCGCGGTGAAGCCCTCCGGCGTGATCGGCCAACCCATGTCGGTGTGCACCTCGCGGGTGGGCGCCTCGGTGACTCCCGTGACCGTGGGGTATTCGAGCCAGCCGTCGGCCGAGTCGTCGGCAGTGAGGCCGCGAACGAGGATGTCGAAGTAGTAGTTGATGCCCAGCCAGTCGAGCGGCTGCGCGATCACCTCCAGGTCGCCCGGTTGGATGGCGTCGGCGAGCGGTCCGTACGACGCCAGCAGGTCGGCCGGATACTCGCCGCGCAAGGTTGCGTCGAACCACCAGCGGTTGTGGATGGCATCGATGAGCCGCACCTGTTCTGGTGGCGCAGTGGGTGTTCCCTCCTGGCGCACGTTCGACGGGTTGATGACGATGCCCAGCTGGAGGCCGCTGCGTTCGGCGCGCATCGCCCGCAACGCAAGACCGTGGGCCAGCAGTTCGTGATGTGCGACGGCGACTGCGGCAGCTGGGTCGGTGAGGCCCGGCGCGTGACGGCCCGACGCGTGACCGAGATACGCGTAGCACCACGGCTCGTTGAACGTCGACCACATCGACACCCTGTCGCCGAGCTCGCGCGCCATCAGCGCCGCGTAGTCGCCGAACCAGCTCACCGTGTCGCGACTGCGGAAACCGCCGATGTCCTCCAGACCCTGCGGGAGGTCCCAGTGGAACAGGGTCGGGCACGGCGTGATGCCGTGCTCGAGCAACCGATCGACGAGTCGTTGGTAGAACGCGAGTCCCACGGCGTTCACCGCACCGCGACCGTCGGGCATCACTCGTGACCACGAGATGGAGAAGCGGTACGACTGCAGCCCGAGGTCGGCCATCATCGCGACGTCGTCGTCGAGGCGGTGGTAGTGGTCGCAGGCGACGTCGCCGGTGTGACCCTTCGCCACCTTGCCCTCGGTGTGCGAGAACGTGTCCCACACGCTCTTCCCGCGGCCGCCCTCGAGGGCTGCACCTTCGATCTGGTAGCTGGCAGTTGCAGCGCCCCACAGAAAGCCGTCGGGGAACTGGATCGCTGATCGGTCGGTCATCGCCGACGAGTGTGTCAGATCGAACGGCGATGTGGTGGAAGCAGCGAGCGCGGCCGTCGGTGAGACATGTGTCGCTCGAATGGAACCGTCGTCGGAGAGCCACTAGGAACGCCCGGTCGGCCACGTCGGTCGGTCGACCGTGTCGGTTTGACCGAGGGCCGCCCGGGGTACTTCGTGACTCGAGTCTGCGTCGCCCCCCGCCATCGACAGTCAGGTGCTCCATGATCGATTCCCTCCAACGAGGCTCGGACCACGACCTGTTGCGCGCCATCGACGCGGTCGTGACCGAGCCGCGGCTGTCGCTCGCACTGCGCCGTGCCGATGACCTGCGCACCTGCGCGGCGCACGCACCGCGACCCGCGGCCGTGGCGCGGTGCCTCGCCGAGGTGGTTCGCGAGGGCGACGACGTCTCGTCGCTGGCGGCGATCCATGCCATCGGTGCGGTGGCCGATCCACTGGCCGACAGCGTTCTCACCGAGCTCGTGTTCGACGGCTCGGAGCCGTACGCGGCACACGCCGCCTGGTCGCTCGCGGCCCGGCGACCGCAGTCGAACGGCGTGGCCGCGCTCGTCCAACTCGCGCTCGCCGGCGGGTTCCCCGCGATGCTCGCCGAGCGCACCCTCATCGAGTGGGCGCGCAACGACTCGCAGCTCCTGGCCGACGTGGCCGGGGCCGGGCGCAACACCACGGACTGGCAAACCCGTCAGCGGCTCGCCCGCCTGTACGAGGCGATGCGCGAGGCCGCGTCGCCGATGCGGTTCGAGCGGCCGTCACGCGACGCCGAGGGGGGCATCGTGGTGGTGCAGCCCTGCGTGCACGCTCGAGTCGACCGCGACGGGTCCACGCTCGGCGTCGGCGACTCGGGCGGCGTGGCGTCGCTGCTGCGCAGCCTCGGCCCCGCGTTGGCCGGCCAGGCGTCCGTCGCCGAGGTCGTCACCGTCACTCGTTCCACCAACTCGGAGCCGCGCGACGAGCTCATCGCCGACGGCCATCGCGTGGTGCGGCTGGAGATCGGCCCCGACGGCCCACTGCCGTCACGCGAGGCGTGGCAGTACCGCATCGACGTGGAGCGCCAGCTGCTCGCGCTCGGTTCCTCGCTGCTCGGCCGCCGCGTGGTGTGGCACCTGCGCATGGCCGACGTCGGCACGCTGGCTGCCGCTGCGGTCGCCCGCCGGCTCGGCCAGCCGGTGGTGTTCACGGCGGTGCCGGATCCGCACATCGTGATGGACGCGCTGCAGGACGACGGTCGCCTCGGTCGCACTCGGTTCGGAGTGGAGGATGCCGCGCACCAGTACTGGTTCCGAGCCCGGCTCGTCGAGCGTGTGGCACGCCAGGCGGACCACCTCGTGCTGTTGCCACGCCCCACGTTGCGCGCCGAGCTGCACGAGCTCGTCGGCGTCGAGGAGGCGTTCGATCCGGCGCACGCCACCGACGTTCCCGAAGGCGTCGACATCGCGACCGCGGACCGCGCTCGGAACGCGCTGCACCTGCACGGACCGGCCGCCGTGGTGACCGACGTGTTGTCGTCGATCCCGCCCGAGCGGCGTTCGCTGCCCTGGCTGCTGACGGTCGGCCGGCTGCACCCGTCGAAGGGCGCGCATCGGTTGGTGGCTGCGGTCGCCGGCGATGCGGCGCTCGCCGATGAGGTGAACGTGGTGATCGTCGGCGGCAACCTGGCGCGCCCCAATGCCGACGAGCAGTCCACGCTCGAACGCATCCGCGGCGCAGCGCGCTCGGCACCTGCCGGGCTGGTGACGCTGACCGGGAACCTCCCACCCGCCGACGTCGCAGCGCTGCTGGCCCACGTGGCCGGGAACGGGGGCACCTACGTGTGTGCCAGCGACAAGGAGGAGTTCGGGCTCGCCATCGTGGAAGCACTCGCCGCCGGTGCGGTGGTGGTGGTGCCGCGGCGTGGCGGCCCGCAGACGTACGTGGCCGACGGCGACACCGGGGTGGTGTGCGACACTTCGTCCATCGACTCACTCCGCGACGGTGTGCTGCGTGCTCGTGCCCTGGTGCAGCGAGAGCGACGCGCAGCCCGAGCCCGCGAGATGGTGCGCTCCAGGCTGAGCATCGAGCAGATGGCGGCGACGCTGACCGACGTGTATCGCAGCGCGTGCTCGGTACCGTCGCACGCATGAAGCTGCTCATCGTCAGCCCCGACTACTCGTCACACGCAGGCCCGCTCGTCGAGATCGGCCGCGCGTGGGCGCGCGATCACGGTGACGTGGTGGTGGCCACCGGCCAGGCCGTTCGCACACTCGTCACCGACGCCGGCCTCGGCTGGACGGAGTTGCGGTTGGGCAAGGGCAGCAACCCCGGTGTGATCGAGACGACTCAGCAGCCCGAGGGCGAGGACGCCCACCTCCGGGCGTTCTTCGACGCAACCCGCGAAGGGCCGGTCGCGACGTTGCGCTACCAGGCCGACGCGCGACGGCACGATCTGATGCACGACCCCGACGGCGTGTTCGATCGCCTGCGTGTGGTGCTCGACGAGGAGCGTCCGGATCGAGTGGTGGTCGACCACGTGGCCTTCGGCGCCAGGGTGGCGCTGCACGCGCTCGGCGTGGAATGCGCCACGGTGGTGCTCGGTCATCCGAGCGCGCTGCCCTCCGAGAACGAGGTGTACGGGCTGCCCGACGACTGGCCGGCGGCGATGCGACCGGCGGCCGACGACCTCGCGGATCTCGAGCGTCGATGCCACGCCGCCGTCGACGAGATGCGTCACACGGCAGGCGAGTTCCTCGATCGTCGCGCGCCGTCGGCGCCACCGCTCGACGATCTGACGCGCATGCCGGGAGCACCCACCGTCTACGTCTACCCGTCGCCCCTCCATGCGCCATCGAGGGCGTTGCCGCCCGGCTCGGTGTTCGTCGGCTCGGTGGCCAAGCACCAGAACCTCGGAGGTTTCCAGCTGCCGAGCGGGAGCGGCCTGCGAGTGACGGTGGCGCTCGGGTCGTTCCTCAGTGCGCGCGGCGACGTGTTGCGCACTGCGGTGCAGGCGGCGCGGGTCGGAGGCTGGAGGTTGAGCATTGCCCACGGCAGCACACCGCTGGCCGAGCTCGGCCCGCTCCCGGCCGGGACGATCGCCGTTCGTCACCTCCCACAGGTGGCGCTGCTGCGCGAGACCGACGTGTTCGTGAACCATGGAGGGAACGGCAGCGTCACCGAGGCGGTCGCCGCGCGGGTTCCGATGGTGGTGCTCCCGTTCTCCACCGATCAGTTCGCCGGCGCCGCGGCCATCGAGCGTGCCGGCATCGGTGTGGCCGCGGCACCCAACGACCTCACGCCCGAGTTGCTCGTGGCCGCGGTCGAGCGAGCGGCCACGCGAGACACCAAGCAGCGGCTGCTGCGGGTGTCGGAGGCGTGCGCGGCCGATGGTGGCGCCGTCCGCGCAGCGAGGGTGATCGCCGAACACAGGTGACCGCTCGTCGATAGGGTTGGCGCCGTGACGTCCCTGCACACCACCGTCTCGCCACCAGCGCTCGCCCAGAAAGTGGCAGCGCTGGAGGCCGATCTCCTGCGTCTGGGTCGAGTGGTCGTCGCGTTCAGCGGAGGCGCCGACTCGTCGTTCCTCGCCGCGGTCGCCACGCGCACGCTCGGCACGGCCGCTCACGCGGTCACGGCGGTCTCGCCGTCGCTGGCCGGCGACGAAGCGGCAGACTGCCGCACGCTGGCAGCCGAGTGGGGTGTGCGCTGGACGCCCGTCACCACCCACGAGATGGAGCGCGCCGCGTATCGCCTCAACGACACCGACCGCTGCTTCCACTGCAAGGCGGAGCTGATGGACGTGGTCGCTCCCATCGCGCTCGCCGAGCACGCCACCGTCGTCCTCGGCGTCAACCTCGACGATCTCGGCGACCACCGACCGGGTCAGAAGGCGGCACAGGAGGGCGGCGCCGAGTTCCCGCTGGTGGCCGCGGGCTTCACCAAGGCCGAAGTTCGCGCCGCCTCGCAGCAGTTGGGTTTGCGCACCTGGGACAAGCCGGCCATGGCCTGCCTCGCCAGTCGCGTGCCGTACGGCACCGAGGTCTCGGTCGGCCTGCTGGGCCAACTCGACCGCGCCGAGGCTGCGCTGCGCCGCCTCGGGTTCCGCGAGCTACGCGTGCGTCACTACGGCGACACGGCACGGCTCGAGTTCGGCCTCGATGAACTGCCCGCGGTACTCGACCGACGCGAGGTCGTGGTGCAGGCCGTGCGCGCGCAGGGCTACCGCTACGTCACGCTCGACCTCGAAGGCTTCCGATCCGGCAATCTGAACGGCTGAGTTCTACTGTGCGCTCATGAAACTTTCCATGGGCATCAACTACTCCGGCGGCTTCAAGGAGGCCGTGGCGCGAGTGGTGGAACTGGAGAAGGCCGGGCTCGACCAGGTGTGGATCGCGGAGGCGTACAGCTTCGACGCCATCAGCCAGGTGGGGTACCTCGCGGCGAAGACCGAGCGGGTGGAGATCGGCACCGGCATCGTCAACGTGTACTCGCGCACCGCGGCGCTCATGGCCATGACCGCGGCCGGCTGCGACTACGTGAGCGACGGTCGCTTCATCCTCGGCCTCGGCGCCAGCGGCCCGCAGGTCATCGAAGGCTTCCACGGCGTGCCCTACGAGAAGCCGATGCAGCGCATCAAGGAGTACATCGAGGCCTGCCGCATGATCTGGAAGCGCGAAGAGAAGTTCGACTACCAGGGCCAGGTCGTGAAGGCGCCGCTGCCCGCCGGCGAGGGCACCGGGTTGGGCAAGCCGTTGAAGATCATCAACCATCCCGTTCGCTCCGACATCCCCATCTGGTGGGCAAGCCTCAAGGACAAGAGCGTCGAGGCCACCGCCGAACTCGCCGACGGCTGGCTGCCCATCATGTTCGTGCCCGAGAAGTTCCACAACGTGTGGGGTCCGCAGCTGAAGGCCGGCACCGCCAAGCGCGACCCCGCCCGCAAGCGCCTCGACATCTCGGCCGGCGGCATGCTGGCCATCGACGAGTCACTCACCGGCGAGGCCCGCACGAAGGTGCTCGACATGGCCCGTCCCGGCATGGCGCTGTACGTCGGCGGCATGGGTGCTCGCGGCAAGAACTTCTACAACGACATCGCCTGCGCCTACGGCTACGAGAAGGAAGCCGGCGAAGTGCAAGACCTGTACCTCGACGGCAAGAAGGACGAAGCGGCCGCCGCGCTGCCCGGTGAGTGGCTCGAGCTGTCGCACCTGGTCGGCCCGAAGAGCTACATCAAGGAGCGCGTCGCCGCCTTCAAGGAGGCCGGCGTCACGGTGCTGTCGGTGAACCCGGTCGGTCCGAACGCCGTGGAGCAGATCGAGATGCTGCGCGAGATCGTCGACGGCTGAGCCGCACGCCTGCAGGCTCTGGGACTGCAGGCTCAGGCTTGCAGGCTCCACAACCGAACCGGCTCGGGGAAGCCCTTCAGCTGGCGACGGCCCGCCGGCTCGAACGCGCACCTGGTCGCGAGCGTGATGACCGACTCGTTCACCAGCACCTCGCCGGGCACCGCGATGTCGGCGATGCGCGAGGCCAAGTTGACGACCTCGCCGTAGACGTCGCCGCCGCTGGTGATGACGGGACCCTGGGCGATGCCGCCGCGTGCACTGGACCCGCGGTCGGCGACGCGCGTGATGAGGTCGCGCGCGATCTCGCACGCGGCATCGCAGTCGATGGCGCTGAACATCACCTCGTCGCCGATGAGCTTCACCAACCGGCCGCCGTGGCTGCTGACCAGGTCGACCGCCATGGCCTCGAAGTCGACCACCAGATCGAGCAGCTCGGTGGCATGCAGCTGCGCGGAGCGAGCGGTGAACCCGTCGAGGTCGACGAAACCGACGGTGAGGGGCGTCGCCGAGTAGTCGACCGCACCGGCCCGCGCCTGGCGCATGCTCAGCGTCGAGTACTCGAGATGAGCGCGGAACATCGGCTCGAAGATCGCGGTGGCCGCGTGGACGAGTTCGATGGCTGCGAGGTTCGCCTCGGCCTGCTGCAACTCGGTGCCCTCGTCGTGCAGCTCGGCCTCGACGTCGCGCAGGAACATCTCGCCGGCGGCCTCGGCGATCCGTCGTAGCGAACCGCCGACGACCCGCACGAAGTGCACGAGCTCTTCGGTGCTGAAGAGCTGGCTCGCGACCGCGAACGTCTCGAACATCTCCACGTCGGCGTCGACGTAGGTGGGGTCGTCGTCGTCGATGTCGGGGAATCCGCTCGCGCGGCGGATGTATCGGATCTGCTCGATCGTGAGGCTCGTCTCGCGGGCGGTCTCCGCGATCGACCGCCGTCGTCCCGGCCGCAGGCTCAGGTCGCCGACGAGCGCGTTGAGCTGGCCGGCAGCACACGCGGCACGCATCTGTGCCACCGACGCGCCGTGTGCCGTGATCCAGCGGAGCAGCTGCAACCGCTGGTCGGCGCCGGGCACTGCGGGGTCGTAGAGGCCGGCCGCGATCCACTCGGCGATGGAGGCGTCGGCGTCGGCGTCGCTGTTCACGGCGCGACCGTAGTTCTACGGCACGTGAGCTACCGTCGGCGGCCATGTCGAACGTTCTGATCACGGGGTGCAGCAGCGGCTTCGGCGAGCTCGCCGCACTCACCTTCGCCGATCGCGGTCACCGCGTGTTCGCCACCATGCGCACCCCGGGCAAGTCGGCGGCGCTCGATGCTCGCACCGACGTCACGCAACTCGCGCTCGACGTGTGCGACACCGACAGCGTCAACGCCGCGGTCGCCGCGACGCTCGAGGCGGCCGGGTCGATCGACGTGGTCGTCAACAACGCCGGCATCGAGGTGTTCGGGGCCATCCACCTGATGTCCGACGACGAGGTTCGTCAGCAGTTCGACACGAACGTCACCGGCGTGGTGCGCGTGGTGCGCGCGGTGGTGCCGCACATGCTCGCCAACGGCGGCGGCACCATCGTCAACGTCGGGTCGCTCGCCGGGTTGGTGGGCACGCCCTACGGCGGCATCTATGCGGCCAGCAAGCATGCGGTCGAAGGCATCAGCGAGGCGCTGCACTTCGAGCTCTCCCAGCAGGGCATCCGAGTGCGCGTCATCGAACCGGGTCAGTTCGCAACGCAGCTCGGGTCGAACGGCATCCTCGCCGCCGCGATGACGCCCGACACGCCGGAGTACAAGCGGCGCGAACAGTTCCGGGTTGCACAGCGGTCGCTGGTCAACGGCGAGCCTGCGCCGGCGCAGCAGGTGGCCGACGCCATCTACCTCGCGGCCACCGAACGGCCGGGCAAGTTGCGGTACCCGGTCGGCGCCGACGCCGAGCTCGTCATCGGCACCAAGTCGCAGATGAGCTTCGAGGACTTCGACACCACCATGCGTGCCGCCCTGAACTGGTTCGACTGATCCATCTCCCGGCGCGAACGCTACGTTCGCCGTCATGACCATCGAAGGCTTCGTCGCACCCGGTTGGGAGGGCGTCCGCGACGCCTTCGCCGAGAACCTCTCCGTCACCGAGGAGGTCGGCGCGGGCACCGCGGTGTACCACCGTGGCGAGAAGGTGATCGATCTCACCGGTGGCTGGTTCGACGAAGCGCAGTCACGGCCGTACGACGCCGACGTGCTGCAGTTGGTGTTCAGCACCACCAAGGGCATCACCGCGATCGCAGTGGGAATGTGCGTGCAGCGCGGATTGCTGGCCTACGACCAGCCGGTCAGCCGCTACTGGCCCGAGTTCGCCGCGCACGACAAGGGTGCGGCCACCGTGGCTCAGTTGCTCAGTCACCAGTGCGGTCTGTTCAGCGTGCAGGGCGAGCTCACGATGGACGACGCGCTCGACTGGGACACCATCACCAGCCGGTTGGCCGACACGGCACCCGAGTGGCCCATCGGCAGCACGCACGGCTATCACGCCGTCACCTTCGGATTCCTCGCCGGCGAGCTGGTGCGTCGAGTCGATCCGCACCACCGCAACATCGGTCGCTTCGTGCAGGACGAGATCGCCGGCCCGCTCGGCGTGGAGTTCTACATCGGGCTTCCCGAGCACCTCGAGCCACGCGTGTCGCCGCTCATCGGCGGCATGACCACCCAGAGCGACGACCCCAACGTGCAGGCGATGATCGACATGTTCATGGGTCCCGAGAGCAACGCCGGCAGAGCACTGAGCCTCAACGGTGCGCTGGCGGGCGAGGGGCTGTTCAACACTCGCGCGGTGCACGCCGCCGAGATCCCCGCGGCCAACGGCATCACCAACGCAGCATCGCTCGCTCGCATCTACGCCGCGACGCTCGGTCCGATCGACGGCGTGCAGTTGCTCGACGAGGCAACGCGCGACGTGGCTCGCACCACCGTCACTCCGGTGGGCGAGGCCGATGCGTGCCTCGTGGTGGGCACCACCTTCGGCATGGGCTTCATGACCAGCGGCATGTTCTCCCCGTTCGCAGGGCCCGGCTCGTACGGGCATCCGGGTGCCGGCGGCTCCGTCGGCTTCGCGCACCCCGAGCACCATCTCGCGGTGGGCTACGTGATGAACCGCATGGCGGCCAACCTGGCCAGCGACGTGCGGGCACAGCGCATCACCGACGCTGCGGTCGCCGCAGCGGTGACCGCCGGCTGATGGCTCACACCGCGCCGGGGTAGTGCGCGTCGACCACGTCGGGGTAGCTGCGCACGTAGTAGTTCCACATCTGCTGGCCGAACACCTTCGCGCTCCGCCCGGCGATGCCGTCGGTGCCACCGAGCAACTCGTCGCGCTCGGCCATGAACCCTGCGTCGCGATGACGCGGGCTGGCGGCCACCGCCGCCGCGAACCGCGAGGCCACCGGCAACGGCTCGAGCGGGGTGCGCAGATCGGGCCCGTGGAAGTAGGCGCTGGAGAACCGCGGTTCGGTGGCGATGACCCGGTGCGTGCACGCGACGAAGTAGTTGCCGGTCATCGCCTGCAGCATCTCGCCGATGTTGACGATGATGGCGCCGGCTGGCGGCTCGACCGCGATCCACTCGCCGTCGGGACCAAGCGCCTCGAGGCCGCCGACGCGGTGCTGCAGCAGCAACGTGAGGAAGCCGGCGTCGTGGTGCGCGTTGACGCCCGCCTCGCCGGCCGGAGTGCGCGGGTAGCGGATGAGCTTGACGAAGGAGAGCGGCCGCTCGCCGAACAGGTGGCGCAGATGATGGCGGGGAAGTCCGAGACCGACCGACATCACTTCCATCAGCTCCCAGGCCACGGCACCCATGCGCGCGAAGAACTCGTCGACGACGGCGTGGAAGCCGGGCAGCACGTGCTCGGGGAGCCATTGGTTGGGGCCGTCGAGCCGCAGGTAGGCAGGCTCGACACCGGCGGGGTAGGGCGGGTGTTCGGTGCTGACGTCGAGCTGCTCGCGGTGGTCGACGCGGTTGTTGGTGAGCTCTGCGCCCACTCGCTCCCAGCCACGGAAGTGAGGCGAGCGACGCTTGTCGATGAGCGCCTTGGTCTCGTCGGGCAACGCGAAGAACTGCTCGAGGAGGTGGAAGTAGCGCTCGAAGAACTCGGGCTCGATGCCGTGATCGACGAGGTGGAAGAAGCCGACGCCGTGACACATGTCGAGCAGGTCGTCGGCGGTGCCGGCCTCGTCGGTGCCTGCTCGCCAGGACGCGAGCGAGAAGGTCGGAATGGTGTGTGGGGCTCGTGATGACATGAGTTTCGTCCGTCTCGGAGAGGGCCAGTGTGCCGCCGGCGAGCGGCGCGCGACGATTCCACGAGGAGAGTCGACGGGTGTGTCGGCGAACGGCTACGGTGTCGACACTCAGCCCAGGGGGGAGGACGAGGTCGTAGTGAACCTGCTCGATGTAGACGACGTGACGGTCCGCTTCGGAGGCATCGTGGCGCTCGACGGACTGTCGTTCAGCATCGAAGAGGGTCACATCTGTGGCCTCATCGGTCCGAACGGCGCCGGCAAGACCACCATGTTCAACGTGGTCAGTCGCATCTACCAACCCACGCTGGGCTCTGTCCGGTTCCGCGGCCAAGAACTGCTGCGCACACCGGCGCACGGCATCGCCCGCCTCGGCATTGCCCGCACGTTCCAGAACCTGGCGCTGTTCCCCACCATGTCGCTGCTCGACAACGTGATGGTGGGCGCACACAGTCAGGGCAAGGTCGGCTTTCCCCGTGCCATCTTCCGCGTGGGTGCGGCGAAGGAGAACCGCGAGACCCGCGACTTCGCCGGCGATCTGCTGCAGCAGCTCGGTCTCGGCCCGCTCGCCTTCCGCCCGGCGATGGGTCTGCCCTTCGGCACGCTGAAGCGCCTCGAGATTGCACGCGCGTTGGCCGCCAAGCCCACGTTCCTGCTGATGGACGAACCCGCCAGCGGCCTCACGCACGGCGAGGTCGACGAGCTCGGCGACACCATCCAGCAGATCCGCGACCAGTTCGGCCTCACGGTGCTGCTGGTCGAGCACCACATGTCGATGGTCATGTCCATCAGCGACCGCGTCGTGGCGATGGAGTTCGGCCGCAAGATCGCCGACGGCACTCCCGCCGAGGTGCAGCAGAACGAAGCCGTCATCACCGCCTACCTGGGGACCTCCTGATGCCTCTGCTCGACGTCAAAGATCTGAAGGCCGGCTACGGCCCGGTCAACGTGCTCGACGGCATGCACCTGCACGTCGACCAGGGTGAGTTCGTGGTGATGCTCGGCGCCAACGGCGCCGGCAAGACCACCACCATGCGGGCCATCAGTGGCCTCATCCCGCGGCACGGCTCCATCGTGTTCGAAGGGCACGACATCCACAAGGCGTCGGCCGACTCCATCGTGCGGTCCGGCATCGCGCAGGTGCCGCAGGGCCGGGGCACGTTCCCCGAACTCTCGGTGGAGGACAACCTGTTGGCCGGTGCCTACGTGCGCCACGGCGGCGACGGCGTGCACGACGACATGGACAAGTGGTTCGCCGTGTTTCCTCGTCTCGCCGAGCGCCGTGCACAGCGCGCCGGCAGCCTCAGCGGCGGCGAGCAGCAGATGCTCGCCATCGCCCGTGCACTGATGAGCCGGCCGAAGTTGCTGCTCTGCGACGAACCCAGCCTCGGGTTGGCGCCGCTGATCACGCAAGAGCTGTTCGCGGTGCTGGAACGGCTCAACCGCGACGAAGGCCTGTCGGTGCTGCTCGTCGAGCAGAACGCCAACCTGGCGATGCACATCGCGAATCGCGTCTACCTGCTCGAGACCGGCCAGATCGTCGCCAGCGGTTCAGCTGAGGAGCTGGGCGCCGACGACGCCATCCGAAAGGCGTACCTGGGGTTCTGATGGAGCTTTTCTTCCAACGTCTCATCGATGGCCTCAGCCAGGGCAGCGTCTACTCGCTCATCGCGCTGGGTCTCGTCATCATCTATCGCGGCACCGGTCACCTCAACTTCGCTCAGGGCGAGATGGCGTTGTTCTGCGCGTACTGCGTGTACCAGTTCGGCGAGTGGGGCATCCCGGTCTGGATCGCTCTCGTGCTCGGCATGGCGGTCGGATTCGCCGTCGGTGCCGCGTCCGAGGTCACGCTGGTGCGCCCGATCAGCAAGAAGTCGCCGTTCGCGGTCTTCGTCGTGACGCTCGGCCTGTTCACGTTCCTCAACTGGCTCGACGGCGCCATCTGGGGCAACCAGCAGCTGCCCAACTCCGGTGTCGGCAGCAAGCAGCAGAGCTACCCGAGCCTGTTCCCCAATGCACCCGACGACTTCTGGCAACCCTTCGGGGTCACCATCCGCTACGAGCGGGCCGGCATCTTGGCACTGGTGCTGGTGATCACCGCGCTGCTGTTCCTGCTGTTCAACAAGACCAAGTTCGGGCTCGCGATGCGAGCGGTCGCCAGCAACACCGAGAGCGCCAAGCTGGCCGGCATCCGCACCAACACGGTGCTGATGGTCAGCTGGGGCCTCGCCGCCGCCATCGGCGCCGTCGGTGGCGTGGTCATCGCCGGTCTCAACAGCAACGTCAACCTCGGGCTGATGTTCACCGTGTTCATCTACGGCTCGGCGGCGGCGACGCTCGGCGGCTTCGACTCGCCCATCGGCGCGGTGCTGGGCGGTCTCATCATCGGTGTGGTCGAGAACATGGCGTCGGGCTACGCCCAGGAGTGGATCGGTCAGGACATGAAGCTGTCGGTCGCGTTCATGGTCATCCTGGTCGTGCTGCTGTTCAAACCGTCCGGCCTGTTCGGCACGGCGAAGGTGGAACGAGTATGAAGTCGCTCGCCACCATCCGCGAAGGCGGCGCGGCCAACTGGGCGTTCCGCATCGCCGCGACCGTCGTCGTGTTCGCGCTCGTGCTCTACGTGCCCACCAAGACCGGCGCCGGCACCATCCAGACCGCCATCGAGGCGCTCGTGCTCATGGGTGCGGCCATGTCGCTCAACCTGCTGCTCGGCTACACCGGTCAGATCTCCATCGGCCACAGCGCGTTCCTCGGCATGGGTGCCTACACCACCGGCATCCTGGTGTCGCGCTACGGCTGGAGCCCGTGGTACACGTTCCCGGTGGCGTTCGTGCTGTCGTTCGCGCTCGGCGTCATCGTGTCGTTCCCCGCCTCGCGGATCAAGGGTGTCTACCTCGCGCTCGTCACGCTGGCGTTGGCGTTGGTGTTCCCGCAGGTGGTCACCTGGAAGAAGCTCTCGTGGCTCACCGGTGGCGGCTCCGGTTTGCCGACGAAAGACGCGCAGGTGGCCGACACCGGCTTCAACATCGGTGCCGCGTCGCGCGGGCAGATGCAGTACTTCGAGATCTTCGGCTGGAACCCCCTGGGCGATCTGCGCAAGCCCGACAACAAGGCCGCGTTCTGGTACTGGATCGCCGTCGGCGTCGTCGTCATCATCTACCTGGTGTGTCGCGGCCTGGTGAAGAGCCGTGTCGGCCGGTCGATGGTCGCCATCCGCGACAACGAGACCGCGGCCGCCGTGATGGGTGTCAACCTCGTGGCCACCAAGGCGTTCGTGTTCGGCATCTCCGCCGGCCTCTGCGCGCTGCCCGGATGCGTCACCGCCATCAAGACGGGTGGCGTCAGCCCGGAAGGCATCCAGAGCCTCACCGTCCGTGGCGCCATCACCTTCCTCATCGTGATGGTGGTCGGCGGTGCCGGCTCGCTGTGGGGTCCCATCATCGGTGCCGCCGTGTACGTGTACGTCACCGACATCACCGGTGGGTGGGCCAGCGACGAGGCCATCCCCGGCGTGCTGCGCCCGTTCTTCGGCTGGGCGAAGATCCCACCCAGCGACGGCATCTTCGCGGTGCTGCTCATCGTGCTCATGTTCGTGGCCCCGAGAGGGCTGGTGGGGGTCTGGAGGCAGTACAGTCCGAGAATCGTTCGTGTCCTGCCGCGCCCAGCGGGTACGACAGGCGCAGCGCCCGTGGCCATTGCGGCCACGATCACCAACACACACTCCGAGGGGGAGCACGAATGAAGCAACGCAAGAGGGTCTTTGCAGCAGCGCTGACCGCCGGTGCCTTGTTGCTCGCCGCCTGTGGCGGCGACGACGACAACGGCAGCGCCGACACCACCACACCCGCGCCCGACACCACCGAGGGCTCCACCGAGACCACCGAGCCGGCCGCGCCGGAGGGTTGGGCAGTCGACACCGAAGCCTGCGTCGATCCCGACGCTGCGAACGCGCCCATCGAGGGCACCATCAAGATCGGCTCGGCCATGCCGTTGTCGGGTGGTGCTGCTGCCGCTGCCTTCGCCCCGGTGAAGGACGGCTTCGAGGCCTACATCAAGTACGCCAACGAGAACGACCTGCTCGAGGGCATCACCATCGAAGTCGCCATCGAGGACGACCAGTACAACGCCGAGCTCACCCCCGGTGCCGTCTCGAAGCTCATCGACACGGGTGTCAACATCTTCTCCGGCATCATCGGCTCGCCGAACAACGCCGCGGTCCGTGGCACTCTCAACGACAACTGCATCCAGCAGCTCGCCG
>JAUXQB010000073.1 GCA_030685215.1 Actinomycetota bacterium
GCCGGCTGCCAGCCCGAGGTCCTTGGGGAGCCAGTCGCACACCGCGGTGCCACCGAACGACTGCGTCGCGAACGTCTGACCGACGAGCAGGGCCGGCAGGAAGTCGGCGGCCTCCACCGCCAACGAGTCGCCGATGAGCACCACCGCGGCGGGCGCGCCGGCGGGCACGGTGGTCGCAGGAGCTACCGACGAGTCGCCGCCACCGGAGTCCGACGCGCACGACGCGAGACCGAGCGCGGCGACGAAGCCGATGACCAGTGTCCGCCGGTGCGGACGACGAGCGGCGACCACTAGGCGCTGGTGGGCGAGTGATCGGGCGGGCCGAAGCCGGTCGGAGCCTGCGGCGACTGCCGCTGCTCCATCGCCTTGCGAATGGGTGCCGAGGCAAGTCCGAGCGCGACCAGCAGCAGGCCGGACACGACCGCCACGCCGCCGGCGGAGCCGGTGGAGTCGGGCTCCCACTGCACGACCACGAACGACACCAGGCCTATGGCGGCGAGCAGCGCACCCCACCACGTAGTGGCGCGACGCGAGCCATGGGCGCCCACCACGCACACCAGGATGCCGACGACGAACACGAGCACGGGGCCGGTGTCGCTGCCGAAGTCGTCGGCGAGCAACGCCGTGCCGGCAACTGCCGAGAGCAGGCCTGCCACCACAGTTCCCGTCGCCGTGCCGTGGTACCCGCGACGATCCAGCCACCAGGTGAGGCCGAGCAGGAGGGCCGCGCAGAGCAGGAAGACGATGCCCTCCTCCCCGACGTTGTCGGTGACCGACGACGGGAGGAACGAGGTGCTGCCGCTGTAGTCCTCACATTCCTCGAAGTAGCGGTCGAAGTCGCCCTCCTCGATGTAGGTCTCGCACTTGTCGTTGCCGGCCGAGCTGATGATGGTGGAGAACATGCCCACCATCGTCAGGGCGCCGAGGCCGAGGAGCAGCGTGCGGCCCTTGAAGCCCTTCAGCGCCCAGGCCGCAAGGAACAGTGCGGTCGCGAGCAGGTAGGTGACGACGCCGGAGGAGCCGTCGCTCACCGTGAGCGCGGTGGCGAACGCGGGGATGGCCAGCACGACCATGCCGACCGCAGCGGACTGCACGACGGGCACCTTCACGAACAGTCGCAGCGCCAGCGCCGCCGCGAGGAGTGCGAACGTGGCGGCGATGGACTTGCCGCGGCTCACGTCGTCGCCGAGGACGATGATGAGGAACCCGATGCCGACCAGGAAGCCGCCGATGCCCGACAGCGCCGCGCCGAATCCCGGCCGGGGCCGCTCGGCGGCGTCGGCGCCCATGCCGTCGAGGAAGCGCGTGACGGCGTTGCCCGACGGCGGATCGCCGAGGGCCGCCAGCGTCGCGGGTGCTCCGGGCGCCTCGTAGGCACTGGGGGGAGTGGCGAACGGGATCACCGGGCTCGCACCCAGAGGGTCGACCTGCTGCACCCCGTTGGTGGCCACGTGCTCCGTGAACTCGCTGCCGTTCCAGTAGCGCTGCTGGTAGCGACCATACGGATCGTTCACCCAACCCGGTAGCTGTCCTGGTGCCTGTGTCGCCGGATCTTGCTCTGACATCGCCGAACCCCCATAGGTTTTTGTACAGCGTGGCATGCGCGACGCACCCGCATGGGTAAAGCTGTGCACAGTGGCTCGCATCTCCGACCTCCTCGCGGCCGGGCGCACGTACTCGGTCGAGTTCTTCCCACCCAAGCACGAAGCCGGGTGGTTGAGCCTCGGGCGCACCATCTCCGAGCTCGAGCACCTCGAACCCGACTTCGTCAGCGTCACCTACGGCGCAGGCGGCAGCACACGCACGCGCACCGCCGACCTGGTGAGCTGGGTGCGTCGCCAGACCAGCATCTCGCCGATGGCGCACCTCACCTGCGCCGGCCACACCCGCGCCGACATTCGAGCCATCCTCACCGACTACCGGGCGGAGGGGGTCGAGAACATCCTCGCGCTCGGCGGCGACCTCCCGGCCGACGGACCCACCGAGAGCGACTACCGGTTCAGCGGCGAACTGGTCGACGACGTACGCGAGTTCGGTGGCTTCTCCGTCGGCGTGGCCGCGCATCCCGAGCTGCACCCTCGCTCGCCCGACCGCGACACGGATCGTCGCCACCTGGCCTCCAAGTTGGCAGCAGCCGACTTCGCCATCACTCAGTTCTTCTTCGACATCGAGCACTACCTGGTGATGGTCGACGAGCTGCAGGCACTCGGCGTCGACAAGCCGGTGCTGCCGGGCATCATGCCGGTGAGCAACCTCGGGCAGATCACCCGCATGGCACACATGAGCGGTGCCGAGGTGCCCGGGTGGGTGGTGCAGGCCATGCAGAAGGCCGGCGACGACCTCGACGAGGCCGAGCGCATCGGCGTCGAGTTGGCCACCGAGCTGTGCGCCCGACTCATCGAGGCCGGTGCGCCCGGCCTGCACTTCTACGCGCTCAACCGCAGTGGGGCCACTCGCGAGATCTTCGCCAACCTCGGTCTCCGCCCGCCTTCTGGCTGACGGGCCGACGTGCGTAGAGTCGCACCATGACTGCATACGAGAAGCTGTACATCAACGGCCAGTGGGTACCTTCGTCGGGCACCGACACCCTCTCGGTCACCGATTCGGCCACCGAAGAAGTGATCGCCACCATCCCCGAGGGCACCGCCGGCGATGTCGACGCCGCCGTCGCCGCCGCGAAGGCTGCGTTCCCGGCGTGGAGCGAGCTACCCAAGGAAGAGCGCGCCGCGTACCTGATGAAGATCCACGCCGGTCTCGAAGCACGCACCGACGAGATCGCATCCACCATCGCCAAGGAAGTCGGCATGCCGCTCTTCCTCAGCAACCTCATCCAGGCCGGCCTGCCGAAGGCGAACTTCGCCATCGCCGCGCAGATGCTCGGCAGCTACGAGTTCGAGAAGCAGGTGGGCAACTCGCTCGTCGTGCGCGAGGCCATCGGGGTCGTCGGCTGCATCACGCCCTGGAACTACCCGCTGCACCAGATCGCGCTGAAGGTTGCACCCGCACTCGCGGCCGGCAACACCGTGGTGCTGAAGCCCAGCGAAGTCGCGCCCATCAACGCGTTCATCCTCGCCGAGGTCATCGACGCGGCGGGCCTCCCCGCCGGCGTGTTCAACCTCGTCACCGGTGTCGGCCCGGTGGTCGGTGAAGCCATCTCGGCACACCCCGACGTCGACATGGTCAGCTTCACCGGCAGCACCCGCGCCGGAAAGCGCGTGGCCGAGGTCGCCAGCCAGACGGTCAAGAAGGTGTCGCTCGAGCTCGGCGGCAAGAGCGCCAACGTCATCCTCGGCGACGCCGACTTCGCCAAGGCCGTCGCCGACGGCGTGGGCAAGTGCTTCCTCAACAGCGGCCAGACCTGCACCGCGCTCACCCGCATGCTCGTGCCGCGCGAGCGTCTCGCCGAGGTGGAGGAGATCGCCACGGCCACGGCCGCGGCCTTCACGCCGGGCAACCCGTTCGAGCAGACCAGCCGAATCGGACCGCTCGTGTCGGCGGCGCAGCTCGAGCGCGTGCGCGGGTTCATCCAGAAGGGCATCGACGAAGGCGCCACGCTGCTCACCGGCGGCACCGAGAGCCCGGAGGGTCTCGAGCAGGGGTACTTCGTGGCCCCGACCGTGTTCAGCAACGTCACCCGCGACATGACCATCGCCAAGGAGGAGATCTTCGGCCCCGTGCTGTCGATCATCCCGTACGACTCCGAGGAAGAGGCCGTCGAGATCGCCAACGACACCATCTACGGCCTGGCCGGCGGTGTGTGGGGCGAAGCCGACCACGCCAAGGCCGTCGCCCGCAAGATCCGCGCCGGTCAGGTCGAGGTCAACGGTGGCGCCTTCAACGTGATGGCACCGTTCGGCGGCTACAAGCAGAGCGGCCTCGGCCGCGAAGCCGGCACCTTCGGCCTCGAAGAGTTCCTCGAGGTCAAGTCCCTCCAGCTCTAGGTCTCGACCTCCATCGTTCGCTGATGTGGGGTCCATGACGGGGTGAACGGGGTCGGGTGGGCGATACTGGATGCCCGAATGGCTGCGCCCACCGTCACCGTCGCCGAGCCGCTGTCACATCCCGCGCTCCGCCACCAGATCAGTCGCGTCCCCTACCTGCCGGGGCTCGACGGTCTGCGCGCGCTCGCGGTCACGGCCGTGCTGGTGTACCACGCCAACCACGACTGGCTGAGCGGCGGGTTCATCGGCGTGGAGGTGTTCTTCGTCATCTCCGGCTACCTCATCACGCTGCTGCTGCTCGCCGAGCACGAACGCAACGGACGCGTGCGGCTCGGGGCGTTCTGGATGCGGCGCGCTCGCCGCCTGCTCCCCGCGCTGTTCGTGATGATGGGTGCGCTCGCGGTCTACATGTCGCTGTTCAACACGCGACCGATGGGGCAGACCCGCGGCGACCTGCTGGCCGGCACGTTCTACGTGAGCAACTGGTTCCAGATCTGGGTGGGCCAGGGCTACACCTCCGACGAGGCGTTCGCGCCGTTGCGCCACCTGTGGTCGCTCGCGGTGGAGGAGCAGTTCTACCTGGTGTGGCCGATCGTGATGCTGGTGCTGCTGCGCACTCGCGGCAACCGCCTGCCGCGAGTGGCGCTGTGGCTGTTCGGCATCAGCGTGTTCATCGCGCTCGTCACGGCGGCCATGTACATCGGTGGCACCATCTTCGTCGGCGCCGACCCCGTCACCGGTGCCCCCTCGTGCGGCCCCGGCGAGAGCCACGGCTACCTGTCGGTGTTCGGTCGTTGCATCAACGTCAACGAGTCGCTGTACCTGGGCAGCTTCAGCCGCGCCGGCGGGCTGATGATCGGGTCCGCGTTCGCGCTCGTCTGGCGTCCGGTGGCCATCATGCGCGGCCCGTTGCGCACGCGCGGTCGCCGCGTCGACGTGCTCGCACTGTTCGGGCTCGCCGGCCTGGCCTGGATGATGTTCGCCCTCGAACTGCAGAGCTCGGAGTCGCTCGTGTACGACCCGTGGCTGTTCCGTGGCGGGTTGTTCCTCACGGGGTTGTGCACCGTCGCGGTGATCGCCGCGGCCACGCACCGTCGGTCGTGGATCGGTCGCCTGCTGGGCATCCGCCCGTTGCACTGGGTGGGTACCCGCTCGTACGGCCTGTACCTCTACCACTGGCCGATCTACCAGATCATCCGCACGCCTGGTGAGCAGCTCACCCTCGTGCAGTTCCTCACCGCGCTGTGCATCGCCATCCCGTTCACCGAGCTCAGCTACCGGCTGGTCGAGCTGCCCGTGCGGCAGGGCCGGCTCGGCGAATGGTTGCGCGGTGAGCGCCCCGCGCGCACGAAGGCGGTGGTGCAGCGACGTCGTCGCACCGTCGCGCTGTGCTCGGTGTTCGCAGTGCTCACCGGGTTCGCCACGGTCAGCGTCGCCACCGCCGACATCCTCTGCGAAGGCACCACCGCGTGCGCCAGCGAGGAAGGCCTCGTCGCCATCGAAGGCGGTGCGGTCACCACCGTGCCGGTCACGGCGCCGCCCACCACCGAGCGCGTGGTTCCGGTCGACCCCGGTGCGACGGTGCCGCCGATCACCGAACCCGCGCCCACCACCACCCTCGGTCCGGTCGACCTGTTGCCGCCCTATGCGATCGGTGAGTCGGTGATGCTCGGCGCCGCCCCCCAGCTCACCGCTGGTGGTGTGCAGGTGAACGCGGCGGTGAGCCGCCAGGGTGCCAACACCGCGGAAGTGGTCGCGCTGCTGCGCGCCGGCGGCAAGTTGGGGCGGGTGGTGGTCATCCAGACCGGCACCAACGGCTCGGTCAGCGACGCCACGCTCGACTCCATCATGAGCCACCTGCCGCCGGAGGCGACACCGCTGGTGGTGTTCCTGACCGTGCGCGCGCCTCGCGGATGGATCGCCGACAACAACACGCGCATCCGCCAACTGCCCGACCGATATCCCAACGTGCAGGTGCTCGACTGGGAGGTGGAGTCGGAGGTCGTGGCCGGCGAACTCGCCCGCGACGGCTACCACCTGGGCAACAACCACGCCCGCCAGTTCTACGCGAACCTCATCTTCGCGGCGATCGGACGACCCGAGCTGATGAAGTAGCGCGTTCGCAACCGCGCTCGCGTGCCCCATACTGTGCGTTCGATGTCGGCGCTCCCCACCCCCTCTTCGGCCGCCGAGCTCAGCCGCATGCCGTACCTTCCGGGGCTCGACGGGTTGCGCGCCATCGCCGTCATCGGCGTGATGATCTATCACGCCAACCACAGCTGGCTGGAGGGTGGCTTCCTCGGTGTCGAGGTGTTCTTCGTCATCTCCGGCTACCTCATCACGCTGCTGCTCATCGGCGAGCACGAACGCTCGGGGTCGGTGAACCTCCGCCAGTTCTGGAAGCGACGCTTCCGTCGGCTGCTGCCGGCGCTGTACGTGATGATGGCGTTGGTCGCGGTGTACATCGCCGCGTTCCTCACCGCTGAGCGGGAACGCACTCGTGGCGACTTCGTCGCGGCTGCCGCGTACGTGACCAACTGGTACCAGATCTGGGTGGGGCAGGGCTACAGCTCGGGCGAGGCCTTCGTGCCGTTGCGTCACCTGTGGTCGCTGGCGGTGGAGGAGCAGTTCTACCTGGTGTGGCCGCTGGTGATGGTGCTCATCCTGCGCCGGTGGCGCGGCCGGCTGCCGTCGATGGGGTTGAAGCTCGTCGGCGCCAGCCTGCTCATCACGCTGCTGGTCGCGTGGTTCTACGTGCCCGGTCCGGTCTCACCCGTGAGGTGCGGCACCGAGAGCTTCACCAACGGGTGGGCCACCATCGGTGGGCACTGCATCAACGTCAACGAGATGCTCTACCTGGGTTCCTTCTCGCGTGCGGGTGGCCTGCTGCTCGGCGCCGGCTTCGCGATGCTCTGGCGGCCGATGGCCATCATGCGCGGTCCGCTGCGCGAGAAGGGTGGCCGGCTCGACCTGCTCGCCGTGCTCGGCATGGCAGCCATCGTGCTGTTCATGGTCACGATGCATCTGTCGGAGGCGAGCGTGTACAACCCGTGGTTGTTCCGCGGGGGCTTCTTCCTCACCGGTCTGGCCACGTTGCTCGTGATCGCCGCCATCACGCATCAGGGTGCACGCACCGGCCGCCTGCTCGGTACACCGTTCCTCGTGTGGGTGGGCACTCGCAGCTACGGCCTCTACCTGTTCCACTGGCCGATCTACCAGATCATCCGCACACAGGCCAACATCAGTCTCACGGTCGTCGAGTTCGTGTTCGCCATCGCGCTCACCGTGCCGATCACCGAGGCCAGCTACCGCTTCGTGGAGAAGCCCATCCGCGAAGGAAAGCTGCGCGCGATGCTGGCGAGCCTGCGCACCAACACGTGGTACCTGGTGGCGGCCGGTGCGGCGGTGGCGTTGCTCGCGGTCACCACCATCAGCATGGTGGCCGCCGACAAGGAGTGCGTCGGCGAGGTCAGCCAGTCGCTGTGCGAGAACACCACCGGAACCGACGACACCGTGCCCACCACCGAACCCAGCTCGGTCACCACCGCGCCCGGCGACACGGTGGCCGACACCACCACCAGCACCACCGAGCCGAAGGTTCCGCAGCAGTACGTCGCCATCGGCGAGTCGGTGATGGTCGGTGCGGTCAACCAGTTGCAGGGCGCCGGCGTGTTCGTCGATGCGCGCGAGAACCGCGGGCCGGAAGGTGTGATGAACACGGTCATCAAGCTGCGCGACGCGGGCGACCTGGGAGCCGGCAGCAACGTCGTCATCCAGGTGGGCACCAACGCGCCGATGAACGAGAGCGCGATCGCGGCCATCATGGCCGAGGTGCCCGACGATGCCGGCCAGGTGTGGTTCATGACCCTGCGCGCCGACGCCGAGTGGATCGCCGGCAACAACTCGCTCATCAACAGCCTGCCGGCCACCTACCCCAACGTGCAGGTCATCGACTGGGCCACGCAGTCCACCAACGTCGAGCTGTGCCCGGACGGCATCCACATCACGTGCAACGGCTCCACCGCCGCCAACTTCTACAGCAACCTCATCCTCGCTGCGTTCGGCCTGCCCGCCATCACCTGACGGCTTTCGCTGCGAGTGTCCGTTGGGCGTACGCTCGATGCCATGACCACTCCAGTTCGTGTCGCCGTCACCGGTGCTGCCGGCCAGATCGGCTACAGCCTCCTCTTCCGCATCGCCTCGGGTTCCATGCTCGGCCCGTCCACTCCCGTCATCCTGCAGCTGCTCGAGATCACCCCTGCGCTCGGCGCGCTCGGTGGTGTGAAGATGGAGCTCGACGACTGCGCGTTCCCGTTGCTCGCCGACGTGGTGTGCACCGACGACCCCAACGTCGCGTTCGGCGATGCCGACGTGGCGTTGCTGGTGGGCGCGATGCCGCGCAAGGCCGGCATGGAGCGCAGCGACCTGCTCAGCGCGAACGGTGGCATCTTCAAGCCGCAGGGCAAGGCGCTCAGCGACAGCGCGAAGAAGGACGTCAAGATCCTCGTCGTCGGCAACCCGGCCAACACCAACGCACTCATCGCGCAGCAGAACGCACCCGGCCTCGACCCCGGCCGGTTCACCGCGATGACCCGCCTCGACCACAACCGGGCCATCAGCCAGCTGGCCACCAAGACCGGCACCACCGTCAACGACGTCACCAACATGACCATCTGGGGCAACCACTCGGTCACCCAGTTCGCCGACCTGCACCACGCGAAGGTGAACGGCCAGAACGCCTACGACCTGGTCAACGACCAGGCGTGGTACGCCGACACGTACCTGCCCACGGTCGCCAAGCGCGGCGCGGCCATCATCGAAGCACGCGGTGCGTCGTCGGCGGCCTCGGCCGCGAACGCCGCCGTCGACCACATCCGCTCGTGGTCGCTCGGCACGCCGGAGGGCGACTGGGTGAGCATGGCCGTCGTCAGCGACGGCTCGTACGGCGTGCCCGAGGGTCTCATCTCGTCGTTCCCGTGCACCTGCAAGGACGGCGTGTACAGCATCGTCCAGGGTCTCGACATCAACGAGTTCAGCCGCGGCAAGATCGACGCCAGCACCGGCGAGCTCGCCGAAGAGCGCGACGCCGTCCGCGAGCTCGGCCTCATCTGACCTGACCCGGCGGATCGCGGCCGTCGATCGGGTGACCGTGTGACCCTACGGGTGGGCTCGGTCACGTGTGTTCGATTTCGATTCGACGTCGGTGTCTGTCCGACCCAAGGGCTCTGACCAGTGCCGGACGTGGCACTCACCGCGACCCATGGGTCGAACAGCACCCTTCCGCGAGGCCCTCGCGTGCGGCGCCCGCACCCGAGCTCCACATCGAAATCGAACACACGTGACGGGATCTGCACGACATGGTGTCGGGAGGCCCTGTCGCGCGGGAGCCGGCGGCCGGCTCAGAGGTCGGCTCAGAGGTCGGCGGTGGCCACCTGGCAGGCGACTTCCATCATCCTGTCGACGCCCTGCTGCAGTTCGGCGTCGCTGATGCGCTCGGCCGTGTCCTGCTCGCCGGTGATGAGGTCGCTGATGGTGGCCATGCACAGCGTCTCGATGCGGTGCAGCGCGCCGAGTGTGTAGAGCACCGCCGCTTCCATCTCGACGGCGAGGTGGCCGCGCTCGCGCCAGCGGTTCATGATGCCCTCACGACGGTCGTAGAACA
>JAUXQB010000077.1 GCA_030685215.1 Actinomycetota bacterium
GGGCGAGCGCCCTGCGGTGCCTGCGACACTTCCGGTGCGGCCGGCGGCGTGGGCCGGGCCGGCGGGCGCGGGGCCTCGCCGGGCATCGGCCGGCTGCTGGTGATGCGTGCGGGGGCGGGCGCGTCGGGAGCGGCGGCGGCCGGTGCCTCGGCGACGGGAGCCGCGGGGGCAGGTGCCACCGGTGCCTCGACGACCGGTGCGGGAGCGACGGGCGCTTCCACGACGGGTGGTGCCACCGGCTCGGCGACGGGCGCCGCAGCGACCGGTGCCTCGACGACGGGAGCCGGGGCAGGTTCGGCGGCGGGCGGCTCGACGGGGGCGGGAGCGTCGACGGCCTCGACCGGCTTCGGCTCGGCGGCCTTCTTGGCGGCAGCCTTCTTCACCGGCTTGGGTGCGTCGGCGCCGGGCTCGGCAGGCGCGTCGGAGGCTGCAGCGGCAGCTGCCTTCTTGGTCGCCTTCTTCGCCGGCTTCGGCTCCTCGGGCTGTTCGGGCCGAGTGAGGCCGTCACGTTCCGCGCGCCGACGGAGACGGTCGGCCTGCGCTTCGATGAGCGTGGAGGAGTGACTCTTCACCCCGACGCCCATGACATCGGTCAGAGCCATCATCTCTTGGTTCGTCATTCCGAGCTCTTTCGCGAGCTCGTGTACGCGCATGTTCTTTGCCAAAACCCGTTTCAGCCTTTCGTCGCTGCCGGTTCGTCGTTCGCAACTTCGACGGTCGGTAATTCTTCCATGTTGATGATCACGTCATCGAATGCGTTCCGCAACAGTTGCTCGAGCGGTTCGAGCGTGTGCGGTTGCACCGTGTGCTTCCATGCCCGGTCGAACGCCTTGCGGCGAGCGGCGGTGTGGAAGCACGTCGCGGAGCACAGCCATGCGCCCCTGCCGGCCGCGGTGCGGCTGACGGTGGCGCCCTGTGGGCTCTCGACACAACGCACGAGCGCGGACTGCGGCCGTTGCTGGCGGCAGCCGATGCACGTGCGCAGCGGCGCTGCGGAACGAGTGTCAGGCGTGGTCACCACCTGCTTCCTTTTCGGCGTCGGCCTCTGTGGCCGGCGTTGCTTCGTCGGTGTCGGTCGCGACTTCGTCGTCGGCGACCGGCTCGTTCGCGGCAGCGGCCTGTTCGGTCCACTGCTCCTGGGTGAGGATCGTGCCGTCGGCCGCGTGCCATTCCATGGCACCCGTCTCGGCGTTGGCGACCCACTCGCCCTCTTCGTAGTCGGCGTCGTCGTCGAGCTGATCGAGCGGCTCGGTCTCGCCACGGATGTCGATGCGCACGCCGGTGAGGCGAGCGGCGAGGCGGGCGTTCTGGCCCTCCTTGCCGATGGCCAGGCTCAGCTGGTTGTCGGGCACCACGACGTCGGCCTGCGTGAGGTCGTCGCTGATGTGCACCGCCACCACCTTGGCCGGCGACAGCGCCTTGGCCACGAAGTCGGCGAGGTCTTCGCTGAACGGCACGATGTCGATCTTCTCGCCGCGCAGTTCGTTGACGACCATGCGCACACGGCCACCACGGGCACCGACGCAGGCGCCGACCGGGTCGACGTTGTGGTCGTTGCTCCACACCGCGATCTTCGTGCGGTGACCGGGCTCGCGGGCGCAGCCCTTGATCTCGACGATGCCGTCGGCGATCTCGGGCACTTCCAGCTCGAACAGTCGCTTGATGAGACCGGGGTGCGTGCGGCTGACGACGATCTGCGGACCCTTGGCGGTCTTGCGCACCTCGACGATGTAGGCCTTCACGCGGTCGCCCGGGGTGGGGCGCTCGAACGGCACCTGCTCGGCCTTGGGCAGCAGGCTCTCGACGCGGCCGAGATCGAGCAGGGTGTAGCGGTCGTCGGCCTGCTGGATGATGCCGGTGACGATGTCGCCTTCGCGGTTCGCGTACTCCTCGAACTTGCGGTCGCGCTCGGCTTCGCGGATGCGCTGGCTCATCACCTGACGGAAGGTCTGCGCCGCGATGCGACCCATCTCTTCCTTCTTCGGCGTGTCGTCGCGCTCGTTGACCCAGTTGCCGTCCTCGTCGACGTCGAAGGCGAGGAACGTGAACTCGAACGTGTCTGGGTTCACTTCCACGACCACTTCGTCAGCAGCCCCGGGGCGGCGCTTGTAGGCAGTGGCCAGGGCGTCGACCAGCACGTGCAGCAGCGTGTCGACCGAGATGTTCTTCTCGTTGGCCAACATCTTGACGGCTTCGGACATGTCGAGACTGCTCATCTCGCTTCACCCTCTCTGGTCACGGGCTCTTGGGCCCTTCGGTTCTCGTCGCGGCGGGCGCGGCTGTTGGCCGGCGCCGCCTTGGCAGCCTTCGCCGACGGGCGGTTTTTCGCCGGTGGGGTCTTGGCGGGGCCCTTCGGCTTCGCCGGCGCCTTGGCGCCCGGCTTGGGGGCCGGGCCCCAGTTGAACACGGTCTTGGCACGGTCGATGAGGTCGTACGGCACCACTCGCTCGTCGATCTCGGCGGCGCCGTCGGTCTCGAGGCGGATGGTGGCGGCCTGGTCGTCGGCGGCGACGAGCACGCCCTGCAGGCGGCGGGCGTCGCTGGCCGTGTCGCGCAGACGCAGCGCCACGGTCTTGCCCAGCTCGCGCTGGAAGTGCGCCGGCACGCGCAGCGTGCGCTCGAGACCCGGGCTGGTGACTTCCAGCGTGTAGTGGCCGGGCACCGGATCGTGGTGGTCGAACTCGCGGCCGATGAGCCGGGTGGCGAGCGCGATGACGTCGAGGTCGACGCCGCCGGTGCTGCCGGGAGGGGTGTCGACGGTGACGCGCAG
This sequence comes from Actinomycetota bacterium, assembly GCA_030685215.1. Classification (GTDB taxonomy): domain Bacteria; phylum Actinomycetota; class Acidimicrobiia; order Acidimicrobiales; family Ilumatobacteraceae; genus UBA668. The sequence goes on from JAUXQB010000077.1 coordinate 2,771, forward strand.
CGTGCCGCCGCGGAACTCGAGGTCGTAGAGGTCGAGTCGGAGGTCGGTGACGATGGGCGCGACCAGGTTGCGCACGCGTTCCAGGGTGCTCTTGTCACTCATGTTCGACCTCCTCTCCCACGTGTTCTGTGCGCTGGACCGGGCCCCAGCAGACAAGAAGGCGTGGGCCCGAGGAGCCCACGCCTTCAGTTCGGTGAACTTCAAAGACCCGACGAGTATAGCGGTCGACCGGTAGTGTTCGCCGTGCCTTCGGCCGCCCGTGCGCGCCGGGGCGCCCCTGCTCTTCCCGTCCCCCACCCTGTTTGAGGTCTGCTGTGCTCCGAATGTCGACCTTGTTCCTCCGCACGCTGCGTGAGGACCCTGCCGACGCCGAAGTCGCGAGCCATCGCCTGCTCGTGCGAGGTGGCTACATCCGCCGCGCCGCGCCGGGCGGGTTCACCTGGCTGCCGCTGGGGTGGATGGTGTTCCGCAACGTCGAGCGCATCATCCGCGAGGAGATGGACCGCGCCGGCTTCCAGGAAGTGCACTTCCCCGCGCTGCTCCCCCGCGAGCCGTACGAGGCCACCGGCCGCTGGAGCGACTACGGCCCCAACCTGTTCCGCCTCAAGGACCGGCGCGGCGCCGACATGTTGCTGGCGCCCACGCACGAGGAGATGTTCACGCTGCTGGTGAAAGACCTCTACAGCAGCTACAAGGACCTGCCGCTGGTCATCTACCAGATCCAGGACAAGTTCCGCGACGAGGCTCGCCCTCGCGCCGGGCTGCTGCGCGGTCGCGAGTTCACGATGAAGGACAGCTACAGCTTCGACATCGACGATGCCGGTTTGGAGGCCAGCTACCTCAAGCACCGCGAGGCCTACCAGCGCACGTTCGACCGCCTGGGCATGCCCTACGTCATCGTGTCGGCCATGAGCGGCGCGATGGGTGGTTCGGCCAGCGAGGAGTTCCTGGCGCCGATGGCCATCGGCGAAGACACCTACGTGCGTTGCACCAACTGCGACTACTCGGCCAACACCGAGGCCGTGCAGGTGGCCGCGCCCGCCACCGTGCCGTTCGACCACACGCCCGCCGCGCAGGTGGTCGACACGCCCGACACGCCCACCATCCAGACGCTGGTCGACCTGCTCAACGCACGCGACGACCTGCGTCGCGACGACCGCCCGTGGGCCGCGGCCGACACCTTGAAGAACCTGGTGGTCAAGCTGAAGCACCCCGACGGCACCGTCACCCCGCTGGCCATCGGCGTGCCCGGCGACCGCGAGGTCGACATGAAGCGCCTGGAAGCACAGGTGGCGCCGGCCGAGATCGAGCCGTTCAGCGAAGCCGACTTCGCGGCAAACCCGCACCTCGCCAAGGGCTACATCGGCCCCGGTTCGCTCGGTGAAGACAAGCCCGCCGGCATCCGGTTCGTGGTCGACCCGCGCATCGTCGACGGCACTGCGTGGATCACCGGCGCCGACGCACCCGGCCGCCACGTGGTGAACCTGGTCGCAGGGCGCGACTTCGTGGCCGACGGCCAGATCGAGGCCGCCGAGGTGCATGCCGGCGACCCGTGCCCGCGCTGCGGCAACTCGCTGGAGATGGCACGCGGTGTCGAGATCGGTCACATCTTCCAGCTCGGCCGCAAGTACGCCGAGTCGCTCGGGCTCACCGTGCTCGACGAGCACGGCAAGACCCGCACCGTCACCATGGGCTCCTACGGCATCGGCGTGTCGCGTGCGGTGGCCGCCGTGGCCGAGCTCAACTGCGACGACAAGGGCCTCATCTGGCCGTCCGAGGTGTCGCCCGCCGACGTGCACATCGTGGCCACCGGTAAGGCCACCGACCCGCAACTTCCCGCGGCCGAGGCCCTGGCCGCCGAGTGCGAGGCCGCCGGGCTGCGCGTGCTGCTCGACGACCGCATCGGCGTCTCCCCCGGCGTGAAGTTCAACGACGCCGAACTGCTCGGCATGCCCACCATCGTGGTGGTCGGCCGCGGTCTGGTCGACGGTGTGGTCGAGGTGAAGGACCGCCGCAGCGGCGAACGCCTCGACGTGGCGCTCGCCGACGTGGTCGCGCACCTCAAACAGGGACCTTCGACCCTGTTGCTATAGGGCCTCCGAGGGCTCCCATGGCCCAATGAAGCTGCTGCTGATCGAATCCACACCCGGTAACGCCAGCGAGATCGGCGCCCACCTCACCGCGGAGGGCCACGACGTGGTCGCCTGCGCCGACGAGCACGGCGGTCCGTGCCGCGGCATCACGATGCACGCGGAATGCCCGCTCGAAGGCCACATCGACCTCACCATCGTCGCCCGCGAAGCCGGTTCGGCGCACACGCTGGCCGAGATGGGCTCGGTGTGTGCCAGCCGCCACCGCGTACCCCTGGTGGAGGTCGACCCGAGCAACGTGATCGACGACCTGCCCAGCGTCACCGTCGCCACCGCAGTCGCGAAGCGCGGTGTGGAAGCCGGCTTCGCCGCGGCGATCCGCCACGAGCTCGGTCATCTGCCGGCGATCGTCGACGTGTCGCGCAGCGCCGGTCGCATCCACGCGATGGTGCAGGTGCCCGCGAGCCAGGGCTCCACCGAGAAGATCTCCGCGGTCGCCGATCGCGCACGGCACGCGGTGCGCTCGCACGACCCGTTCGTCAAGAACATCGACGTCTCGGTGACCTGCTACCCCGACCCCGAGTGAGCCGGGGTCGGAGCAGCGAGTCGACGGTTCAGCTGAAGCGGGCGAGCCCCTGATCGATGACCACGCGGTCGCCCACCGAGGTGGTGAACACGGCCTCGCCGTCGCCGGTGCGCCAGATGCGCACGGTGAGCGCGTCGCCGGGCATCACCGGGCTGGAGAAGCGACCCTCGATGTGGTGGAAGCGCGTGACGTCGTTGTCGGCGAGCGCGCCCAGCAGCGCGCGGCCGGTGAACCCATAGGTGCACAGGCCGTGCAGGATGGGACGGTCGAAGCCGCCGATGGCCGCGAACGACGGGTCGGTGTGCAACGGGTTGCGGTCGCCGCTGAGGCGGTACACGAAGGCCTGATCGGGCGAGGTCTGCAGCATGATCTCGTGGCTCGGCGCGGTGTCGGCCGGCGGCTCGTTCTGCGGACCGCTCGGGCCGCGGTCGCCGCCCCAGCCGCCTTCGCCGCGGATGAACACCGACGAGCGGGTGTTCCACAACGGCTCGCCGTCGACGGTCTTCACCTCGTTCTCCATCACGACGACGGCGGCCTTGCCCTTGTCGTACATCGCGACGACCTTGTCCTGCGTGACGGCCTCGGCCTCCACCGGAATGGGACGGTGCAGCGTGATGGCCTGCGATCCGTGCACCAGCAGTGCGAAGTTGAACGAGCCGATCTGGCTCATCGCACTGCGTCCACCGCCACCGGTGCCAGAACCGGCGACCACGGCGAACGTGGGGAACACCACCTGTGCGGTGTCCTTGGTGTTCTCGGTGGTGAACGGCAGGTCGGCCTGGCCGGCGCCGATGCCCACCGCGTACAGCAGGGCATCCTTCGAGTTCCACGAGATGGTGCGCGGGTCGCCGGTGGCGCCCACTGCGTCAGGGTTCAACGGCATGAGTCGTTCCTCTCACTTCTTCTGCTGCTGCGGCCAGCCACCGGGCTCGCCGTTCATTCCGGAGTTGGGGCGGGCCTTGGCCAGCAGTTCGGCCACCACCGGACCGAGCTTCGTCGGGTCGTCGAGCGGCTCGTGCTGCGGGCCGCGCACCCAGCCCTCTGCCACCGCGAGGGTCTGGCCGCTGGCCTCGAACACGCGACCGGTGACACCGGCCGATTCCTCGCTGGCGAGCCAGGTGACGATTGGGGCGATCCAGCGCGGCGAACGTGCTTCGCGCGCCTCGTCGGTCTCCGGTGCCGGCCCGAGGCCCTCGGTCATGCGGGTGAGGGCCACCGGGCCCACCGCGTTGACGGTGACGCCGTAGCGGCTCAGTTCGAGCGCTGCGATGTTGCTGAACGCGGCGATGCCGGCCTTGGCAGCGCCGTAGTTGGTCTGGCCGGGGTTGCCGTAGATGCCGCTGACCGAGGTGGTGTTGATGATGCGGCCGCTGACCGGCTTGCCGGCCTTGCTCTGCTCGCGCCAGTAGGCGGCTGCCCAACGGCTGGGAGCGAACGTGCCCTTCAGGTGCACGTTGATGACCGCGTCCCACTCCTCCTCGGTCATGTTGACGAGCACCCGGTCGCGCAGGATGCCGGCGTTGTTGACCACCACGTGCAGGTCGCCGAACGTCTCGATGGCCTGGTTGACCATCCGCTGCGCGCCTTCCCACGACGAGCACGAGTCGCCGTTGGCGACGGCCTCGCCACCCATCTCGATGATCTCGTTGACCACCTGCTGCGCGGGCGACGCATCGGCCCCGGTGCCGTCGGCGTTGCCACCGAGGTCGTTCACGACCACCTTGGCCCCGTGGTACGCCAGGCTCAGGGCGTGCTCGCGGCCGATGCCGCGGCCTGCGCCGGTGACGATGGCCACGCGGCCTTCACACAGTCTGCTCATTGCAACCTCACTGGATGTCGTAGACGGAGTTCGTGGGCCTGCGGCCCGCGCAGCGCATCATAAGGTGGGCACCCCGCCCGGCAGCGAGCCGGTGGTGCCGCCGTCCGCTCGCCCGTAGCCTCTCGGGCGTGATCGACGAACTGGTGGCCGACGTGCTGGTGATCGGCGCCGGGCCTGCCGGCACCGCCGCGTCCATCACGCTGCGCCGCGCCGGACGCAGCGTGATCGTCGTCGACAAGGCGCTGTTCCCGCGCGACAAGTGCTGCGGCGACGGGCTCACCACACTCGCGTTGCGCGAGCTCGAGCCGCTCGGTCTACGCCCGGAGCACGTGCCCAACTGGCAGACGGTGGAGGCCGCATGGCTGCGGTCGCCCTCGGGTCGCGAGGTGTGCCTGCCACTCCCGTCCGACGGGCTGTTCGCAGCCACCACCCCCCGCCGCGAGCTCGACGCCGCGCTGGTGCGGCTCGCCCGCACCGCCGGTGCCGACGTGCGCGAGGGCCACGCGTTGCTCGACCTGCGCGACGGGTCGGATCACGTGGAGGCCGACGTCTCCGGGTTGGGCACCGTGCGTGCCCGCTACGTGATCGCCGCCGATGGCATGTGGTCGCCCACCCGCAAGCTGCTCGGTCTCGCCGAGCCCGGGTACCTCGGCGAGTGGCATGCGTTCCGGCAGTACGCCCGCAACGTCACCGGTCCCGCTGCCGACCGCCTGTACGTGTGGTTCGAGCCCGACTTCCTGCCCGGCTACGCGTGGAGCTTCCCGCTGCCCGACGGTCGCGTGAACCTCGGCTTCGGCGTGCTGCGCGACGGCTCGCGCACCGGCAAGTCGATGAACGCCGACTGGGCCGGCCTCGTCGAGCGCCCGCACATCCGCGAGGCGCTCGGGCCCGACGTCGAGTTGGAGGATCGTGTCACCGCGTGGCCCATCCCTGCGGGCGTCGACCGTGCGGTGCTGTCGACGGGTCGCGTGCTGTTCGTGGGCGACGCCGCTCGGGTCACCGACGTGATGACCGGCGAGGGCATCGGACAGGCCGTGCTCACCGGTCGCCTCTCTGCCGAGGCCATCACGCACGGCGGCGCACTGCTGCCCGCCGACGTCTGCGCCGAGTACGAGCGGGCGGTGCGGCACCACCTGTTCGCCGACCACCGCATGTCGAAGGTGCTCAACGGCTGGCTGGCCAAGCCGCTGCTCGCCCGCGGCGCCATCCGGGTGGTGGGCCTGAACGCCTGGACCCGTCGCCACTTCGTGCGCTGGATGTTCGAGGACGAGCCCCGCGCAGTCGTGCTCACCCCCCGTCGCTGGCACCGCCAGTTCCTCCGCCGCCCCGGCCCCTACCGCTGACCCCACCCCACCCATCCGAGTGCCACATGACCCATCGAGTGGCAGCCGACCATCCGAGTGCCACACGACCATCCGAGTGCCAGCGTGCACCCCGGTGGGACGCTGGCACTCGGATGACCGAGGTGAGCACCTAGGCGGCGACGCCGAGCAGCTCGCACCGAGACCGATAGAGCTCCGCGAGCTCGTCGCAGATGGCCTCCAGGTCGAGCAGGTCCACTTCCGTCACGCGCTCGACCTGCCAGCCGACGAGATGGCAGCGACGATCTCTCTGCTTGTCCCGCGTGGTGCCGGGCAGCAGCCAGTGATCCGGATGCACATCGATCTCGACGCCCCAGCGGACTGTGGGCACCGCAAGGTCGAGCGTGATGCGTCCGCCACCCGGGAGCAGGAGGGGTTCCACCTGGGTCAGGATCGGCACCCCCCGCCGCCGTAGACCGTCTGCAACTAGCACCTCCGGATGCGAGTCGGTCGGCCGACCCGAGCGCGCCAACAGGTTCGACATGAACCGGACGGACCCGGGGCGCGCCGGATGCGCCAACTGCCGACCGACTGCGGAGAGCGTGGCCATCGTGCACTTCCCGTCGTTGAGCAGCTGTTCGAGGACGGACTGATGATCCACCTCCGTGAGGTCGGAGGCAAGGTCGAACGCGAGGCGAGCGGCACTGGCGACGCGGATGCCGTCGGCTCGAACCACCACGTGCGCCGGCGGGATCTTGGTGCTCTGGCGGAGATCGACGCCAGGGTAGGGGCCGACGTGTGCACCGTGCGGCAGGCAGTACGAGACGTCGGCTGTTCGGGGCATCCGTCGTATACCTGTCAGTCGCCCTCCTGCCGGCCCCGTGACGAACCCGCGCGAATGGGCCATCGACAGCGCAGCGCAGCGAGCCTCCAGCGTCAGCGGGGTGGAGACGAGGTGCACCACGTTCTCGTAGATCTGCTCCAGCACGCCTACCTCGACAGCGGCGAATCGCTGTCGGCGGCTCATGCCCGCACGCATGAGTGCAGTGTGGGTGGCCATCCCGTGGTGGGTTCGGAAATACGCCAGGACTTCCGCGGAGAACATCTTCATCACAACCTCGATTCGGGGTCGTCGGGTCTCGTGGGGGAAGCCGTTCGGCACCATATCGAGATGGGGCCG
>JAUXQB010000086.1 GCA_030685215.1 Actinomycetota bacterium
CGCAGATGACGGCACCTTGTGGCGAGCAACGCGCGACCGCGTGCCGCACCGCGGCCGCCAGCGAGCTGCCCGTGCGCACTTCGGCCGAGACCAGGTCGAGGAACGCAGCCCACAGCTCGGCGGTGGGAGGAGGAACGCGACGTGCCCGCTGCGTGGGTGGTGTGGCGGCGCGGGCGACGAGCAGCTGACCGCTCGCCCACGCGGCTGCGACGACCAGCAGCGCTGTCGCGCCGAAGGCGACTGTCATCGCCGGCTTCGTTGCGGAGCAGCGACCACATGGCCGTCGCGAGCGAGTACGCGAGTGCCGAGGCGCTCCGCCGACGGCGCGACCTCGACGACCTCCGTGACGCATCGGCCGCCGTCGGGCGAGCGGGCGACGTGCACCACGGCGTCGACCGCTCGGGCCACGTGATGGTGCACCGCGGTCATCGGCCAGTTGCCCACCTCCTGCAGCACCAGCGAGGCCAGGCGCTCGAGCGCGTCGAGCGCGCTGTTGGCGTGCACGGTGGCGAGCGACCCGTCGTGGCCGGTGTTGAGCGCCTGCAGCAGGTGCACGGCCTCGCTGCCGCGGATCTCGCCGACCACCAGTCGGTCTGGTCGCATGCGCAGCGCGGTGCGCAGCAGGTGTTCGAGCGTGACGGCGCCCACTCCGTCGGGGTTCGCGTCGCGGGTCTCCAGGCGCAGCACGTGCGGATGCGGCAGCTGCAGTTCGGCGACGTCTTCCAGGGTGATGAGGCGCGACGTCGGTTCTACCTCCCGTGCCAGCGCGTTGAGCAAGGTGGTCTTGCCCGACGAGGTGGCGCCACTGACCACGAGGTTGCAGCGGCGGTGGACGAGCTCGGCCAGCAGCGCGACGACCGGAGGCTCGGCGAATCGGGCGAGCGGGATGGGTTGCGCGCTGAAGCGACGGATGGTGAGGCACGGCCCGTCGACGGCGATGGGTGCGACCACCGCGCAGAGCCGCGACCCGTCGGCGAGGCGGGCGTCGACGGTGGGGTGCGTGCGATCGAGCCGGCGTCCGATGGGCGTGAGGATCTGCTCGATGGCGGCGAGCAGCGTGGTGGGACGAATGCGGCCGACCGGCTCGATGCGGCCGGCCCGCTCGACCCACACCTCGCTGCCGGCGTTGACCATCAACTCGGTGACGGTGGGGTCGTCGAGCCACCGCTCGAGGCCGCCCAGCAACGACTGCTCCGCGACGAGGTCGATCATGCTGCGCTCCTGAGGGAGTGCGCCAGCGAGCGCGGCAGACGCGAGGCGAGCAGGCCGGCGTCGACCGCGCGGGCGACGGCCGGGTCGTACGCGAGCTCTGCCACCACCGGCGCGCCGAGTGACCGCTCGACGTCGCGCGCGGCAAGTGCGCGCCCTGGCTCGTCGAGCAGCACGATGCCCGTGGGTTGCAGGCCGCTCGCGACAGCGCGGCGGAGGGAGAGATAGCAGGGTCGGGTGACCAGCAGCCGGTGTGGCGCGACGGCGAACAGCTCGGCAGGGGGTGCGCCGGTGCCGGCGTCGAGCACGACGGTGCACGCCGTCGCCGCCAACGCCTCGGCGAGGTCTCGCCACCGGTCGGTGTCGCTCGGCGAACTGCTGCCACGCGGGAGCAGCTGCAGCGCGTCGGTGGCGGGCACGGCGAGGCGCTGCAGGGCGGCAGCGTCGGCGGTGGCGCTCGCGAGCCAGTCGACGAGCCCCGGTCCGGCGGGCTCGGGCAGGCCGAGTGCGGCCGGCGCGTCGCCGGCGAGGTCGACCAGCAGCGTCGGGCGCTGCCGGGAGAGGACGAGTGCGAGCGCGGCAGCGACGACTGTGGTGCCGCTGCCGCCTTTCGCGGACCAGCAGAGGAACATGACCGACTCCCAGGAGGTGGTAGCTGCGACTGGGGGAAGTCGAAGCCGACCGTATCGACCGGAGCGCTCACTGCCAACACGCTCGTGTCGCCGAGAGGAAGTGATGATCAGCGAGCGATGTCAAGTAGTGCTGAGAGTGTTTGAACGACCACTGAGAAGGGTAGAGACTCTACATCTGTGGGGTTGCCTGCGGACTGCGCTCCGAGTGCCGGAACCCTGATATCCATGAAGGTAGGTCGCCATGACCGCTTCTTCCCACCGCCTCGTCGGCGTCGCGCTCGGCGCGTCGCTCGCCCTGGCCCTCTCCTTCGCGGCCACCACGTCGGCTGCCGCGCCCGAAGGCGCCGTCGGTCTCGGCGCCGCCGGCAGCTATGCCGTTCTCGCCGGCAGCACGGTCACCAACACCGGCCCGTCCACCGTCAACGGCGACGTCGGGGTCAGCCCCGGCTCCGCGGTCACCGGCTTCCCGCCCGGACTGGTGAGCAACGGCACCATCCATGCGGCCGACGCCGAAGCACTCGCCGCCAAGGCCGCCCTCACCACTGCCTTCAACGATGCGGCCGGCAGGTCGAGCAGTGCGCAGATCACCGGCAACCTCGGTGAGCGCACCTTGATCCCGGGCGTGTACACCGGCGGAGCACTCCAGCTGTCGGGTGCATTGACGCTCGACGCCCAGGGCGATGCGAACGCGCTGTTCGTCTTCCAGGCATCGAGCACGCTCATCACGGCCAGTTCCAGCTCGGTGTCGTTGATCAACGGCGCGGGTGCCTGCAACGTCTACTGGCAGGTCGGTAGCTCGGCCACGCTCGGTACCGGGTCGGTGATGGTCGGTACCGTGATGGCGCTGACCTCGATCAGCGCCGGCACGAACGCCGCCATCCAAGGCCGCCTGCTCGCGCAGACCGGCGCCGTGACGCTCGACTCCAACACGTTCACCCGCGCCACGTGCGCCGAGTCCGTCGCCACGACGACCGTCGGCGGCGGAGGCGGTGGCACCACGACACCCGGCGGTGGCACGACAGCGGTCGGCAACGACACCGAACGGGCACTTCCGAGTACTGGTGGCGTCGATGGCACCAGCGTGTTCATCGCACTTGCTTTGGCGGGCGTCGGCGGTGCGATGGTGCTCGTCACGCGACGAGCAGCACGCGACGTCACGTCCTGAACGTCACGTCCTGAACGTCGTCGGGAACCTGCGTGGGTGCTCAGTGGTCACTGACCGCTGAGCACCCACCGCGTCCGGCCTTGTGCCGGCAGCAGCCGGGCCGCCTGCATCTCGGGGAAGTGGCACGGCAGCAGCGACGTGCCGCGCGACTCGGCCTCTCGCAGCAGCCCTCGACGAGTGCGCACCGCGAGGTCGGGGTCCACG
>JAUXQB010000089.1 GCA_030685215.1 Actinomycetota bacterium
CATGAAGGGCAACCTGCCCCCAGCCGAGCTCATCAGCCAGGTCAGCTTCCTCACCCCGGACCAGATCGCTGCCGCCAAGGAAGTCCTTGCTGCGCAGTGGGGTCCCATGGTCGCCGACGCCTGATTCTCAGGTTCGGATGATTGACACACCTGTCGTCGAAGGGGGGCGCACCGCTGGTGCGCCCCCCGCGGCGAGACGCAGTTGGGCGTGGCTGGGCCTGGTGCCCTTCTTCGCCTTCCTCTTCCTCTTCCTCATCGTCCCTGCGATCAGCGTGTTCATCAGCGCGGTCGACACGACGAAGGGCTACTCCCTGTCGGCGATGTCGGAGGCGATGGACGGCCAGAACCGTTCCGCGTTCTGGTTCTCCGTGCGCTTCTCCGCCGGATCCGCGCTGGTCGGCGTGGTCTTCGGCACCCTGCTCGCCTACGCCGCGGCCACTGCCACGCGTCCGCGCTGGCTGCGCAACGGCGTCACCTCGTTCAGCGGCGTCGCCGCGAACATGGGCGGGCTGCCGTTGGCGTTCATGTTCCTGGCCCTGCTCGGTCGCCAGGGCCTGCTCACCAAGATTCTCCTCGCCGGCGGATTCGACCTCTACGGAGGCGACTTCGAACTCGGCTCGGTGCCCGGTCTCATCACCGTCTACTCCTACTTCAACATCCCGCTGATGGTGCTCATCACGCTGCCCGCCATCGACGGGCTGAAACCCGCGTGGCGTGAGGCGTGTGCCAACCTCGGCGGCACCAGCTTCACCTACTGGTGGCGCATCGGATTGCCCGTGCTCGCGCCGTCGCTGCTGGGTGGCTTCCTGCTGCTGTTCGCCAACTCGTTCAGTGCCTACGCCACCGCCGCGGTGCTCACCGACAACTCGATGATCGTGTCGCGCCGCATCGGGTTCTTCCTCGGCGGCGACGTGTCCATCGGTGAGAACGCCGTCGGCTTCTCGCTGGCGGCATGGATGATCATCATCATGGCCGTCTCGATGGGCCTCTACTGGGTGGCGCGCCGCCGTGCGGAACGGTGGCAGTCGTGATGCCCGCGGCCGTTCCCGGCGACCCGATCGTGAGCGACGCGCTCGACGAAGGACCCCCCACCGCGCCCACCGGAATGGCGCCACCCTCTGTGGGCCGCCCGAACGCACGCTTCGCGCGGCTGCTGCCGAACCTGGTGCTGGTCGTCGCCGCCATCTTCTTTATCATGCCGTTGCTCGCGTTGGCGCGCTTCGCGCTGCAGAACGTGCCCACGGTGTTGCTCGGCTGGGACACGCTGTTCGACAAGTGGTCGCTCGAGCCGCTCGGACGCGCCTTCGAGGACCCCGTGTTCTGGGATTCGCTGCGCCTCTCGCTGAAGCTCGCCCTCGGCACGGTGCTGCTCACGCTGCTGCTGTTGCTGCCCACGGCCATCTGGGTGCACCTGCGCCTCCCGCGCGCGCGTCCGGTCATCGAGTTCGTCACGGTGCTGCCCTACATGATCCCGGCCATCGCGCTCGTCGCCGGCATCAAGTTGGTCAAGCCACACGCACGCTGGTTCCTCGACTCCGATCTGTCGTTGATCCCGTTCTACGTGGTGCTGGCACTGCCGTTCACCTACCGGTCCATCGACGCCGGGTTGCGAGCCATCGACCTACGCACGCTCGTCGACGCCTCGCGCAGCCTGGGGTCCGGCTGGTTGGCCACCATCATGCGCGTGCTCATCCCGAACCTCCGAACCGCCATCATCTCGGCGTCGTTCCTCACCGCCGCGGTGGTCATCGGCGAGTACACCATCGCTCGGCTGCTGCTCATCGATTCGCTGCCGCCGTACCAGCGCATCCTGGTCGGCACCGACTCGCAGGCGGGCTACGGGCTCAACCTGATGGCGCTGCTCGCCACCACCTCGCTGTTCGTGCTCGTCAGCGTGCTCACCAAGAAGCGCGACCGCAAGCGCAAGTCATTCGCCTACGCCGCAGCCAGAGCGGCGTCCTCCCAGGAGCCCGCCGCAGCATGACCACTCTCGACTACATCTCCGTGCGCAAGACGTTCGGCACGAACGTGGCACTCGAGAGCCTCGACCTCGACGTTCGTGAGGGTGAGCTGATCACGCTGTTGGGGCCTTCGGGCTGCGGCAAGACCACCGCGCTGCGCATCGCAGCCGGGTTCGAGTTCGCCGACTCCGGCGCCGTGTTGGTGGGCGGCGCCGACATCACGCGCACGCCGGCGCACAAGCGCAACATGGGCATGGTGTTCCAGAGCTACAGCCTGTTCCCCAACATGACCGTGGCCAAGAACGTCGAGTTCGGGTTGCGCACTCGCAGCGTCGAGGCCACGACCCGGCACCATCGGGTCGCAGAGATGCTCGAGCTGGTGCAGCTCACGCCGTTCGCCGATCGCTACCCGCACCAGATCTCCGGTGGTCAGGCACAGCGTGTGGCTCTGGCCCGTGCGCTCGCCGTGCAGCCGCGAGTGCTGCTGCTCGACGAGCCGCTCAGCGCGCTCGACGCGAAGGTACGCACCACGCTGCGCGACGAGATCCGCCGCATCCAGACCGAGGTGGGCATCACCACGCTGTTCGTCACCCACGACCAGGAGGAAGCGCTCGCCATCAGCGACCGCATCTGCGTCATGTCGCAGGGGCGGGTCGAGCAGCTCGGCACGCCCACCGAGGTCTATCGCACGCCCAGCACCGCATTCGTCGCCCGCTTCGTCGGGTCGATGAACGAGTTCGCGGCGCAGGTCACCGGCAGCGGTGAGGTC
>JAUXQB010000090.1 GCA_030685215.1 Actinomycetota bacterium
TCGCCGTCGTCGGCGCCGAGGCCGGCGCCGCCGCACCCGAGCCGGCGCCCGCGCCCGCACCCGAGCCGGAGGCTGCCGCGCCGGAGCCAGCGCCCGCGCCCGCTCCTGCTCCGGTGGCCGCCGAGCCCGCGCCGGCCCCCGCTCCCGAGCCGGCCCCGGCAGCAGCTGCCGCGCCTGCCGCGCCGGCACCCGTCGAGGCAGCACCGGCCGAGGCCGATGCGCCGGCCGGCAACGACAACCGCCTGCTGTCGCCCGTGGTGCGCCGGTTGGTCGCCGAGCACGGCATCAACCCCGATCAGCTCACCGGCACCGGCCTCGGCGGCCGCATCACCCGCGACGACGTGCTCGACTTCATCGACACGAAGCAGCTCGCACCGGTCGCCGCCGCTCCCGCCCCGGCGGCTGCTCCGGCGCCTGCCGCAGCCCCCGCGCCTGCCGCGGCCCCCGCGCCAGCCGCTCCGGCTCCCGCCGCAGCCCCCGCGCCTGCTGCCGCAGCTCCGTCTCCCGCCGCCGCGCCGGCACCGGCCGTCACGCCGGCGGCGCCCGCACCGGTCGTGGTCACCGGCGAGCGCGACACGGTGGTGCCGCTCAGCAAGATCCGCAAGCTCACCGGCAGCCACATGATCATGAGCAAGAGCGTCAGCCCCCACGCCTTCAGCGTGGTCGAGGTCGACTTCGCCAACGTCGACGCCACCCGCTCGACGGTGAAGGGCGAGTGGAAGGCGAGCGAAGGCTTCAGCCTCACCTACCTGCCGTTCATCACCCGCGCCGTGGTCGACGCGCTGGCCGAGTTCCCGCACCTCAACGCGAGCGTGGGCGAGAACGAGCTGGTCGTGCACAACTACATCGACGTCGGCATCGCGGTCGACCTCAACTTCGAAGGGCTGCTGGTGCCGGTGGTGCGCTCCGCCGAGACGAAGCGCATCCGTGCACTCGCACGCGAGATCAACGACCTGGCCAGCCGCGCGAAGACCCGCAAGCTGAGCCCCGACGAGATCAGCGGCGGCACCTTCACCATCACCAACAACGGCTCGGCCGGCAGCGTGCTCACCATGCCCGTCATCAACCAGCCGCAGGTGGCCATCCTCTCCACCGACGCCATCGTGCGCAAGCCGGTCGTGGCCCCGCTCGCCGATGGTGGCGAGGCCATCGCCATCCACCCGGTCGGCAACCTCGCCATGGCCTGGGACCACCGGGCGTTCGACGGTGCCTACGCGGCGGGCTTCCTCGTCAAGGTGAAGCAACTGCTCGAGACCCGCGACTGGTCGCAGGAGCTCTGAGCACCGGGTCATGAACGACACCGCGCCATGAGCACCACACTGCACGTCCGCTGGCTCGGCAGGGTGCCGTACCGCGAGGCGCTCGCGCTGCAGCAGGCGATGTTCCGGCACGGCACCGAGCAGCACCTGTTGTTGCTCGAGCATCCGCACGTGTTCACCCACGGTCCTCGCGCCGACCTGGCCGCCAACATCAGAGTAGACCCGGCATCGGTCGATGCCGAGCTGGTGTCGGTGAAGCGCGGCGGCGACGTCACCTACCACGGTCCCGGCCAGCTGGTCGGCTACCCGATCGTCACCGTGCCCAACTCGCTGGGCGCGGGCGATCACGTGCGATCCATCCAGCAGCTGGTGGTGGGCACGCTGCACGAGCTCGGTGTTGCCGACGTCGGCTGCCTGCCCGAGTACCCGGGCGTGTGGGTGGGCGTGAGCGGGCCGAACCCGCGCAAGATCTGCGCCATCGGTGTGCGGCTCGCTCATGCGCGCACGATGCACGGCTTCGCCCTCAACGTGCACACCGACATGCGCTACCTACGCGACCACATCGTTCCCTGTGGCATCGCCGACAAGCCGGTCACCTCGCTGGCCGAGGAAGGCATCCACGTCGATCTGGCCACGGTGGCCGACATCGTCGCTCGCCGCGCCGCCGACCTGTGGGGTGGCGGCCACATGGAGCGCCAGGACGTGGCGTGGAAGGTGCGGCCCGACGACCTGTCGCCGTTCTCGCGCGGCGCCGGGCCCGGTGCTGCGGTGCGCGCCGCCGCCGATCACGGCGTCGTCGTACAGCCGGCGAGTGTGCGGTCGGTGGCTCGTCTGCAGCAGGCCGGTGTCACCGACGGGTTGGCCATCGCCACCCGCAAGCCCGAGTGGCTGCGGCCGAAGGTCACCATCGGCACCGAGGTGCTCGCGTTGAAGAAGACCGTCCGCGACCACGGACTCGTCACCGTGTGCGAGGAAGCCGGCTGCCCCAACCTCAGCGACTGCTGGGCCGATGGCACCGCCACCTTCATGGTGCTCGGCGAGCGATGCACGCGTGCGTGCGGCTTCTGCCTGGTCGACACCAGCAAGCCGCTGCCCCCGGCCGCCGACGAACCGGCTCGCGTGGCCGCTGCCATCCGCGAGATGAACCTGGCGCACGCGGTGCTCACCATGGTGGCCCGCGACGATCTCGACGACGGCGGCTTCGCCCATGTGGCTGCGTGCGTGGCCGCAATTCGCGCGGCACGACCGGGCACGGTGGTGGAGACCTTGGTCAGCGATGCGAAGGGGCGCACCGAGTCGCTCGATCTGCTGCTCGCCGACGGGTCGGGCCGACCCGACGTGTTCAACCACAACGTCGAGACGGTCGCTCGGCTGCAGCGTGCGGTACGACCGAGTGCCGGGTACGCGCGCAGCCTGAGTGTGCTGGCACACGCGAAGGCGGTGGGCGCCACCATCAAGACAGGGTTCATGCTCGGCCTGGGCGAAACCGCCGACGAAGTGGCCGGCCTGTTGCACGACCTGGCCGCCATCGGCACCGACATCGTCACCATCGGCCAGTACCTGCGGCCCACCACCAACCACCTGCCGGTGGCTCGCTGGGCCGAGCCGTCGGAGTTCGAGGAGTGGAAGCGGCTGGGCGAATCGCTCGGCATCGGTCATGTGGAGGCCAGTCCGCTCACGCGCAGCAGCTACCACGCGAAGCAGGCTGCGCAGGCAGTGCTGCCGATGCTCGACGACGAGGGAACCGAACACACGCTGTCGTTCGTCTGACGCGTGTCCGGGCAGTGCACGCGGTGACGCCGCGCTGCGCGACGATTGCTGCGGGAGGGGACCATGCGAATCGACGACACCGACCCTGATGAGCTCGACGACCTCGATGGGCGGGTGGCGCGCCGAACCTGGTTCGTGCTCGCCGGAACCGTGGTGGTGATCGCCGGACTCGTGCTCGCGTTCCTGTTCGTGCGCGGTCGCGACGGCGAATCGGTGGCCACCACCACGGCGGCCGCCGGCCCGGACACGGCTGGGCCCGACACCGCGGTCGATGTCGTGGAAGTGCCGCCGCCCGACAACGCGTTCCCCGACTTCGGCAGCGACTACATCGGCCCCGAACTGGATCTGCTGTACCAGCGCGTCACCGAGACCGGCATCCGCGTGACGCTGCAGGACAGCGGCGACTGGAACGACTTCGGCGGCGAGTTCGTCATGCCCGACGTGCCGGTAGCCACCATCGCTGCCGAGTCGACCGCGGCGCCGCAGCCGCTCGGCGTCATCGCGCCACCCGACACCGTCGGCAACGTCGGGTGGCAACCCGCCGCGTGGTGCAACGCGGTGGGTGGGTTGCGCATCACGATGTCGTTCAAGGAGGCCATCGGCGTGTCGAACGGCCAGCGCTACGTGGCCCCGCGCGACGGCGGCCTCAGCGTGTCGCTGTTCTCCTCCGGCCATGCGGAGGGTGTGCCGTTCCGGGTGCTCGCGATGCAGGTGCGCGCCGACGTCACGCTCGTCACTACCACCTGGGCCGACGGAAGGATCGACGGTGGCGCACCAGTGAACGGATGGGTGGCCGTCGCCTCGCCCGGTGCGGCGAACGTGGCGTTCGACGTGACGCTCGAGTCGGTGAACGGCAGCGAGGTGATCCCGTTCGACGAGATGCCGCGCGACGGCGACGTCGAGTGGCAGAAGGGGTGCAACCCGCCGCCTCCCGAGCTGCCGCCGGCCGGAGAGCAGCCCGACGACCCTGAGGCTGCCGAACAGGAAGTGCGCGCCGTGTTCGACCTGCTCTGGGACCGCGACATCCCCCTCGACGAGAAGGTGGTGCTCGACGACGACACCGGTGTCGCCGAGGCGATCGACCAGGTCGACAACGGGGGCTTCGGCGAGGCCGCGCAGACGTCGGTGCACACGCTCACGGAACTGGTGTTCACGTCGCCCACCGAAGCCTGGTTCATGTACGACCTGGAGACTTCGATCACCAACTTCCCCAACCGCTTCGGCATCGCGTACCGGATCGACGGTGTGTGGGTCATCAGTCGCGCGGTCATCTGCCAGGACCTGTCACTCGGTGGCGGGCAGTGCTTCCCGTTCGTCGACCAGATCTACCCGCCGGGCGCGCAGGTGCCCGGGCAGGTGCCCGGCCTTCCCATCGACTGAGCGCTCGGGCGACGTCACTCGGTCGCGGCGAAGGCGACCACCGGCGACATCACGCGGGCCGACACCTTGTCGCCACGCGCGGGCAACGTGCCCGCCGGCGTGCGACAGGTGATGACGGTGCCCGACGGCAGCGAGACCCGCACGATGCCGTCGTGGCCGAAGTACGAGCGAGCGACGACGGTGCCGGTGAGCAGCTCGTGGTTGTCGGCATCGGTGTCGACGATGGCGAACTGCTCCGGCCGCACCACCACGTCGACCGGACCGGAAACCGGCCCGTTCGCGCGCTGCGGCAGGCTGCCGAGGGCGCATTCCACGCGCGCGCCCTTCGCGGTGCCGCGCAGCACGACCGCCTCGCCCACGAACGTCGCCACCTCCAGGCTGCTGGGCGACGCGTAGAGCTCGGTGGGCTCGCCGACCTGTGCGATGCGACCGGCGAGCAGCACGGCCACCTGGTCGGCCACCGAGAGCGCTTCCTGCTGGTCGTGGGTGACCAGGATGGCGGTGGCGTTCGCAGCTCGCAGCACCTCGAACACCTCCTCGCGCACCTGACCGCGCATCGCAGCATCGAGCGACGAGAACGGCTCGTCGAGCAACACCAGCGACGGCTTCGGCGCCAGCGCTCGGGCCAGCGCGACTCGTTGCTGCTGCCCGCCCGACAGCTGGCTCGGTCGCTTCTTCTCGAAGCCGGCCAAGCCGACGAGCGCCAGCACCTCGGCGACACGACCGTCCGGCCCGTGGCCGCGGCGGAGCCCGAAGCCGACGTTGCCGGCGACATCGAGGTGCGGGAACAGCGCCCCTTCCTGCGGCACGACTCCCACGCGTCGACGCTCGGGCGGCAGCGACATGGTCGGGCCTGCAGCGCCGCAGTTGGCGGCCAACCGCCCGGCGACGGTGATGGAGCCGTGGTCGAGCTGCTCGAAGCCGGCGATGAGCCGCAGCAGCGTGGTCTTGCCGCAGCCCGACGGCCCGAGCACCGCCACGATGGCGCCGGCGGGCACGTGGAGATCGACGCCGCGGAGCACCTGCTGTTGCCCGAACGCCTTGCGCACGTCGTGCACGGCGAGCACCGCCGGCGTCGTTCGCTGGTCGCTCACGTCGCCTCCACCGACTGGCGCGCACGCACCGAGTGGGTGCGGTCGCTGCCGGAGAAGGAACTGAGCAGTGCGGTGGGAACTGCGGCGAACAGCACGAGTGCGAGAGCATACGGACCGGCGTTGGCATAGTCGGACACGGACGTGTAGCGCCACAGTCGGGTCGCGAGCGTCTCGGTGCCCGTGGGTCGCAGCACCAGCGTGACGGGCAGTTCCTTCATCGTGGCGAGCAGCACGAGCGCCGCGCCGGCGCCGATGCCGGGCAGCGCGAGCGGCGCCGTCACACGACGCAGCACTCGCATCGGGCCGTCGCCGAGCGAGCGCGCGACCTCTTCCATGCGAGGCGGTGACTGCTCGACCGAGTTGCGCACGGCGCCGACCGCCAGCGGCAGGAACAGGACCACGTAGCCGAGCACGAGCAGCGGCACTTCCAGGTAGATGGGACGCAACAGCCGCACGCCCACGTACACGAGCGAGATGGCCACCACGATGCCGGGCAGCGCGTGACCCACGTACGTGGTGCGCTCGAGCGTGCGTGCGAGTCGGCTGCGCGACCGAGCGGCCAGCACACCCGTGGGGAACGCGAGCAGCACGGTGGCCACCGCGGCCAGTGCGGCCAGCATCAGGGTCTGCCCCAGTGCGCCGCCGACGTCGTGCACGCTGATGTCGGTGGACACGTAGGTGCTCACCCACACGCCGATGCGCCACATGGGGAACACGAGCGCCGGGCCCAGCACCGCAGCGACGAACAGGTAGGCCAGGGGAGTCGCACGTCCGAGTGGCACCTGGTTCCCGGCCCTCGGCGAACCGCTGCCCACGCGCGCCTCGGCACGCCCGCGCACTGCCGACTCGGCCAGCACCAACGCCAGTGCGAGCATCACCAGCACGGTGGCGAGGATGGCGGCGCGCGACGGGTTGAAGCCGGCGCGGTAGGCGCCGTAGATGACCCACGTGAACACCTCGTACCGCATGGCCGCGACGGCGCCGAAGTCGCTGAGCACGTAGAGCGCCACCAGTAGCGCTCCCGCTGCGATGGAGGTGCGGATCTGCGGCAGCGTGAGCCGCAACGCGACCTGCAGGCGCGACTGTCCCAGCGATCGCGCGACGTCGTCGTGCGCGGGGTCGAGGCGAGACAACGCCGACACCACCGGCAGCATCACGTAGGGGTAGGAGACGAGGGTGAGCACGAGCGTCGCACCCGTGAAGCCGGCGAGGCCGGGCCGCCACGAGATCCACGCGAACGCCGACAGGTACGACGGCACCGCGAGCGGCAGCGTGAAGGCCACGCGCAACGCCCGGCGGCCGGGAAGGCCGCTGCGCACCACCAGCCATGCGGCGGCGACGCCGATGACTACGCACAACAGCGTGACGGTGGCCGTGAGGCCGACACTGCGCAGCACCAGATCGAGCGTGCGGCGCTGCCACAGTTCGTCGATCACCTCGTCGACACCACGCTCCAGCGACCGGTCGATCAGGTACCAGATGGGGATGACGGCGATGACTGCCGCGGCCGCCGCAGGCGCCACGAGCGCGAGCGGCGGCCGGGCGCGTGTCATAGCGTCAGTAAACCGACATCTGCGAGCAGTTCCTGCGTCTCGGCCAGCGTGTCGAGGTCCGACAGGTCGAGGGTGGGGGGCTGCAACTCGTCGAGCGAGGGCAGTTCGGCGCCGAGCGCCACACCGTCGCGCAGCGGATACTCGAAGGTCTTCTCGGCGAAGTAGGTCTGACCGGTCTCCGAGAGCAGGTAGTCGATCAGCGCCTGAGCTGCCGCCTTGTTGCCGCTGCTGGAGAGGATGCCCGCGCCGGCCACGTTGACCAGGCCGCCGGGATCGCCGGGCGCCAGGAACTGGTTCACTGCGACGACCGCATCGGCGCCCTCGTTGGCGATCTTCTCGTACAGGTAGTAGTGGTTCACGAGGCCGAGACTCACGTCGCCAGCGTTCACCGCGTCGCGCACGGCGCCGTTCTTCTCGAAGGCGACCGGCTCGTTGGCGGCGAAACCTTCGAGCCACTCGCGGGCACCGTCCTCACCTCGCAGCACGCGCAGGCCGGTGACGAACGACTGCCACGATGCGTTCGTGGGAGCGAAGCCGATCTTGCCCTTCCACTGCGGGTCGAGCAGTTCGTCGATGGTGGTGGGCGCGTCGGGGACGAGGTCGGGGTTGACCACGAGCACGCGCACACGGCCGCTGGTGCCCACCCATGCGCCGGTGGCCGAACGGTACGCGGGGTCGACCACGTCGAGCAGTTCCTGCGGGAGGGCGTCGAGCATGCCGGCCTTCTCCAGCGCGCCGAGGGCTCCGGCGTCCTGGGAGAAGAACACGTCGGCGGGCGAGGCATCGCCTTCGGTGAGCAACTGCGCGGCGAGCTCGCCGCTGTCGCCGGCTCGGAACTCGACCTCGATGCCGGTGTCGGCGGTGAACTGCTCCAACAGCGGCTTGACCAGGTCTTCGCTGCGACCGCTGTAGACGGTGATCGTGCCCGACGGCGCCGGTGTCGTGTCGGGTGTCGTGTCGGGGAGAGTCGTCTCGCCGGCGACAGTGGTGTCGGCGGCGGCCGTGCTGCCCGTGGTGTCGCTGCTCGAATCGTCGTCGCCGCACGCGGTGGCCAACAGTGCGAGTGCACCGAAGGCGGCGAGGAGTCGGGAACGTCGGAGAGTCATGAGGAGCCTTTCGCTCGAGGGGCCGGGTGCGGCGCCCATCACCTCGAACGGTATCGATGCTGACCTCCCAACGTCAAGTCAACCTAACAGACCCTGGTGGGTGACCTCATCGCCCGCATCCACCGTCTGCGCCGCGGCGTCCTCGTCGAGCCGGCGGATGACAGAGCGAGTCGCGAGGATGTAGATGGCCCCGGCCACCGCAGCGGCACCGGAGAACGCGGTGATGGTCCACTGCACGCCCACCGCTTCCGAGAGCACCCCGGCCCCGAGCCCGGTGAGGCTCATCACCAACGTGACGATCGCGAAGTCGCCCGCCATCACCCGACCGCGGATGTGGTCGGGTGTGCGCAGCTGCAGGCCGTAGGTGCTCAGCGTCCACTGCGCGCCACCGCCGAGGTGTGCCACCGCGATCACCGCGGCAGCGACGAAGATGACGGGGGCCCACGCAGCCGCGATGTAACAGACGCTGAACCCGATGCCGGCGAGCCCGCAGATGCGCAGCACCTTCGACAGGTTGCCGTTGGTGAACCTCGACGCGATGAGCGGTCCGAGCCCCGCGCCGAGCCCTCGGGCGCCGAGCAGCAGCCCGGTGCCACCGTCGCCCCAGCCGAACACCGAGGTGGCGAGCACCGGTAGCTGGCTGACGATGCCACCCCCGATGGCGAACGTGGACTTGCTGGCGATGAGCGCGAGCACCACATGGTCGCGGCGGGCGTAGCGCACCGCCTCGCTGATGTCGGCGATCGGGCGCATCGCCGGGCGGTCTGCGTGGTGCGGCTCCTGCATCGGTCGCCGGATGAGCGCGAACAGCGCCATCGCGAGCACGAACGAGGCGGCGTTGGCGAAGAACGCGGCACGCCGGCCGAAGGTCTCGCTGAACACACCGCCGGCGGCAGCGCCCACGGCGAGCATCACGCCCCAGGTGCTCCCGAACAGTGCGTTGGCCGTGCGCAGTTCGTCGGGAGTGCGCGCCAGGTTCGGCACGCCGGCGTCGATGGCGGGCTTGACGAAGGCGGCGAACACACTGATGACCCCCTGGAACACGAACAGCGGCCACACCGTGCTGTCGCTCGCGGTGAGCAGGCCGAGCGCGGCGAGGCTCTGGGCGACCGACACCATCACGAGCAGTCGCCGACGGTCGTAGCGGTCCACCGTCACGCCCGCGAGCGGCGACGCGAGGAAGGAGGGGAGCGTGAACGAGACGTAGGCCAGCGACACGAGGAACTCGCTGTCGGTGGCCTCCTTCACGATGCCGGTGACCGCGACGAACGAGAACCAGTCGCCCATGAACGACACGACCTGCGCGGCGAACAGCCAGCGCAGGTCGAGGTTGGAGCGGAGGAGCTTGATCATCGGCGCCCGGTCATCGGGCGGCGTGCGCCCGCAGCAGGTGAGCGAGGCACTCGGTGAGCTTCCTCGCGGTGGGAACGTGCAGGAACTCGTTGGGACCGTGCGCGTTCGAGCCGGGCCCGAGGACGCCGGTGATGACGAACTGTGCGTCGGGGAACATCTCGCCGAGCATCCCCATGAACGGGATGGAGCCACCTTCGCCGAACGCCCGAGTCGGGCGGCCGAAAGCGACCGTGCTGGCGTCGTCGAGCGCGGTCTGCAGCCACGGGGCGAACGTGGGGGCGTTCCAGCCGGGACCGGTGTGGCCGTGCAGGAACTGCACCTTCGCGCCGTACGGCGGGTCGGTGGTGAGGCAGCGCTCGATGGCTGCGAGCGCCGCGTCGCCGTCGCAGGTGGGCGGCAGGCGGAAGCTGAGGTGCAGTGCCGTGTGCGGGCGCAGCACGTTGCCCGCGATCTCGATCGGCGGGATGCCGTCGACACCGGTGATGCTGAGGGTGGGCCGCCAGGTGCGCGCGAGCAGCTGTTCGGCCGGTTCGAGCACCATCGGCTGCGCGCCGTCGACCAACGGGAAGTGGCCACCGATGGGGAACTCCGCCGACGTGTCGTCGGCCTGGTGGCGGCGATCGTCGGGGATCTCGACGTGCAGCTCCGGTAGGCGGATCTTGCCGGTGGCCGAGTCCTCCAGGCGGTCGAGCAGGATGCGCGCGATGCGGAACGACGACGGCACCACACCGCTGGCCTCTCCGCTGTGCACGCCTTCCTCCAGGATGTCGACGCGCAGGTCGCCACCGACGAGTCCGCGCAGCGAGGTGGTCACCCACATCCGCTCGTGGTCGAGGCAGCCGGAGTCGAGGCAGAGCACCAACGTCGGCGAGCCGATGCGATCGGCGAGCAGTTCGAGGTACGGCGGCAGGTCGGGGCTGCCGCTCTCCTCGCTGGCCTCGATGAGCACGATCAGTCGCGCGTGGGCGACGCCGGCCAGCTGTGCGGCTTCGATGGCGAGCATCGACGCGAACGCTGCGTAGCCGTCGTCGGCGCCGCCGCGTCCGTAGAGCTTGTCGTCCTCCAGCACCGGCTTCCACGGGCCGAGGTCGGCGCGCCAGCCGGTCATCTCCGGCTGCTTGTCGCAGTGGCCGTACAGCAGCACCGTGTCGTCGGCAGGGCCGCCGTTGAACGCGGGCACCTCCGCCACGATCAGCGGACTGCGCCCGGGCAGCTCGAGCACCTCGACGGTGAGGCCGGCGATGGAGCGGGCGGCGCACCATTGGCGGATCATCTCGGTGGCGCGGTCCTGATGGCCGTGCGCCTTCCAGTCCGGGTCGTACGCCTGCGAGACGCACGGGATGCGGATGTAGTCGTGCAGCATCGGCAGCACGTCGTCGGCCCACACCGCGCCCACGTGCTGGGCGATGGTGGTGTCGGCGTCGGAGGCGGTGGTGCTCATCGGCGGACCGACGCGATGCGTTCCATCACCCGCTCCGCCTCGGCCACCATGCTGCGCACGATGTCGCCGGCGGGCAGGAGCGTGTCGATCGCGCCGACGCCCTGGCCGCAGGGCATGAACTCGCGGCTGGCGTCGACCTCGAGGCCGTCGGCACCGCCGAGGTGGTTGACGCCGGCCTGCATGCTGGCGATGGCCTGCTGCGGGAACGGCTTCAGCTCGCCGGGGTTCTGCTCGAAGTGGTTGGTCCACTCGTTGCGCACCACGCGGCAGGTCTTGCCGGTGTAGCTCTTGCTGATGACGGTGCCGTCCTCGGCGAGGCCGAGCAACGCGTCCTTGTAGCCGGCGACGGCGCGTGCCTCGGGAGTGGCGATGAAGCGAGTGCCGATCCAGACGCCGTCGGCGCCGAGCGCGAGCGAGGCGGCGAGGCCGCGACCGTCGAACAGGCCGCCGGCAGCGACCACGGGAACCTTGTCGCCCACCGCGTCGACCACCTGCGGCACGAGCGCGAGCGTGGCCACGGTGCCGGTGTGCCCGCCGCCCTCGGTGCCCTGCGCGACCACGAAGTCGACGCCGCTGGCCACCGCGCTGACCGCGTGGCGGACCTTGCCGCACATGCTGCCGACGAGGATGTTCTTCGAGTGCAGCAGGTCGATGACTTCGCGCGGCACGCCGAGGCCGGCCACGAAGATGCGGGCGCCGCCGTCGATGACGCTCTGGATGCCCTTCTCCACCTGCCCGGGCATGGCGGTGAGGAGGTCGACGCCGAACGGCTTGTCGGTGGCGGCGCGTACCTTGGCCATCTCCTCGGGCAGTTCGTCCTCGCCCATCGTGCTCGCGCCGAGGGTGCCGATGCCGCCCGCTTCGCTCACTGCCGCCACCAGTCGGTGGTAGCTGACCCCGCCCATTCCGGCCAGCATGACCGGGTGTTCGATGTCGAGGAGATCGGTGAGTCGCGTGTGCAGTGCCATGCCCAGCACCGTACTCCCGCCCCCACCCCCACCCCGATCCGAGTGCCAGCCGACCATCCGAGTGCCAGCCGACCAACCGAGTGCCACGTGACCATCCGAGTGGCAGCGTGCACCCCGGTGGGCCGCTGCCACTCGGATGAACTTCGGCCCCATCTCGATATGGTGCCGAACGGCTTCCCCCACGAGACCCGACGACCCCGAATCGAGGTTGTGATGAAGATGTTCTCCGCGGAAGTCCTGGCGTATTTCCGAACCCACCACGG
>JAUXQB010000100.1 GCA_030685215.1 Actinomycetota bacterium
TGCGCCAGCTTGGAGTTCATGATGCCGAGGTACGGGGCGTTCACCTGTGCGAGGAAGGCCGAGTTGCTGGCCGACAGGGTGACCACCACCGTGGCCGCGTCGGGGGTCTCGATGCTGGCGATGCTGCCGGCGAGGTACGACGAGGAGTCCTGGAGTCCGGCGAGGCGCTCCCACGAGAACTTCACGTCGGCACTGGTGACGGGACTGCCGTCGGCGAACTTCGCATCGGGGTCGAGCGTGAACGTGAACTCGGTCTGCTCGGCGTTGCCGGTCCACTCGGTGGCCAGGCGCGGCACGAGGGTCTTGTTGTCCTTGTCGAGACCGATGAGCGTCTCGTAGACCGCGGTCATGTAGATCTGGCACGTGTCGCAGTAGGCGCGAGAAGGATCGAGCGAGTTGATGTCCATCCCGCGAGCGATGAGCAACGCCGTTTCGGAGTCGCCGCCGCCGGACGAGTCGTCGGACGATCCCTCGGAGTCGGAACAGGCTGCGAGGACGACGGCACCGGCGAGCGCAATGGCCACCAGTCGACGTGTTGCTCCCTGGCGATTGACGAACCTCATCACGACCCCCTGTTCCACACCGAACCCCACGTTCGGTACAGTGGGTGCAGTTAACACCCCGCTGTTGGCAGCGTCAAGGGCCGCGAAGGAGGTTGCCGATGTCGTCACCGAAACGTGAGCAGCGACCGCCCACCGCCCGCGACGTGCAGCGCCTCGAGACTCGTCGCGCGCTGGCAGAGCACGCCATCCGGCTGTTCCACGCGCAGGGCTTCGAACAGACCACCGTGGAGGAGATCGCCGCAGCTGCGGGGGTGTCCACGCGTACGTTCTTCCTCCACTTCCCCACCAAAGCGGCGGCCGCGTTCCCCGACCATCAGGAGCGCGTCGACGACTTCGTGGCCCGTCTCTCCGACGGCGCGCCCTTTGTGAACCCCTTGTCACAACTGCGTTCGGTGCTCCTCGCGGGCTTCGACAGCTCCAGTCCCAGCCGCATCTCGCGGTACGCGCTGCTGTCGAAGACTCCCGAGCTCCGCGACGAAGACGCACGCACCGACCGCGACTACGAAGAGGCCATCGCCGAGTTCCTGCAACGTCACTGGGGTAACGAACCCGAGGCCACCGTTCGTGCCAACGCCATTGCCAACGCGGTGATCGGTGTGATGCGCGCGACGTTGGTGGCCGCCGGCGAACGAGGCATCGACGCACGTGCCGTCACCGCCGAGATCCTGGGGCGCATGTTCGGGGTGCCGTTCGACGAACCACTGCACTCGATGTAGCGACTGTCGTCGGTCGCGCACGATCGGCACGGTGCCGGCACGTGCGATCCCGGTGTTCCTGCACGCGGGCGATACCCTGAGCAGGTCACGTCGGTTCTGGGACCCGGCAAGGTGAGCACTTGTGGCGCTCGAGGAAGCCGGGACGCCGTGGGAGATCGGCAACGACGACAGGGCACGCTGCAACGATCCACCCGCGCACGCCCGCTCGACCCCGACGGCTCCAGCATCGCCGGCATCGACCCCGCGCTCATCATCGACGCCGCGTTCCGACGAGCCAACGTCGGCATGACGATCACCGACGCCGCAGGAGCGTTCCTCGAAGTGAACGACGCGTTCTGCGCGTTCCTCGGGCGCGGCGCGGACGAGCTGTTGGAGATGTCGTTCCAGGACGTCACCGCCCCCGACGACGTGGCCAACAGCGCCGCGCGCATGCGCGCCATGGCCGATGGCACCTCTGCCGAGTTCAGCATCGACAAGCGGTACGTCACCGCTACCGGTGAGCTCGTGTGGGCGCGCACCACGGCCATCGGCGTGCACGACAACGAGGGCACGCTGCTGCGGGTGATCGCACAGATCGAAGATCTCACCACCCGGCTCGCGATCGAAGCGGCACTCACCCGTCGCGGTTCCTACGACGATCTGACCGGCCTGGCCAACCGTCAGCTCTTCCACCAGCGGCTCAACGACTCGCTGTGCCTGTCGCCTCGCGCCATCCAGAACCTGGCGCTGCTCGTCGTCAACCTCGACCGCTTCCATCAGGTGAACGCCGGCCTCGGCCACATCGCAGGCGACGTCGTGCTCCGCGAAGCAGGTGCCCGGCTCACCTCGATGGTCCGCGGCGGCGACGTGGTGGCCCGACTGAGCGGTGACGAGTTCGCGCTCCTCACCTTCGCGGTGCGCACGCCGCTCGACGCGGTCGCGCTCGCGGTGGACCTGCGCCGCGGACTTGGCCGGCCGTACTGGATCGACGGCAACGCGGTGTACGTGTCGGCGCGCATCGGTGTGGTGGCGAACCTCGCCGGGGTCGACAGCGAGTCGATCATGCAACGAGCTGCGGCGGCCGCCGAGCAGGCCAAGAAGCTGGCCGGCGGCTGGGCGCTGCACACCGCCGGAGCCGACGAGCCGGGCCGCGACGAGCTCGGCCTGGTGGGCGACCTACGCCGCGCCATCGCCGACGGCAGCCTCACCGTCGCCTACCAACCGGTGGTCGATCGCGACGGTCACCTGCGCCACTTCGAAGCGTTGGCCAGATGGTCGCACCCCGAACGCGGCGCGGTGCCGCCGGAGCAGTTCATCGTGGTCGCCGAGCAGAACGGCCTGATCGAGTCGCTCACCATGCGAGTGATGACGGTCGCCCTGCAGCAGACCGCGAAGTGGCGCGCCGACGGCCTTCCCGCCTCCATCGCCGTCAACCTCTCGGCCACGCTGCTCGCCGACGCTGGGCTCACGGAGCGCATCGAACACGTCCTCACCCTCGCGGGCCTTCCGGCCGAGGCGCTGACCCTCGAGATCACGGAAACGGCGTTGGCCGACGGCAGCAGTCCCTCGATCCTCGCTGCACTCGACGAACTGCGCACCACCGGCGTGCGCATCTCGATCGACGACTTCGGCACCGGCTACTCGTCGCTCACGTATCTCAAGCAGCTGCCGGTCGACGAACTGAAGATCGACCGCTCGTTCATCCTCGACCTCGACTCCGACGACCGTACCGAACGCATCGTGCGGTCGATCATCGACCTCGCGCACAGCCTCGGCCTCACCGTGGTCGCGGAGGGAGTGGAGGACGACGCGGTGCGAGTGCGCCTATTGGGCATGGGCATCGATTACATGCAGGGCTTCGCCATCGCGCGGCCGGCGTCGGAGTCGGTGATCACCGACTGGCTCGTCGGGCATGCGGTTGCGACTGCTCCCGTACGCACCCACCTCGACGACCCGCGCGGGCTGCACGTGCTGGTGGTCGACAACGAGGCCGCCAACCGCACCGCGCTGCGCAAGCGACTCCGCCTCAGCAGCCACAAGGTCACGCAGGCATACAGCGGCGCGGCCGCGCTCGGCCGGTTGAAGAAGTCGATGCCCGACGTGATCGTGCTCAACATGGCGATCCCCACGCCCACCGGCGTCGAGACGGTGGCCCGGTTGCGTGAAGCCGGCTACTCGGGACCGATCGTGCTGTTCAGCGGTTCCGCGCCCGACGAGCTCGCCGCCACCCGCTTCCCGCTCGACGTGTGGCCGGTGTCGGCCGAGGACGAAGCACTGCTCATCCGCCTCATCGACGGGTACGCCCTCACCCCCACGCTCGGGTAGTCCGTCCACTGGTCGGGCGTTCGCTGTTCGGTCACCTTCACGTCGACGGAGAGGTGTGCGATACTCGACCACCGGCACGGATCAGAGGGAGCGTTCGTCGATGAGCAGCAGTACGGAGTCGATCGGCGCTGACAGTTGCATCGAGTCGGACGGCCTGCGGTCGATCTACCGCGACCCGAGCAAGGTGGTGCTCGACAAGGCGATCGATCACGTCGACGACGGTGTGCGCGGGTTCATCGAACGGTCGCCGATCTTCGTGCTCGCCACCACCGACGGCAGCACCACCGATGCATCGCCGCGCGGTGGCATCCCTGGGTTCGTGCGCGTGCTCGACGAGCACCGCATCGCGTTCGGCGACCTGGTCGGCAACAACCGACTCGACTCGTACTCCAACCTGCTGGAGGTGCCGGCCGTCGGGATGCTGTTCATGGTGCCGGGCCAGCTCGAGACGCTGCGCGTCAACGGCCGCGCCTCGCTCAGCGTCGACCCGGCGCTGCGCGAGCGGTGCGCCATCGACGGTCGTGTGCCGAAGGTGGCCGTGGTCATCGATGTCGACGAGTGCTTCATCCACTGCGGCGCGGCATTCCGACGCGGCTCGGTGTGGGACACCACCACCTGGCCGACGGCCGACGACCTTCCGTCGCCCGGAGCGATCCTCAAGGAGCACGCGCAGCTCGACGGCGTCTCCGGCGAGGAGATCGAGCATGGCCTCGCCGAGTACTACGACACGGCCATCTGGTTGTCGGGCGGATCCGGCGACGAGTAGCGCGGACACCCGAGGTTCGCGTCCAGGCCATCTGCGTCTGGTCGCACGACTTCCACACTGGATGTGGGATTCGTAGGACCAGACGGCGGAAACGGGGCGGACGCCCTGGGCTGCGGTGACCGTCACCGCGTCGCGTCGCTGCGCCGCTGGTGTCACCCACCCGGGTGCGCCACACGTCGGTAGAGACATGACCGCACTCGACCTCGAGACCTCTCCGCGAACCACCCGCCTCGTGCGCAACTGGTGGCCCGTGCCGCTCGCCATCGCCGTCGCGCTGGTGGCCCAGGACATGCTGCTCAGCTCGCGCTACGACGTGGGCGGCCACGCTGCCGAGCACCTCGCCGGCGCGGCCGTCCCGTTCATGGCGGCGGCGGTGTTGTTCGTCATCCTGTGGGCGACACCGCCCGCTCGCCGCCAGATCGACGTGCTGCTCGCGGCCGCTGGTTGGCTCGCGACCACCCTGCTGGTGATGCTCGGAAACCTGCGGGTGATCGACGATCTGGTCGCCGCCGGCCACTCGCACACACCGACCAGTGCCATCCCCGACGTGGCCGACCACGGCCTCGCCAACTCCGCGATGTGGTACGGGGTCGCCGCCTCGCTGCTGCTCGTGGCCGTGCTGCGACTGCGGCGCCACATCGGTAACCGCGCCACGATCGGCGCTGCGTTCGTCTCGGTGCTCTTCCCGCCGTGGATCATCCCGGGCGCCGGCGTGGTGGTGCTCGCGATCGTCCGCTGCGTCGCGCGACACCGCGGGCGCCGGCCGTAGTCGTGATCCGATTCCGCGGTTCAGGTCTCGAGGGTGCATGATGAGAAGGAGGTGCATCATGTCCGAGTTCATGGATGAGCAGTCACTTGCGGAGCAGCTCGACGACGAGGTCACCGGTGCCGACGAGCCCGTGACCAGCGACGAGATCCACGCCGACTTCCCGCCCGACCACCTGAGCGGCGTGCCGTTCGCCGATGCCGACGTCACCGACGAGTCACTGGAGGATCGGCTCGCGCAGGAGGAGCCCGAGGTGTGGGAACGCGGTGAGCGCGAGACCTGACGACGTTCAGCCCTTGGTCCGGGCAGCCGCCTGTTCACAGTGGAGAGATGAGCGTCGGCCCAGGCGAGTGACTCACCGGCCCCGGAGGGGCCGGTGAGCGGTGTCAACGGACGCCGGTGTGGTTCATCCGATCACGACCGGGATCGCTCCGAAGTCGCCGGGGTCGGTCTCCAGGCCCGTGCCGCCGCGGATGAGCAGCACCACCACGTCACCCGTGGTGGCCGCGCTCAGATCGAGCGTGACCGAGTAGGGGAGCACCTCGCCGAAGTTGCCGGCCATCGCGACCTCTCGGTCGAGTTCGCTGTCGGGTTCGCCGGCCACGAACGCGCTCACCACGATGGTGGCTTCGAAGCCGGTGCCCATGCCGTCGACGGTCAGCATGCCGGCGGGCACGGTGGCCATCGACTCGGGAACGGTGATGGTCGCCACGTCGCTCCCGGCGGCGAGGACGAACCAGCCGTCATCGGGGCCGAGTTGCCGCACGAACAGCACGCTGCGAGGTTCGCCGATCTGCGTTCCCTCGGCGGTGGCGAACACTTCGAACTCGCCGCTGCGCGAGTCGCCGGCCATGAAGTCGCCGATCACCGGACCGTCGCCGAACACGTTGGCGAGGAAGTCGGTCGCGGCGGCCTCCGGCGTGGTGAACACCACATCGGCCGCGGGCCAGATGGCCGGTTGCATCTCTGCCGGCACGGTCGTGGGCGTCGCGGTGGTGGGCGTGACGGTGGTGGGCGTCGCGGTCGTCGGCGTCACGGTCGTGTCGGGCGCCGTGGTGTCGGGAACCGTCGTGGCTGTCGTCGTCTCGACGGTGGTGTCGTTGGACGACTCATCGCTGCTGCACGCGCCCAGCAGGGCGAGCGATGCGATGAGCATCATTGGAGTTCGAGTGCGAAGCATGGTGGCTCCTTCCTGCGCTGCGCGAACGCGACGTCGCGTCGCGCCGCGAGCGCTGCATCGCGGTCTCTTCACTTCTCACGATGCGCCCAACCCGGCACCGCGCCAGGGCCGAACGTCCCGTCCGAATCACTCCCATCCAGCGTTCACAAGTGCACGTGTCGCGGCTCCACCTGGGTGTGAGTCGGTGGGGCCGCGACACGAGCGGGCGCGCGGCGGGAATCAGTCGAGGGGGAGCCCGAAGGCGGCGCGAGCGTCGCGGGGCACGAGGTCGAGGTACTCGCTGGTCTTGTCGGCGACGACCTTGCGCACGTAAGGGCACCGGGGGAGCACCGACAGCTGCTGCGCGCGGGCATCGGCGAGCGCGAACTCGACGAGCTGGCGCGCGACGCCCTTGCCCTCGTGGCCGGGCAGGGTCTCGGCGTGGATGAAGGTGATCGCCTCGCTGTCGAGCCGGTAGTCGACGAAGCCGGCCAGCTGGCCGTCGGCGACGATCTCGTAACGCTGGTCGGTGGAGTTGTTGCGGACGTCGGCCATGGGTGTCTCCGATCAGATGTGGGGCACGAACGAATCGATGAGTGCGGCGAGCTCGAGCGGACGGTCGCCCTGCACGCTGTGGCCGGCGCCCTCCACGTGCGCGACGTGCGCCGACGGCACGCGTCGCAGCAGCTCGGCCTCGTGCTCGTCGCGGAGGATCGATTGCGGCTCCATGCCCCGCACGAGCAGCAGCGGCACCGTGAGCTGCTCGACGATGCGCCACATCGCCTCCGTGCGCTCTGCGGGGTCGGGGCCGTCGGCGATCACCGGGGCCGCGTCGCGAGTGCGCGAGTGTCGCCACACCCAGGAGCCGTCGGCCTGCTGGACGGCGTTGTGCAGGATGCCGCGACGGAGCGACGACACCGAGCGGGTGGGGTTGAACTCGATGGTGCGCTGCAACAGCTCGTCGAAATCGGGGAACGCGGGCGGCCCGTTGATGAACGCACCGATCACCGCGGTGGCCTTGTCGTCGCGTGACGGCAGCACGTCGACGAGGACGACCCGGCGCACCAGGTCGGGCGCCTCCTTGCTGAGCGCCAGCGTGGTGAGCCCGCCCAGCGACATGCCCACGACGGCCGACGCGTTCGGCGCCAGCGTGCGGACCACCGTGGCGACGTCGACCGCCATCGCCTCCAGCGACAGCGACTCACGGATGCTGCCGTCGGAATGCCCGTGGCCCGGCAGGTCGATGGCCACCAGTGGGCGACCGAGCGCCATCGCCACCGTGTCCCAGGTGTGCGCGTTCTGACCGCCGCCATGCAGCAGCACGAGCTCGGGTTCCTGCGAGCCCCACACCAGCGCGCTGAGGTGTTGACCGGGGCGCACGGCGACCGACTCACGACGCACCACGGGCGGCGCGTCGAACGGGAGGCCGAACTCGGCGGCGTTCTCGTGGAAGAGACCGAACTCGTCGTACTCGAGCAGTGCCATTCACCCGACACTACCGATGCGCCCTGCTCGCGGCGCTGCCGTGCGTGGGTCACAATGGCGGTCCGCGCGAACAGGAGCACCGCCATGACGCAGCACCCGACCACCGGATTCGACCTCGCCGAGACCGATCGCCTGTTGACCACCACCAAGCAGGTGCGCCAACGACTCGACCTGTCGCGGCCCGTTCCCTACGACGAACTGCTCGAGTGCATCGAGCTGGCCGTCCATGCGCCGATGGGCGTCAACCTCGAACGCAACCGCTGGCTGATCATCGACGACCCTGCGCTGAAGGCGGCGATCGCGGTGCGCTTCGCGGAGGTGGGCCGTCCGTACCTCGCGATGAACTCGGAGGTGCGTGGCGACGATCGCAGCCAACGGGTCATCGCGTCGGCCAACTTCCTCGTCGACCATCTCGCCGAGGTGCCGGCGCTCGTGTTGGCGATGCGTCTCGACCGCCCGCCGATGAACCAGTCGCAGGGGCAGGTGGCCGCGTACTACGGCTCGGTGCTGCCCGGCGTGTGGAGCTTCCAGCTCGCCGCCCGCGCCCGCGGCATCGGCTCCGCGTGGACCACGTTCCACCTCGAGCACGAGGCCGAGATCGCCGAACTGCTCGGCATTCCCCCCACCGTCACGCAGGTGTGCCTGCTGGCGGTCGGCTACTTCACGGGCGACACGTTCGCGCCCGCCCCGCGTCGCCCTGCTCGCGACGTCACGTTCCTGAACACCTGGAAGAACCCGGTGGGCTGACAGCCGGTACCCGTCACCGACGTGAGGTCACGTCGGTGACGGGCCCTTGGTCACTTGTGCGGCTGGTCGTAGTGAGCCTGCAGGTTGCCGCCCGACAGCACTTGCAGCGGCACGTTGAGCACCACGTTGGCCGGGTTGCTCGTCTGGTAGATGCGGATGGCCATGCGGTCGTTGCTGCCAGGTTCGCCGTAGTCGACCATGGTGAACTCGATGGTGTACCCGTCGACGTTGTTGTAGCGACCGGTGCCCACACCGACCAGCGTGTCGAGCGGTGCCGGCGGCGGGGCCTGGATGATGGCCGGGTCGTCGGTGCACGCAACGGTGGTGAGGTGCTCGGTCATGTGGAACTGCTTGCCGCCCCAGTTGACCTCGAGGTTGTTCGACAGCAGCAGGTCACAGTGGATGGTGAGCCCGCGTGTCACACGCGCCTCGCCCACCCGCACCTGCGAGCCACCACCGGTGAAGCGTCCCCACTCCTCCACGACGCCGCAGTCGAGCTCCGGAATCGTGACCATGATGGCAACGACCTGGCCCCCGCCCGCGGAACCTCCCCACATGCCGACCGCAGTGGTGGTGACGTACACCGAGTCGCCCGCGGACTTGCCGGCGGGCACTGCTGCCGACCCGGAGAACGAGTACGTCGGTGCGACGAACGCCCCGCTGCCGACGACGACGCCGTCGAACGCGATGTCGATCTGCGGGTTCTCCCGCGTCGGATCGTTGGTCGGGTCGGATCCCCAGCCCGCCCACGCCGTGGATGTGTACTCGATGACGGCTGCGCCGGAGTCGTCGCACACCACTGCGGCGGTGATGTCGGCGTGATGCGCCGACGCGACCCCCGTCGTGAACGCGATGGTTCCGGCGATCGCGGCCCCGACGAGCACCGCTCGCGAGACGCCCCGCCTGATCGTTGTGGTCCCCATTCCTCCACCTGCTTTCTCTCGACGGCATCGACGTTGATGCCGGCCCCGGATCGTCATGTAACTCTCCGCGGTCGGCGACCACAAGGAGTTGTCAACCAGCTGCAACAAGGCAGACTCAGTGCACCCGGTCATGCACTCCGCGTCGATCGGAATTGAGAGTTCAGCGGTTTCGCGCTTTACGAATCCTTGACAGTCGCGGCGTCGATCACCTCGGCGTAGACCGCCTCGTACACGCTGGCGTCGCGGTCGATGAAGGGCCGTGGGGCATCGGTGTCGAGCAGTTCGACGAGCTGGTCGAGGCACACGTGGTAGCCGGCGGCGGTCTTGTCGACGCCCGCCGTGGTGTCGACCACCCAGGTGGTGAACACCAGCCGGGTGCCGTGTTCGGTGGGGTGCAGTTCGAAGATCAACGTGTCGCGGTCCCACATCCACGAGAACGTGCGCGGCGGGTCCCAGGTGAGGATGCGACCCGGCAGCGTGGCGTCGGCGATCTCGTACTTGTCGACCACCGCCTGCCAGAACGGCGCCGTGATCTCGGCGCCTTCGCGACGCTCGCCGACGATGTCGACCGGCAGCCAGTGCTGCAGTTGATCGGACTCTGTGAGCGCCCGCCACACGCGTTCCGGTGAGTGCCGCAGGGTGCGTTCGTAGCGCAGGCCGAACATGTCGCCGTCGCGCAGGACTTCGCCGAGCGGATGGTCGGGGGTCATGTCGTGTCTCCTTGATGAGTGAGGGGTGAGGGTTCCGTCGAGTCGAGGTACTGCTCGAGCGCGTCGAGGCGGTCGGCCCAGCGCCGGCGGTACGGGGTCAACCACTCGTCGAGCTCGGCGAGTGGTTGCGTGCGCAGGCCGTAGATGCGCTTGTTGGCGTCGATGCGCATCGTGACCAGGCCGGCCTCGCGCAGCACCTTCAGGTGCTTCGACACCGTCGGCTGGCCGATGTCGAGCGAGTCGACGATGGCACCGACCGGCTGCTCGTCGTGCAGCAGCAGGTCGAGGATCGCCCGTCGGTTCGGTTCGGCCAGCGCAACGAATATCGACATACAGCAATATTGCTGTAGGTCGAAGGAGATGTCAACCGGTGGGTGGCCAGCCGGCGGCATCAGGTCGGAGCGTGGAAGGTCGCGCCACTCTCACCCCATCGGTGGCGGAGGAGCGGGGGCCTTGCGGCGACGCGACGCCTTCGCGGTGGCGTCGGACAGTGACTGCAGGCCGTCGAGCAGCAGCGTCACACCCAGCTCGAACCCGTCGAGGATCTCGCGTTCCATGTAGCTGGTGGTGTCGTCGGCCGCGCGGGCCGGCTGCTCGAAGACTCGCTCACCCTCCAGCCTCGACAGCGTGGGGTAGCGGACGGCGAAATCGTGGTCGGCCGTGATGTCGGCGAGGAGTGGCGCGCGCGCCTGCCACCACTCGTCGTCGGTCATGCCGGTGGCCGACGCAGCAGCACGCGCATCGGTGACCGCGCGCGCCACGCCGTTGATGAACATGTCGATGGCACTGGCGCCGGCTGCGAGTTGCAGCGGCGTGAGCCGCAGTCGCGCCAGGATCGACGTCTGGATCTCGAAGACCGCGAAGCTGTTCGGGCCGAGGGCGGTGCGAGCCAGCGACAGGTGTGCCATCCACGGGTGCCGTGAGTACGCGTCGAGATGGTCGCGCACGTACGCCTCCATCGCGCCGCGCCAGCCGGGAATGTGCGAGTAGTCGTGGGACAGCTCACCGAGCACGTGGTCGTGCACGAGGTCGAGCAGTTCGGCCTTCGATGGCACGTAGGTGTAGATCGACATCGGGCTGGTGCCCAATCGCTTGGCGACGCTGCGAATGGACAGTGCGTCGAGCCCGCCCTCGTCGGCGACGGCCACCGCGGCTTCGACCACCCGCTCGATGTCGAGTGCCGGCCGCGGGCCGCGGGAGCGCTGCTGTGCGACGCGCCACAACAGGTCGAGCGTGCGCTTCGGATCTCCAGAGCCTGGATAATCGGTCACTACGTGTCCACTTTGCTGTCGTACCTTTGCGAGACGGTCCGATGAATCGTCGGACGCCACTACGTCGGAAACAGTGTACGGTGTACAGAAACTCTGTACAGTGTACAGCATTAGTCGTCCAGGGAGGTCACATGAGTTCGATGTACGCCGTCGAAGCCATCGACGTGCACAAACGCTTCACAGGGAAAGACGGCGAGGTCGATGCCGTCCGCGGGGTGAGCCTGGGCATCGAACGCGGTGAGGTGTTCGGTTTCCTCGGCCCCAACGGTGCCGGTAAGTCGACCACGGTGCGCATGCTCACCACGCTGATGACCATCACCGCCGGTCGCGCGCTGGTGGGTGGCCTCGACGTGGCTGGCGACCCACACGGCGTGCGCCGCCGCATCGGCGTCGCCCTGCAGGAGGCCGGGCTGGACCCGCGCCAGACCGGTCGCGAACTGCTCGTGCTGCAGGGTCGGCTGTTCGGCCTGTCGAAGACCGACGCCGCCGCCCGCGCTGCCGACCTGCTCGACCTGGTGGAGATGGTCGATGCCGCCGACCGGCGCATCGGCGGCTACTCCGGTGGCATGAAGCGCCGCCTCGACCTCGCCTCGGCGCTCGTGCACCAGCCCGACGTGCTGTTCCTCGACGCACCCACCACCGGGCTCGACCCGGCGAGCAGGCTCACCGTGTGGGACGAAGTCCGCCGCATCAACGAGCGCGGCACCACCGTCTTCCTCACCACCCAGTACCTCGAGGAAGCCGATCAGCTCTGCGGCCGGCTCGCCATCATCGACGGCGGCCGGATCGTGCGCGAGGGCTCACCGTCGGCGCTCAAGTCGGAGCTGCGAGCGCGGCTCGCGCTCGACGCCGACCCCACGCTCGACGAGGTGTTCATGGATGCAACCGGGCGCAACCGCGCACGAGTCGCCGGCGACGTACAGGAGGTCTGACCCACATGAAAGATTCACTGATCCTCGGTGGGCGCGCCGCGCGCGAAGCGCTGCGCACTCCCGACTCGTTGTTCCCGTCGGTGTTCATCCCGCTGTTCTTCCTGGTCGTCAACGTCGGGCAGACCGCGCGCATCTTCCCCACCGACTCCACCGACTTCCTCCGCGGGCAGAGCTATGCCGCTTTCCAGCTGCCCAGTTCTCTGCTGCTGTCGGCATCGTTCGGCGCCGCCGCGCTGTACCTCGTGGAAGAGATCGAAGGCGGCTACTTCGACAAGCTGCGAGCCACACCCATCCCGCGCATGGCCATCATCGGTGGCCGGTTGTGGGCCGAGTTGATCAAGACCGCAGTGCTGGCCGCGGTGATGGTGGCGGTGTCGCTGCCGTTCGGCATCCGCATCGAGTCGGGCGTGCTCGGGTTCCTGCTGCTCATCGTGATGGTGGCCATGTGGGGCGTGGTGTTCGCCGGCTTCATGCAGCTCATCGCCATCAAGACCCGCAGCGCGGCAGCCACGCAGGGAGCGAGCCTGGTGTTCTTCCCGCTGCTCTTCCTGACACCGAACTTCGTGCCTCGCAACCTGCTCACGCGGCCGATGGAGATCGCTGCCACGCTCAACCCGGTCACCTACATCATGGAAGCCGTGCGCACGCTCGTGCTCGACGGGTTCGAGTGGACCGCGCTCGGACGTGGCTTCCTGGTGATCGCCGTGACCGGAGCGATCATGCTGGCGCTCAGCGTCCGTCTCGTCAACAACTACGACTGACCGCACCCACACGACCGACCGAGGAGCCGACAAGCACCACCTCGGTGTCATCGCGCGTGCCGACTGGGTGATCGACATGGGGCCCGGCGCGGGCCACGACGGCGGTGTCGTCGTGTTCGAGCGGCCACCGGCCGATCTGTGCGCGCACCACGACTCGCTCACCGGCCGCCACTTGGCGCAACTGCTCGCGCCCCGCTGAGCCGGCCGTCGTCAACGATCCGGAGTCGACGCGCCGGCAGCCGCGATGAACGACTCCTCGGCGACCTGCGCGGCGTAGACCGCCGGATCGAGCATCGCGATGAGCCCGCTGGTCTGGGTGGCCATCGCCCGCAACGCAGTGAGCTTCCGGTCCAGCGGTAGCCCGGTGAGCTGCACGTGAAGCGCCAGGTCGTCGGCGCGGACACCGGTGGGTCGCTCGTCGCTCATGAACATGTTCCACTCCTCGTACATCTCGAGGAACTCCTCCACGTGCGCGACCGTGGTGGTCGCGTACAGCAGTCGTGCGAGACAGCCGCGCTGCTGCCACGCGCGGGTCACCCAGTGGTGCACCGCGATGTGGTCGGGGTGGTAGGTCATGCCGTCGACCCCGAAGGTGAGGATCGTGTCGGGGTCGACGTCGTCGATCAGCCGCGCCGCCCACGCCAGGCCGTCCTCCGCGTGGTCGGAGAGCGACCCGTCGGGCAGCCCGTGCACGCTGTGCTCGGTGACGCCGAGCACAGCCATCGCGGAGGCCGCCTCCCAGCGGCGCACCTGCCCGAGGCGTTGCGGCGGCCAGGTCTCGGGATCGCTCGTGCCCAGCTCGCCGGCCGATGCCGCCGCACACACCACGCGCTGCCCGTTGTCGCGCGCCGCGGCCATGACGCCGGCCGCGAGATAGGTCTCGTCGTCGGGGTGCGCCCAGATCGACAGGATCGTGCCCAGCTCGTGCGGGTGCAGGGGCGCGGTGTGAGAAGTGCGGGATCTGATGGTCGTGTGCATGGTCGCCATCGTCGGCGCGCCCGCTCTCACGCGGCTCTCACGCACTGTCACCTCCGTGAGAGCGGATGGGAGTGCGATGACAGCGCCGGACTGCAGGGTTGCCGTCATGACAGCTACCGACATCACCGACACCACCGACACCACATCCACCTTCACAGCACTCGCCTCCACCGGCATCGAGCTGCCGATCGACATGCTCGAACGGTTCCGGTCCCGGGCCGGCGTGCTCGACCGCACCAACAGCTACTTCCACGACGACCTGGCCGAGCTGCGCTCCATCGGCTACCTGGCCGCCGCGGTGCCCGTCGAGTTCGGCGGCTGGGGCCTCGACCTGGCCCAACTGGCCGCCAGCCAGCGCCGCCTCGCGCAGTACGCCCCGGCCACCGCGTTGGCCACCAGCATGCACGCGTACTGGATCGGCACCGCGGTCGAGCTCGAACGAGCCGGCGACAGCTCGCTGCGCTGGATGTTCGATGCAGCCCTCCAGGGTGACGTGTTCGCCGCCGGCCACGCGGAGACCGGCAACGACATCCCCGTACTGCTCTCCACCTGCCAGGCCGAGCGTGTCGAGGGCGGCTACCGCCTCACCGGCCGCAAGCAGTTCGGCTCCAACGGTCCCGTGTGGCGCTGGCTCGGTGCACACGCCATCGACGTCGCCGCGCCCGGCGGACCGCAGATCGTGCACGCGTTCGTCGATCGCGACAGCGAGGGTGTCACGGTCGTGGAGACCTGGGACACGCTGGGCATGCGCCCCACTCAGAGCCACGACACGATCCTCGACGGGGTGTTCGTTCCCGACGCCCGCATCGGGCGCGTCGTGCCCGCCGGTGACGAGAACGACCTGTTCCTCGTCGGACTCGCGATGTGGCCGCTCTCGCTCATGGCGGCGGTGTACCTCGGCATCGCCGACCGTGCGCTGGAGGTCGCCGTTGCCGGCGCCAAGCGCAAGACGTCGATGGCCATCCCGCGCGGCGCCTACGCCTACAACCCGTTCGTGCAGCACCAGGTGGCCGAGATGTACCTCGAGCTCGACGCCGCCTCCGCGACGCTCGAACAGTTCGTCAGCGACTGGGTGGCCGGCGTCGACCACGGCGACGCCTGGGCGACGAAGGTGTACTCGATGAAATGGCGTGCGGTGGAGGCGGCCAAGCGCGTCGTCGACATCGCGCTCGACGTGTCAGGCGGGGCCGGCATGTTCGCCGGCAACGAGCTGGAGCGGCTGTACCGCGACGTTCGGTGCGGCGGCTTCCATCCCGGCAACGACGCGCTGACCCACGAACTGGTCGGCAAGGCGGTGATCGGCATCCTGGCCGAACAGCCGCGGTGGTGATCAGGCGAGCTCGATGCTCACAGGGCGCGGAGTGCGTGCTCGACGGCTGCATCGCCGTCGAGCACGGCGCCGCGCCGGCGTGCCGCCTCGTACGCCGCGTCGCCGAGGGCCTCACGCAGCAGGGCACCCAGCTCGTCGAGCGCCACTTCGTCGGCCCCGAAGATGCGATGGCCCTCCGCCGTGGAGCGCACCGCGCCTTCCAGCACCGCGGCATCGCTGTGGCGGCCCAGCCTGGCCAGCAGCCCGGCGATGGAGCGCAGCACCGTCCACTGCGTGGACCACATGCCGGCCCTGCGCCAGTGGATGATCAACCGTCGGTAGTCGTCGGCTGCCGCGTGCGGGTCGCCGATTCGCGCGTCGATCGAGGCCTTGGACGCGCCGGCGACTCCGGTGACGAACGACGCGTGGGTGAGCTCGGCGATGCGGATGGCTTCGGCGAATCGCGACCGCGCTCGCTCGACGTCGACGGCGAGATCGGCTTCACCCGCGCAGTACCACACGTATGCGGCGTATGGGGTGAGGGCGCCGGCGAGCTGCGCGAGCAGCTGCTCGCTCAGCTCGGCGGCACGCGGGTGGCCGGCGTACCCGAGTGCCATCACCTCCGACGCCAGCGCCATCAGTTGCTCGACGGGATCGGCGGCGTCGGCGGCCGCCGCTGCCGCTTCGCCGTACAGCAGCGCGGCCTGCTCCACCTCGCCGAGGAACAGCAGGTTGCTGGCCTGGATGGTCGTGACCTCCGCCGGCAGCACGCCACCTGCTCGCTGCGCGACGCGCACCGCTCGCTCGCCGCGTGCGATCGACTCGCCGAGGTCGCCCGCCATCCACGCCGCGTACGCGGCGAGCACCCAGACGTGTGCGGCAGTCGGGCTGCGGTCGTCGGGATCCGCGGCGGCCACTCGTTCGGCCCACGCGAACACGTCGGGCCGCAGGCGCAGGAAGCTGTAATCGAGCAGCGAGCTGACGAGTCTGCCGGCCAGCTCGACGTGGCCGTGGTCGAGGAGCCATCCCAGCGCGCTGCGCAGCTCGGGGATCGCGGCTTCGATGTCGGCGATCGCCGACTCGCCGGGTAGCTGCATGCGATGGTCGGCACGCTCCACCCAGTCGACGTGGTGGCGGGCATGTCGCTCGGCGACCTCATCGACGCGGCCGGAGCGAGCCAGCTCCTCGGCACCGAACGCACGCAGCGTCTCCAGCAGCACGTAGCGCCAGCCGGGTGCGCGCATCACGAGCGACCGTTCGACGAGTTGCGCCAACGAGCCGGCCACCGTTGCCGAGTCGACGGCGCACACTGCTGCCGCGTCGGCTGCCGTGAACGCCCCGGTGAACGCCGACAGGTTCGCGAACGTCTCCTGCAGGGGCGGCTCGAGCAGACCGAACGACCACTCCACTGCGGCGCTCAACGACCCGTGGCGGCTGGAGGTGCGGTAGCCGGACGAGAGCAGCCGGAAGCGGTCGACCAGCCCGGCTTCGATCTCGTCGAGCTCGTGCGTGTGCAGCCGGGCAGCGGCGAGCTCGATCGCGAGGGGCAGCCCATCGAGGCGACGGACGATCTCGGCGATGCCGGCGAGCTCGGTGGCGCCCGGCTGGAAACCCGGCCGTGCGGCTCGCGCGCGCTCGACGAACAGCTGCAACGCGGCAGCGCTGTCGTCGTCGCACGGCAGCGTGGGCACCTGCCGCACGTGTTCGCCCTCGACGCGCAGCCGTTCGCGACTCGTCGCGACCACGCGCACCCGCGGACACGTCACGAGGAGGCGCGCCGCCATCTCGGCGGCCTCGTCGAGCACGTGCTCGCAGTTGTCGAGCAGCAGCACCAGCTCGGTGTCGCCGACCACATCCACGATGCGGTCGACGAGCAGCGTGCCCGGTCGGCGGTCGATGTCGAGCGCGGCGGCGACCACGTCGACGGCAGCCTCTGCGTCGGCCGTCGCCAGCTCGCACAGCACGACCGGCAGGCTCGGGTGCGCGGCGCGCAGCCGACGACCCACCTCGACCAGCAGTCGCGTCTTGCCCACGCCGCCTGGCCCGACGAGCGTGACCAGCCGCGCGGTGCGTGTGGACGCGGTGACGTCTGCGGCGAGCTCGTCGCGGCCGAGCAGTGAGGTGGCGGGCACCGGCAGCTTGC
Organism: Actinomycetota bacterium; assembly: GCA_030685215.1. GTDB lineage: Bacteria > Actinomycetota > Acidimicrobiia > Acidimicrobiales > Ilumatobacteraceae > UBA668. The sequence continues at coordinate 17,534 of JAUXQB010000100.1, forward strand.
TCGCCGCAGCCCACCCCGGTGCCCAGGTGCCCGCGAGCAGCTCCGCGTGCTGCGCGGTGAGCGCAGGCGAGGGCGCGATGCCCAGCTCGTCGCCGAGCACACGCCGGAAGTCGTCGTACACGCGCAGGGCCTCGGCGTGGCGGCCGGTTGCCACCAGCGTGGCCATCAGCAACGCTCGCGGTCGTTCGCGCAACGGCTCCGCGTCGGTGAGCGTGACGAGCTCGGCGGCGAGTCCGTCGGTGTCGCCGCGTGCGAGCCGGGCCGCGGCGCGCAGCTCGACGGCGCGAGTGCGCAGCTCCTCCAGCCGCGCCCCCTCGGCAGCGGCCTCGTCGAGCTCGTCGAGCTCGGGATAGGCGGGTCCCTTCCAGCGAGCGAGCACGGCGTCGATCTCGGCGATCGTGTGGCCGTCGGCCGTCTCGCCGAGCCCGAGATCGTTCGCCAGACGATCGGCGTCTACGTCGACCAGCGCAGGGTCGAGCCGGTAGCCGTCGGCGAGCGATTCGATGGTGCCGTCGGGCAGGCTGCGGCGGAGTCGCGACACGTGGTTCTGCAGCGCTGCTGCGGGATCGTCGGGCAGCGTCGCGGGCCACAGTGCCTCGACCGCAGCATCCACCGACACCACCCGCCCTCGCCGGAGCACGAGCACCGCGAGCAACCGGCGCTGCAGCGGACCCGATGGTGTCAGGTCGCGGCCGGCCTCGTCGCGAACGCGGAGCGGCCCGAGCACGTCGATCATCACGTGGCGTGCGGAAGGGCGCATCGAACCATTTGACCATCTCCACCGAGCCTCGCTGCGAACCTTTCCGAGCCGCGACGACCGCTGTTTGGCCGAGGGCCCTCCTGGGGTATCGCAGACCCCGTGAGCTACCACGACCCGGATCCGGTGATCCGCACGACCGACCTCGTCAAGGACTTCGGCGACCAGCGGGCACTCGACCACATCAGCCTGTCCGTCCCTCCCGGGGTCATCCTCGGCGTCATCGGACCCAGCGGGTGCGGCAAGACGACGCTGGTGCGCACGCTCACCGGCATCACCGCTCGCACCTCCGGCGACGTGTCCGTCTTCGGCCGCGACCCGGTGACGCTCTCGAGCCGCCAGCGCAGCCGATTCGGCTACATGCCGCAGTTGCCGGTCCTCTTCCCCAACCTGACCGTGTGGGGCAACCTCACGTTCATGTCGTCGCTGTACGGGCTGCCCGTCCGGCGCCGTCGCCGCCGACTCGTGGAACTGCTCGACCTGGTGGACCTCGCGGACCACCGCTCGAAGCAGCTCGCCGACTGTTCCGGTGGCATGCAGCGCCGGCTGTCGTTGGCCGCGACGCTGGTGCACGATCCGGAGCTGCTCTACCTCGACGAGCCGACGGCCGGCGTCGACCCGATCCTGCGCGAGCGGTTCTGGGATCACTTCCGCTCGCTGCGCGACCAGGGCCGTACGATCGTCGTGCCCACGCAGTACGTCGGCGAAGCGGTCTCCTGCGACGTCGTCGCGGTGATGGCCGAGGGTCGCCTGATCACGGTGCAGCCGTCCGATCAGCTGTCGCGAGTTGCGTTCGGTGGCGATCCCATCGCGCTCGACTTCGAGAACGGCTGGGTTCCCAACGGCGTGAAGCAACGACTTCGGGAGCAGCCGTTCGTGCGCTCGGTCAGGTCGACGGAAACCGGGCTCGCGGTCGTGGTGGCCGACGATCAGCGCGATGTCGACACGCTCCGTCGGTACCTGGAAGCGGAGGGCACCACCTTCGCATCGATCGAGCCGGCGCAGCCGACGTTCGACGAGATCTTCGTTCGCATCATCGAGAACGATGCGGCGAGCCGTCAGCCGGTCGAGCCGACGGGCGTCGCGGCGTGATGCGCCCGAGCGTGCTGCGTCGACCGCTCCAGATCGCGACGTTCCTCCGCAAGGAGGCGGTCGAGGTGCTGCGTCAGCCACGGCTGCTGCTGACGATGGTGATCGGTCCGTTCCTGATCATGGCCGCGTTCGGGCTCGGCTATCGCGACACTCCGGAGCGGATGCGGACGCTGTTCGTGGCGCCCGAGGGAAGCCCGCTGCTCGATCAGGTCGAGTCGTACGCGGACGAGATCAAGTCGTACGTCGAGTTCGCGGGAGCCACCACCGACCCGGCGTTCGCTCGGCGGCAGTTGCTCGACGGTGAGGTCGACCTGCTGGTCAGCTTCCCCGACGACCCGCTCGAGACCGTCCTACAGGGCGACCGAGCCACCGTGACCGTCGTGCACACGCGCCTCGATCCGATCGAGCAGACCGCCATCAACTTCGCATCGCAGCTCGGCATCGCGCAGATCAACGGCCAGATCCTCGCCGCGGTGGTCGCCGGCGGCCAGGAGCTGGCGACCCCGGCCGAGGGGGTGTTCGCAGCGGCCGACGTGGCCGTCGACGCGCTCGACGACGCGATGGTCTCGCAGGACGAGGAGGCGACAGCTGCGGCGCTGGACGATCTCGAACAGGCGACGGGACAGGTGTCGTTGGCGGTGCGAGCGTCGACCGCACTGCTCGCCGAGCTCGGTCCGTCCGACGGGACGACCGATGACGCGAGCGACACCGTCACTCAGGCGGTCGACGAGCTGCGCACGTCCATCGACGAGATCCGCACCGCGCAGTCGAGTGGCGAGGCCTCCGAGCAGGTGACGAGAATCCGCGAGCTGCTGGGCACCATCTCGACCAACTACGACGAGTTGACCGCGGTCGACTCGGCAGTGCTCGTGCAGCCGTTCGCAAGCGATGTCGAGCTCGCCGTCGACTCCGTGGAAGGTGTGACCGACTGGTACGCGCCCGCGGCGGTCATCCTCATGCTGCAGCAGTTCGGCGTCGCGTTCGGCGCGCTGTCGTTCGTGCGCGAGCGCCAGCTCGGCATCGTCGACGTCTACCGTGTGGCGCCGGTGCACGCCACCGAGACGCTCCTCGGGAAGTACCTCGCGTACCTCGTGATCGGCGGAGCGATCGGCGCGGCACTGATGGCACTGGTGGTCAACCTCCTCGGCGTGCCCATCGCGTCGGGCATCACCGACATCGGCGTGGTGATCGCGCTCACGCTGTTCGCATCGATCGGTCTCGGTTTCGTGATCTCGCTGGCCTCGGCGTCCGACGCGCAGGCGGTGCAGTACACGATGATCGTGCTGCTCGCGAGCCTGTTCTTCAGCGGGTTCTTCCTCGCGCTCGATCAGTTGGAGGGCCCGTCGCGGTACATCCGCTACCTGCTACCCGTCAGCTACGCGATGCAGATGCTCCGCGACGTGATGCTGCGCGGAGCGGAGATCGACCGGCAGCTGTGGATGGGCCTCGCCGCGTTCGGGGTGGGAGCGTTCGGGCTCGCGCTCATCGGTGCTCGCCGCCGGATGAGCCTGGCGAGGGAGTGATGAGGCTGTCGCGCACGACCATCGGCAGGGCCATGGTGGGCGTGGGTTGTGTCGGCATCGTGATGAGCATCGCGGCGGTGCTCGTCGGCCAGGGCCTGGTCGACCAGGTGGAGTCGAGCGTCGACGACAGCCTGGCGCTGACGAACGACGCGCTCCAGGCGGTGTCGGACTCCATCGAGCTGACGACCACCATCGTCGAGACGATCGACGACGGCGTCTCGAGCATCGCGGCCACGCTCGAGAGCGTGACCGCCTCGCTCGACAGCACCACCGATGCACTGGGCAGCAGCACCGACTTCATCGGCGGCTCCTTGCCCGATGCGCTCGACGCGGTCGGCTCGGTGCTGGTCACGATCGAGAGCGTGGCGAGCTCGGTCGACGCCGCGCTGCGGACGGTGTCGCTGGCGCCGTTCGGACCCGACTACGACCCGGACACGCCGTTCGACGAGGCGATCGCCGAGCTGTCGGCGGCCATCGAGCCGTTGCCCGAGGAACTGCGCGACCTGTCGACCGACATCGACGGCCTGGAGACGTCGAGTGCTGCCATCGCCGACGACCTCGCCACGCTCGCCACCAACGTCGACGCGCTCGACGAACAGCTCTCCCAGGTGTCGACCTTGCTCGAGCGGTATGCCACCACCACCTCGCAGGCACAGGTGTTGGCCGACGATTCGCGCGACGATCTGCGCGCCAGCGCCCGACAGGCGAAGGTGCTGCTGGTGGTGCTGGGAGTGGTGTTCGCGCTCGGGCAGGTCGTGCCGATCTGGCTCGGTGCGACGCTGATCAAGGACGCAGCCGTCGTGCGCACGATCATCGCCCGCCCTCCGGACGACTGACCCTCGCTGTACGGCGGCTCAGGCGTTGATGAAGCTCGACGTCAGCCAGGTCTTGTTGGTGTAGTGCCAGCGCACGCTGTCGCCGGTCTGGTTGAGATAGGCGTCGTTGTTCACGTACCAACGCCCGCTGAACCACAGGCCGACGCAGCCCCACACGTCGCCCGCGGCATAGGTGCCGTTGCGTTCGACGGTGTTCAGCCACGTGTACGTGCCCTCGTAGCAGGCACGCCACGAGGCGTACGTGTAGTCGAGGTTGTACGCCGACGACGTGCGTGCGTTCACCGAGTACTGGAACGCCGTGGCGTGGTACGGCTCGCGCACCTGGCCGAGACCGAACGACTCACCGTTGTCGCCGGTGGCCGACTGGTACCAGTACGACTCCTTCACCACCTGTGCGCGCACGATGTCCTCGTCGATGCCCCACTTGCACGCGGCCCATTGGATGATCTGGTCGGTGGTGCCGGCGAAGTCGCCGTCGACGCGGTTCCAGCCCGACCAACCGGTGGTGGTGTTGGCGACCGCACGGCTGCCGCGAGTGTTGTTCGCGGTCGCGTTCTCGGGCCTGATCTCGGCAGCGGCGCGCACTCGGGTGGCGCACTCGGCACCCGACGGCAGGGTGGCGCCGACGGGAAGGGTGGTGAACCTGCCCGCGGGCGGCGCCGTGGTCGGCGGTGCGGTGGTCGGCGGCACCGTCGTTGCGGGAAGAGTGGTCGGCGGTGCGGTCGTGGTCGGTGCGGTGGTCGGTGGCACCGTCGTTGCCGGCGCGGTGGTCGGCGGCACTGTCGTTGCGGGAACGGTGGTCGCCGGAGTGGTCGTGGTCGCCGGCTGTGTCGTCACGGTCGACGTGCTGCGCAGGGCGACATCGGCGGCGCGGTCGTTCCAGTGGATCAGCGTCCAACTGGTGGAGAACACACCGATCTTGACCGAGTACGGGCCAGCGCTGAGGCCCTTGGTGGGCCACGAGGTGCTGAACTTCCGCGTCTGGCCGGCGGCGAACGACTGGTTGGACCACACCCGCTGCAGCACCCTGCGTCCCGTGGCGTCGTAGATCTCGACGTCGATGAGCACGCGGCGGCTGAGATCGGACCGCACCGACGCCATCACCGCCACCGACTGTCCGACCGTGGCGATCGGACGGTCGACCCTGCCGGAGGTGACGAATCGCCCCGCGGTCACCTCGATGGCCGCGACCGTCGTGACCGGTCCGTTCAGGGCGACGAACGGGACGGCGAGCGCCAGCATCACGCCGGCGAGCACGACGCCGAGGCGACGCCTGAGTACGACTGTGGGCGACATGGGGTTCCTCTCCGCCCGAGCCGCACAGCACCCGGGTCAGCAGTTCATCCGCGCCCACCGTCATCAAACCGTAATGATTCCGTCATGATTCCGTCATCGAACTGCAACTCGGGGACGGAGAAGTCGGCAGGCTCGCGGCACCTGAGTCATCGACAGCAACGGTGCGCGCCTTGAGCCTCGTCGTCCTCGCGATGCGGGGTTGGTCGGCGGCCGTCGCACCCATCGCGACGGCGTGAAACGGGCGGTCGGGACCTCACGGTCCCGACCGCCGGGCTTCGTGCGTCAGCCGCCTTCGGTGGTGGGCGTGATCGGATCGGTCATCAGAGGATCGGTCGTCATCCCGTCGGTCACGCCGGGCACCTCGGGGTTCTCGACATCGGTGTCGTCGTCGCCGCACGCGACGCCGATGACCGACGAGATGGCCAGCAGGGCGATGAGTGATCTGCGCATGTTGGTGGTCTCCTGGTCGGGCCCGCTGCGTGCTGCGGTACCCGTCGTCGGCGGATCGGAAACTCTCGAGGGCGTCAGTCCTGGTCGCCGAGGTAGCGCCGCACACTGCGCACGTCGGCGAGGCCGGCGCGGTCGCGAATCTCCTCGAGCGGCGCCGAGTGCGCGTGCCGAGTGATGTGGTAGCGGCGCAACGCGTTGGCGGTGACCCGTTCCTCGCCGTCGCCGGTGAGTTGGCGGATGAGGTGGTCGGCGCCGAAGCGAGTGAGGCGCTCGGGGTGACCGGTCGATGTGGAGCGACTGTTGGTGAACAGCGGGCCGTCGCGGCGGTCGGCGGCGCATCGGCGCACCGCCCGCGCGGTGCCGGCATCGATCCGGACGCGATGCTGTTCGCCGCGCCGACGCACGATGATGGTGGTGGTGGGGTGGCGGCCGCGCACGTCGTCGACGTCGAGCGCCAGCGCCTCGCTGACCTTCAGCCCGTCGATCACGAGCAGCTCGACCAGCGCCTCGAGGCGCGGGTCGAGCGCGGCTGCGAGCGCGCGGTAGCCGTCGACGGCCTGCGGCGTGAGTCGCAACGTCGGGCTCCGTGCCCCGGTGGCCACGGGTGGGCGGTCGGTGCCGAGCGTGGGGTTGTGCGCAGCAGCCTCGCTGCGCACTGCGAAGTCGTAGAACGACGACAGGGCCGACCACTTCCGGCGGATGGTGGCGGCGCTGTCGCCGGCCTGCTCGCGGGCGGCGTGGAACGCGACGAGCGTGGTGGTGTCGGCGGTGAGCGGGATGGCCCCCTGCTGCACGCACCAACGCCCGAACGACGCCAGGTCGGATCGGTACGCAGCGCGGGTGTTCGGTGACTCCAACGCACTCAGCCACGCGTCGACGATCTGCTGCTGCACGGCGAGCTGGCGCGTTCTCGATGGCGCGGGCATGTGGGCATGATGCCAATCCGAACCGTCGATGTCAACATAATCGCAGCGTCAGGGAAGGTTGACACTCAACATAACCGCGCATATTATGTTGACCGGTCCCACCCTTTCGGGACCGACACCCAGCACAGCACGACAGCAATTCACGACAGCAATTCACGACAGCAGAAGGAGAGTTGACATGATCACCAAGACCGATCCGTTCCGCGATTTCGACACGCTCTTCAACCGGCTGTCCGGTCGACCGCAGCTCGCCGGCGGCATCATGCCGATGGATGCGTTCCGCCGTGGCAGCGACGTGTGGGTGCACATCGACCTGCCGGGCGTGAAGGAGGAGAACCTCGACATCACCGTCGAACGCAACGTCCTCACCGTCGCGGCCGAACGCTCGTGGCAGCGCCAGGAAGCCGATCAGCCGTACTTCGGCGAGCGCTATCGCGGCACCTTCCGCCGTCAGATCGAGCTCGGCGACGGTCTCGACCTCGAGCACCTCGAAGCCGACCTGCACGACGGTGTGCTCACGCTGCGCATCCCGGTGGCCGAGCAGGCCAAGCCGCGCAAGGTGCAGATCGGCCAGCGCAGCGCGGCCCCGGACGCGATCGAGGCCACCGTCAATCCGTCCTGACTGCTCGGCCGGCTGACTACTCTCGTCCGTCGAGCGAGGAGACGGACTGAGGGATGAAGGTCGAGTTCACGGGCGAGATCTGGTTCTGGCGAGGACCCGCGCCGTTCTACTTCATCACGGTGCCCGAGCCGGAGCGATCGATCCTCGCGGACGAGTGGGTGTTCGCCAGCTACGGCTGGGGCATGCTCCCCGTCACCGCCCGGATCGGGCGCACGACGTGGGCCACCTCGTTGTTCCCCAAGGACGGCAGCTACGTGGTGCCCGTCAAGCAGGCGGTCCGTACCGCCGAGCAGCTCGACGACGGCGACACGCCGCACGTCGTGCTCACACTGCGCACCACCTGACCCACGTGGTCAGGTGGTGCCGCGTCGGCCCCGTCGCACACCCCACCCGGTACCATCGGGCCGATGGTGGTGGGCGACGAATCCTCGACGGACGAGATGCGCGTGCTGTTCGTGCACACCGCCACCCAGCCGCCGCTGGGAGCCGACACCTGGGTGCAGGTGCAGATCATCGCCACACTCGACCGGTCCACGCACGGGTTGCACGTCGCGTGCGCCACGGGCGCGCCCGACGCGCCCACCCCCACGTACGCAGCGTTGCGGGGCATCGCCGGCATCGAGCTGGTGCCCGTCAACTTCGGTCCGGAGCTGTACCGGCGATCCACCATGGGTCGCGTGCTGGCACTCTTCGGAGTCTTTCCCGCGATCCTCAGCATGGCGCGCCTCGCCCGATACGTGCGGCGCCATCGCATCCAGGTGTTGCACACCACCGATCGGCCCCGCGACGCACTTGCCTGTGTGGTGCTCGCCCGACTCACCGGTGCGCGCCTCATCGTGCACTCGCACGTCGCGTACAGCGCGGAGTGGATGGGGCGTTCACTGCAGTGGTCGATGCGCCGCGCCGACGCGCTGGTGGCAGTGTCGGAGTTCGTGGCGTCGACGCTGGTCGACGGTGGGGCAGAACCAGACCACGTGCACGTCGTGCTCAACGCGATCGAGCTCGACCGCTGGGTGCCCGGCGTCGACCGCGATGCCGCACGTGCCGAGTTCGGCTACTCCGACGGCGATCGGGTGGTCATCACCGTCTGCCGGCTGTTCCCGCCGAAGGGCCCCGACCTGCTCATCCGTGCGGTCGCCGACGTGCGCCGATTGCACCCGCAGGTTCGGCTGCTGCTCGTCGGCCAGGAGATGGAGGGCGGCTACATCGACGAGCTCCGCGCCGGAGCGCGTGCACTCGGCGTCGAGGACATCATCACGTTCACCGGTCGCCGCTCCGACGTGCCGGCGCTGATGGCCGCCGCCGACCTGTTCGCGATGCCGTCGAACGACGAGCCGTTCGGCCTCGTGTACGCGGAAGCGATGGCGATGGAGCTGCCGGTGGTCGCGCTCGACAACGGGGGCACGCCGGAGGTGGTCGAACACGGTGCGACCGGTCTGCTGTCGCCGGCCGGCGACCACGAGGCGCTCGTCGGACACCTCGCCGCGCTGGTCGCCGATCAGGCCCGCTGCCGCGAGATGGGGCGACTCGGCCGCCGGCACGTCGAGGAACGGCTCACCCTTCGCCGCCAGGCTGCCGATATGGCATCCGTGTATCGGCTGGTAGCGTCGCGACCAGCCCGGCGACAGCGGAAGAAGGATGGGAAGTCGTGAGAACAGCGTCTGCACTCGATCTCTCCGAGCTCAGGGAACGACTCGACGTCGACGGGTACGCGGTCATCCCCGGGGTGGTCTCCCCGTCGAAGGTCGCCACCTTCGCCGACGAGATCCTCGCCACCTACGAGGCATCCGAGAAGTTCGACGGTGGCGGCAGCTTCAGCGGCCACCTCAACTGCTTCCCGGGTGAGTCGTCACGGTTCTTCTACGACGAGATCGCCGACTACGGCCTCGTCGACGCCATCGACCAGCTGCGCCCCGACCGGTCGAACGCCGTACGGGCCACCCTCAACTTCAACCTGCCCGGCAGCGTCGCGCAGCACTACCACATCGATGGCATCTACATGGACGAGTTCCTCGTCTGCAACATCGCGGTGGTCGACACCGACCTCGTCAACGGCGCCATCGACATGCTGCCCGGCACCCACCGCCAGTTCTACAAGTTCTGGCAGTACGCGCTGCAGCGCAAGTACCGCCTCACCACCCGCCTGCCGATGAAGCAGGGCGACATCCTCGTGCGCCGGTCCACGGTGTGGCACCGAGGCATGCCGAACAAGAGCGCCACGGCGCGGCCGATGATGTCGCTCACCTTCGGCGAGAAGTCGGCACCCGACGGCGACCCGTTCACCGTGAACGACGGCAAGATGCTCTTCTACCCGAACTGGTTCAACACCAGCCGCGCGGGGCAGTTGCGCGAGCGCACCTTCGTCGCCGCGCCGTTCACCTACTCCACCTACCGCTTCGTCACCTCGCTGTACGGCAACAAGGGCTACGAGTCGTACTGACGCCGGCGGCCACCGTGGTGGCTGGCCGGATCACGGAGCCGCGACTGCGGGAGGCGGTGCAGGGTCGAGCCGGATGATCGCGTCGGCGGGGACCGCGTTGGCCTCGCCGGAGATGCACGTGAAGCGCCAGGCGAAGAACGCGTTGCGTGCCGGCGAGTATGCGAGGCCATTGGCGGTGTACGGCATGCGCGGGCCGACCCGTCGCCAGGTGGCGCCGTCGTCGTCGGACACGATGACGAACCGGTCGCCGATCGACGCGAGCCGCCCATCGGGCAGCCGCAGCAGGCTCCGCGACTCGAACGAGTTGGGGCCGCGAGCGAGACGGGTCCAGGTGATGCCGCCGTCGACGGACTTGATCACACCGCGGCTGGCCTCGAGCAGCCAGTACACGGCGCCGTCGACGACGAGGGGCTCGCCGGAGATGCCGACGGTGGAGACCGTGGTCCAGGTGTCGCCGCCGTCGTCGGTGCGGAAGATGCCCGACCGGTCGCCGTTCTGGCTGCCGACCAGGAACGTCGTCGAGTCGATGACGAGGGGCCAGCCGGCGTGTCCGACGCCGTCGGGCAGGGTCTCGGAGATGAGCTGCCACGTCGCCCCGCCGTTGGTCGACTTGTAGACGGTGGGCTGTTCGTGGATGCCGGCGACGAGCGTGCGCCGCTCGGGATCGGTGAAGTCGACGCTGACGAGGTCGACGTGCGTGATGTCGCCCAACTGCTGGAACGTGGCGCCGTTGTCGTTCGTGCGGTACACGCCGCCGCCGGTGTACACGCCGCTCTGCCAGTAGGTGTTCGGGTCGGCGGGATCGCGCACGATGGAGGTGCCGCGGTTGATGATGGAGGAGCCACCGCCCGCGCCGAGGCGCTGCCACTCGGGGGAGGCGCCGCTCAGTGCCCACAGTCCCTGCAGGGCGACCGATGCGATGACCGTGTCGCTGTCCTGGAAGGCGGTCATGTACGAGAGGTTGCCGCAGTCCGACGGCAGCCCTTCCAGGTTGCCCGCAGCATTGACCCAGTCGTCGGCATAGCCGTCGTCGACCGGGGTGGTCGGCGGACCGAGCGCCGGGGTGACGACGACCGTGACCGTCTTCACCGCGATGCTGGCGAGCGTGGTGGCGGTGAGCGTGTAGGTGGTGGTGACGACCGGCGACACCGTCAACGAGGTGCCGGTGACCACGTCGCTGACCGGGGTGATCTTCAACGCTGCGCTCGGATTGCTCACCTCCCACGACAGCAGTGCCGACGAGCCCTCGACGATCGTGTTCGGTTCGGCGCTGAACGACGAGATGGTGACGGTGGAGGTGATGTCGTCGTTGGCGTAGGTGGTGGTGGCGCCCGTGACCTTGCCGCCGTCGGAACCGCCGCCGCATGCGCTGACGAGGAGCAGCGTGCCGAGCACGACGCCCCGCGATCGGGGAAGCAGCCCACTTCGTCGGGGCGCGAAGTGACGCAGGGAGCAGCAGACCATCGGACGTCACGATAGGGCACCGGGCGACGCCTCACTCGGCGGTGCGCCGGTGGGCCCGTCACCTTTTCTGGCTCGGGTCGTCTGGAAAGTGTCAAGATCGCGCACAGTCGGCCGATAACCACATCGTGCCCGGTGCATTCGAGGGATGCTCCGGACTCGCAACGGTGGGACCGGCGACCGAGGAAACCCTTCCCGCTGTCGCTGTGTCGTATCCACGAGTTCACGAAGTGTTCGTCATACAATCGTAAGAAATGTCCATAAGCTGACACGCAATCGCAATCAACGGCTCCCCCGGCCGCTGACCGAAAGGCTCTCCCATGACCAGATTCCGCACCGTGCTGTCGCTGTTGCTCGCGGCGTCCGCGCTCACCGGCGCCAGCGTGCTCGTGCCGGCCACGGCGTCAGCTGCCGTCGTCGCCGCCGTGCAGCCCACTCGCGTGCTCGACACGCGCAACGGCATCGGCGGCACCAGCGGCATGGTCTCGCCCGGTGCTGTCGTCCGCGTCGCCATCGCGCCGGCTGCCAGCGCCGGCGCATCCGCTGTCGTGCTCAACCTCACCGCCACCAACGGCGACAGCGCCGGCTGGGTGAAGGCATGGTCGTGCAGCGATCCCACCCCCGAGACCTCGGTCGTCAACTTCCCGGCGAACCGCACGGCGGCGAACGCCGTCATCCTCAAGTACGACAGCGCCGGCGTGTGCATGTCGACCAGCTCGCCCGTGCACCTGGTGGCCGACCTCACCGGCTGGTTCGTGGGCCAGAGCGACTTCACCGGCACGGTGCCGGGCCGACTCCTCGACACGCGCACCTCCGGCGACTCGCTGGATGCCGACGTGGAACGCCGGGTGCCGGTCGCCGGTCGCGAGGGCATCAGCGCCCAGGCCACGTTCGTCGCACTCAACCTCACCGTCGTCGGCCCCTCCACTGCCGGCTGGTTGGTCGCCTACCCGTGCGGGCAGCCCTCCACCAGCTCCACCGTCACCTTCTCGGCGTTCGAGACCGTGGCGAACCTCTCGCTCGTCGGGCTCGGCCAGGGCGATGTCTGCGTACGGGCGAGCACAGAGGTGGCGCTCGTCGTCGATGCGTACGGCTACTCGACGGGGCAGGGTGCGCTGCGAGTTGCCTCACCCTCACGCCTGCTCGACACCCGGAACACGTCGCAGTGGCCCAGCGGAGCCGCCGAATCGGGCGACATCATCAACCTTCGCGTCGCCGGCCGCGGTGGCGTGCCCAACGACGCCGACTCCGTGGTGGTCACCCTCACCATCATCGACCCGACCACCGACGGCTTCGTCACCGCCTGGCCGTGCGATCAACCGGCGCCCACCACCTCCACCATCAACACCTGGCCCGGCGCCCGCCGCTCGAACCTCGGGCTGGTCAAGCTGGCCGTCACCGCCGGCACCATCTGCATCCGGTACCAGTCGAGCCAGTACAACGCACGCACGAACATCGTCGTCGACGCGGTCGGCTGGAGCACCGGTGGCCCTGCCCGCACGGCGCCCACCGGTGTCGGCACGCTGACCCCTGCGCCGGAGCCGCCGCCGGTCGGGTTGCCCCCGATGGGCACGGTGCTGTGGTCGGAGGACTTCTCCAGCCCCACCGGCATGAACCGGCTGGTCAAGCACATCGCGTTCGGCGACAACGTGGTGAACGGCGCCCCCATGCAGACGTTCAACGGCGACCACGACCACAACTGTGGAAGTCCCGCCACCACCCGCCGCCTGGTCGAGAACTACCAGGTGTCGACGCACTTCTGGTACTGCGCACCCGGTGGCGATGCCGCCAAGGGTCACTTCATGACCGGCATCAACAC